>JAGHTP010000040.1 GCA_018065265.1 Candidatus Cryptobacteroides aphodequi | reverse complement strand
GTCTCACGGCGGACACCCTTGCCTTTGGCTGTAACCTTCCCACTATCAGGGCGGTTTAGGGACTTTCACCCATTAGAGTACGTTCGTGCTGGACGAACAATGAAAAGCCCGCGTGCAAAATGCATGCGGGCTTTAAAACTGTCCTATATATATATTAAAGGTTCGGGTTCATTTCGCTCCACTTCGCAACCTCGGGGATGATTCCGAGAGCGATAATCTCCTCGCGCATCTTGCAGAGGTGCTCGTAAGAAGACTGGAGAGCTGCCATTTCCTCGGCTGTTCCTTCGGGTGCTGTGAAGTGTACGCCGGTAGCGTCGATCACTGAAGGCATAGCCATCATAACGTTCTTGTAACCGCACTTGTCGCAGTTTACGTAGCAGCCTGCAGGCCAGGTGAACTTGTCACCGCCCATGGCGGCTTCGATCATCTTCACGGCCTGGTATGCAGGGCTCTGGAATGAGCTGCGGCCACGGAGCTTGATGATCTTGGAACCACCCTGGATGGTCTCGTGCTTGATCTCCTCCCACTTCTCGGGAGCGATGTTGTACTCTGCGAGGGGCTTGCCGTCAACGAGTGTCTTGCTGGCGAAAACTGCCATCTGCTCGCCGTGTCCGCCGAATGTGCGGGCTCCGGTAACCTTGTACTGTGCTACTCCGCAAGCTTCGGCGATGTTCTCCTGCAGACGGGTGCTGTCAAGAGCTGCGAGGCTGGTGAGCTGGTCTGCCTTGAGGCCGGAGTGGATGAGAGCGGTAAGAGCGGTAACGTCAGCGGGGTTGAATATTACAACGACGTGCTTTACGTCTGGGCAGTACTGCTTGATGAGGTCGCCGAACTCGGCAGCGATCTTGCAGTTGCCCTTGAGCAGGTCTTCACGTGTCATTCCTTCCTTACGGGGAGCGCCGCCGGAAGAAATGATGTACTTGGCATCCTTGAAAGCCACTGCGGGGTCGGTTGTCCAGGTGACATTGGCACCTTCGAATGCGCAGTGATAGATTTCCTCTGCAACACCGTGAACGCCGGGTTCGAAGATGTCATAGAGGCAGATGTTGGGGGTGAGGCCGAGCATAAGGGCGGTCTGCGCCATGTTGGAGCCGATCATTCCGCCGGCGCCGACAATGAGCAATTTTTCGTCTGAAAGGTATTTCATATCAATTGTAAATGATGATTGTCCTAAAAGCGGCGCAAAGATAACAAATTGAATTGTGGTTTTCAAAAAATCATTATCTTTGCGGCGTTATAACAATTTATGGCACTTTTTCTTACAAAAGACCTTGACGACCCGGCGCATTCGCGCATAGGTGTCTGGCAAATTTCAGAGAGCGAGGCAGAGCTTCGAAGTATGACGTCCATCCCCTCAGACGAGCTTGAGGAAATCTCCTACATAAAGAACGAATCGGTACGCAAGCAGAAGCTTGCCGTGCGTGCATTGCTTGATGCAATGTTCGAGGAGAAGGTTTACCTGAGCCATCACGACAACGGCAAACCCTACATCGAAAATAATGCTATCAATATCAGCATCACCCATACCGAAAAGTATGTGGCGATAATTCTGAGCGAAGGCGACGAAGTGGGCATCGACTGCGAGTCGCTCTCTCGCGACTTCTCCGCTGTCGAGAAGAAGGCCCTCTCCGAAGACGAGAAGGACGACCTTGACGACGACCGTCGCAACGAACAGCTCGCCATCTACTGGTGTGCAAAGGAGGCCGTTTACAAAAAGACCAGCCAGTACAACGTCGATTTCGCCGAGCAGATCGAGATTGAGGAATTCCGCGTACGCGGCGAGGGAGAACTCGAAGCGACCTTCACCGACAAGGACGGATACGAGCAGGAAATCGACCTCGAATATATGACTTTCAACGGCCATGTCCTGGTGTGGACGGCCTGCTGAAAAGTTATCAACACACTGCGTCCGACAACGAAACATAAAAGTTAACAATTTAGAATAATTCTAAATTAAATAATTTTACAACGCCCTGTTAGCAAACAAGTTAACAGGGCGTTTTCGTGTTTGTGGAAAACTTTTTAGATGGCAAGGCAGAACAATGACAGGCTTACTTTATATCTTTGCAGTCCATCGAGAAGACTAATACCTATGATCAAAAAAGTAATCAAGCGTGACGGCCGCAGTGTGGACTTCAACAACCAGAAGATTGTTGCAGCCATCCTGAAGGCGATGGATGTCACGGAGAATGGTGAAGACATCATTCTCGCCGCTCAAATTGCAGACACTATCTCAAAGATTGACCGCGAAGAACTCAGCGTTGAGGAAATCCAGGACCTTGTGGAGCTCCAGCTTATGAACAGCCCCCGCAAAGAGGTCGCAAAACGCTATATCGCATACCGTAACCAGCGCAACCTTGCCCGAAAGGCCAAGACCCGCGAGATCTTCCAGGAGATCATCGACGCCCAGGCTAACGACATCACCCGCGAGAACGCCAATATGAATGCCGACACTCCCGCCGGTATGATGATGAAGTTTGCTTCGGAATCTACCAAGAGCTATGTTGACGAGTGCCTCCTTTCAGAAGATGTACGTGACGCCGTGAAGAACGGTTACATCCATATCCACGACAAGGACTACTATCCTACAAAGTCGCTTACCTGTATCCAGCACCCTCTCGACAAGATCCTCGAGGGCGGTCTCAAGGCTGGCCACGGCGAGAGCCGTCCGGCAAAGCGCATCGAGACAGCCGCAGTGCTTGCCTGCATCTCGATGGAAACCGTGCAGAACGAGATGCACGGAGGCCAGGCCATCCCCGCATTCGACTTCTATCTCGCTCCCTACGTGCGCCGCACATTCCAGGAAGAGCTCCAGAAGCTCGAGAAATATGACAACTGCAATTACGCGCATCTTTACGATGTCAAGATTCCCGACTATCTCCAGCACGACCTTACCGGTATGCAGGGAGAGGAGCGCGCAATCCAGCAGGCCATCAATATGACTGTAGGCCGCGTTCATCAGAGTATGGAGGCGTTCATCCACAATATGAACACCATACACTCGCGCGGAGGCAACCAGGTGGTATTCTCCTCGATCAACTACGGTACCGACACATCGGCCGAAGGCCGCTGCATCATACGCGAAATCCTCAACTCCACCTACGAAGGTGTGGGCAACGGCAGCACGGCCATCTTCCCCATCCAGATATGGAAAAAGAAGAAGGGCGTCAGCTATCTGCCCGAGGACCCGAACTACGACCTCTACAAGTTCGCCTGCAAGGTGACCGCACGCCGTTTCTTCCCCAACTTCCTCAACCTCGACGCCACCTACAACCGTGACGAGGCCTGGAAGGCTGACGATCCCCGCCGCTTCGAGCACGAAGTCGCTACAATGGGTTGCCGCACCCGCGTTTACAGCAACAAGTTCGGCCCGAAGACATCAATCGGCCGCGGTAACCTCAGCTTCACGACCGTCAATATCGTGCGCATCGCCATCGAGTGCATGAGCATTAAGAGCAAGGAAGAGCGTATCGCCGCATTTATGGAGAAGCTCGACTGGGCTCTCGAGATTGCCGCAAAGCAGCTCAACGAGCGCTTTGACTTCCAGAAGACCGCACTCAAGAAGCAGTTCCCTCTGCTTATGAACGGCCTCTGGCTCGGTTCTGACAAGCTAGAGCCTTGTGATACAATTGAGAGCGTGCTCAACCAGGGCACCCTTTCAATCGGCTTCATCGGACTCGCGGAGTGCCTCATTGCCCTCATCGGCAAGCATCACGGCGAGAGCGAGGAAGCTCAGGAGCTGGGTCTTCGCATCATCTCGCATATGGCAGAGAAGGTCAATGGCTTCGCCGAGACCTATCAGCATAACTTCACATTCTTCGCAACTCCCGCCGAAGGACTTGCAGGCCGCTTCACCAAGATGGACCGCAGGAAATACGGCAAGATTCCCGGAGTTACCGACAAGGACTACTACACCAACTCAAGCCACGTTCCCGTTTACTATCACTGTACACCCGAGCACAAGGCAGCGGTCGAGGGCCCTTACCACAAGTACGAGAATGCGGGCCACATCTTCTATGTCGAGATTGACGGAGATGCAACTCACAACCCCGAGGCTATTACGAGCATTGTGGATATCATGGACAAGTACGATATCGGATACGGCTCAGTGAACCACAATCGCAACCGTTGTATGGACTGCGGTTACGAGGATGCTACCGAAGGCCTTGAGGAATGCCCTATCTGCCATTCCCGCAATATCGATACTCTCCAGCGTATCACCGGATATCTCGTAGGTACCACGAGCCGCTGGAATTCGGGCAAGCTTGCCGAACTCAAGGACCGTGTCGTTCACAAATAAAATCTCAGTTCTCGATATAGTGCAGCAGACCATGGCCGACGGCCCTGGTCTGCGCACGTCTATATACTGTGCCGGTTGCGAACATCATTGCCCCGGCTGCCACAATCCCCAGTCGTGGAACATTGCCAACGGGCATTGGATGACCATCGATGAACTGATGGATATCATCAAGGCAGACTCTTTCAGCAATGTTTCGTTCAGCGGGGGAGACCCGTTCTACCAGGTGGACGCTTTCACCGAACTGGCCCGCCGCATAAAGGAGGAGACCGGCAAGAACATCTGGTGCTGGACGGGGTTCACCATCGAAGAGATTAGGGCTGATGAGCATCTCGCTCAGATGCTTCCCTACATAGACACGCTGGTTGACGGACCTTTCATTCTCGAGCAGCGCGATACGCATCTGCTGTTCCGCGGCAGCCCGAACCAGAGAATAATACACCTCACACCTGTCGAGGAGGACGTCTGCCCCGGTACTGTGAAACTTATGGAAATAAAATAATGGACGAAGCCGATCTGAAATTATATGACAATTATGAGAAGACCCTCCTTGACGGTCTTCTCAAATTGTGTAGCGGGGAGGGCCTTCTTGAAGGGGAACTCCTTTCCAGCCCCGATATCGATGAAAAGTGGGACGATCTTGTGCGAGATTTTGTGGCCGATGCCGTCTATCAGTTCAACGATTATCCCGAGGCGACAATCGCCTGGCCCGCTTTCATAGGCATTGCCATAGCTCTTTACTGGGACCGTGACTGGTCGACATACAAGGGATGCACTTACAAGGGCCTTTATGGTGAGCGCGGTTTCGACGACCTGGACGAGCACGTCCTTCGCGACCTTATGGGTCTGAAGCTTGACAGTCCTCAGGCAAAGAAGATTTCCGGGACCCTCAACAACTGCGCCCTCGCCGCTATGGGACTTATCCGCCACGAAGGCATCGAACCTCAGACTTCGCAGGGCTTCTTCATTCTCGCCCGCACCTATTGGGTAATGTACCGCATCGGCGCCGCCATTGCACTGCGCTGGCTCAAATACCGCCTTCAGCCTGTCGGCTGAACAAAATGGGATCACCTGCAAAAAAGTGTGTTCAGTTCCCCGTCTTGCACCTTCCTTGATTTCAGCCTTTTTCAAGGAAGGTCTCAGCCGGCAAGGCAACAGGCGCGGCGAGGAGGGCCGTTGCCCAGAGCCCACCGCAGCCGCGCCTGTAACCGCCACGCCTCGTTGTTGCGCGGAGGTGGTGCCAATCCCGCAGACCTTCCTATCCCATTGGCATTTGACTGGGGTGGAAAAGCCCTTTCTTCCACACGGTTCCAAAAATTGGTGTGCCAGAAGGCCATATTACACACGGGCTTGCAATTCGGTGTGTCAGAAGGCCTTATTACACACCGCGAAGGATTTTTTGATGCGTTGGTGTGGAAAAGGGCCCTTTTACACACGCCGGAAATATATTGTGTAAAAACAGGCCCTTTTTCACACCGCTCGTTCGCAGCCCCTGGTGCGAGGCTACGTCGACATATCGCCGGCGCGTGGCAGCACCTTTTAAATGGTGGCGGGTTTGCCGGGGCACGGTCGCAGGCTCGCTCATGCTTCGCAACGCGGGTCTCGCGTGAACTCCAGGCCTTTGCTGCGCAACTCGCACTTCGTGCTCAGACATGCTCGCAATTGCGCTCCGCGCAACCGGCTTTCCGTCTCACGCTCGCCTTTATCCGCGTCGCTCAAAATCGCTCACCACGCTACCCGCGCTCCGGCATTCCACCACCTCTGTCAAAGCATCGTATTGCAAACACACATGGTTTTGCGACTGATCCACAAAATGTTGTACAGACGCGAGTGGGTCACGAGCAAAATCCTGTGTCTCTCACATGAGGCAACACGCTTCATTGAGTTCCACAATTGACCGCATTCTTCCGGGTCGTTCCCATTTTTGACGAAACTCAAAACCGAAGTGCATGACCCCCTGTCCCAACGCTACGTAAAGGTACCCCGTGCACTTGGCGGCCGTTATTTCGGCTTCGAAGTGCGATGGACACTTCTGTAGGCGGCTGATAGAGGGGGCAGTGCACTTCGCATTTGCATTTCATTTTCCACTTCCCTCCTTGCTGCGCCAACCCGAAATCACCTTCGCCCAAAATGTGCCATACAACGCAGTCTGTGAGCGAGGTGTCGGCTCGGAGTCTACACCTCCAACAGCGATGTGCCCTACAGGGCCCTGCAAAGGGGGTTGACGTTCGAGGTGATTTTGGGTTGGACAAATTCGGACAATGAAGCGCCGCGAGGAGAGCCCTTTCCCCAAACTCGCCACAGCGGCGCTTCATAGCGGACGCGTTTGCTTATGCGCGGCCGCGGTGGCCAAGGTTCTGGCGTATTTTGCAGCCAGACCAAAGCATTGAGATTAGAGACGGGCAAGGTTTTGTCGTTCCTCCTGACAAAATCAGAGTTGCTGAGTTGCGGTGGCCAAGGGCTTTCTGTTCTTCCAAACTAGGCCAAGGCTATAGGAATTGGCACCATCGCCGCGCGAACGCGAAGCGCGGCGGTTACAGGCGCGGCCGCGGGTGGCTCCGGGAAACGGCCATCCTCGCCGCGCCTGTTGCCCTGCCAGACGAGACCTTCCTGGAAGAAGGCTGAAATCAAGGAAGGTGCCAGAGCGGAGTTTTACGACTTCGAGGCCCTTTTTCGGAAAACTCGGGGATACCAGAGCGGAGTTTTACGACTTCGAGCCCCTTTTTCGGAAAACTCGGGGATACCAGAGCGGAGTTTTACGACTTTGAGCCCCTTTTTCGGAAAACTCGGGGCTGCGGAGCAGAGTTTTACGACTTTCAGCCCCTTTTTCGGAAAACTCGGGGCTGCGGAGCGGAGTTTTACGACTTTCAGGCCCTTTTTCGGAAAACTCGGGCCTGCTCGAGCGGAGTTTTTGCAAATTTCTCCGCAAAAACACATGCCCATCGTCGGAAGCCGGAGGCAGTAAAGCAAGAACTGCTATTTGATGGGCTGCGTGTAGAAGCGGCACCAGTCGTAGCTGACGAAGCAAGGAACGCCTTCGCCGTTGGGAACGGGTCTGGGACCGTCGCCACGGTATTCATTGTTGGTCCAGCCTGTTCCGAATATTGACTGCAAATGCAGGCAGTAGCTGTGTCCGGGGAAAGGATACTCGTCGGGGAACTCCTCGGCGCTATATTCCATAGTCACCTCGCCGTCAATCATATAGACGAGTTTCTCGCAATCAACTACAACTGAATAGACGTGCCATTCGGTCGGGTCCAGATCGATGGCCACGAACTTGGCATTGGGCCTGCGGGGATCCTGAATGCTCTGCTGCGTGTGTATGGTCTGGTATACTCTGTCTTCGAAATTGATCTGTTCCATAACGTCAATCTCGGCGAATTCGGGGTAGCCCGTGGGTTCGGTCATCCAGATCGAGGGCTGCCAACCGGCGGCCTTGCTCATCCTGGCACGAACATCCATACGGCTGCGCTGCCCTTCAACGGCAAGGGGGAATGCCTTCTTGCCAAAAGTCAGGGCTGAAGTAGTGATGTAGCCGCGCACTCCGTATTCCTCATCATCGGTCTTGATGCCCTTGATGGTGAAGATGCCATCTTCCAGCGACCAGGTACGCTCGTCGGCCACACAACCGTAGTGCCAGCCTGTCATCCCCTCAACGGGTGGCAGACTCCATACTGTTGAGTCGAGCTGATGTCCGTTGAATTCTTCCTGCCACTGCAGGTCCCATCCTTTAAGTCCGGCCTCGTTCTTCGGGGCGCAGGAACCGGCGCACACGGCAATTGCCGCAATCGAAAAGAAAAGATTTTTCATACGTTATTTTGTGCTGTTGTCTTTCCACTTCTTGAGGGCGAGCTGCTGCATGTCCTCTACGGCGTCATGCTCGTCGACTATCTCGTCACCAAGCACGGTCTCTATGATATCCTCCATCGTGATGATGCCCTGGAACGAACCGTACTCGTTGATTATCACCGCAATCTGCTCTTTCTTCTCAAGCATTGCATCCCATATCTTGTCTATGGTGGTGTCTTCCTGGAAGCTGTCTATGTCGCGTTTGATCTCGCCGAGGCAGACATCGTATTTGTCTTCCGCCATCAGCTGAAGGGCATCGATTCGCAGTATGTATCCCGTGATGTATTCGTCGTTGTCGGCGTAGATGGGAATGCGGCTGTGATGGATGAAGCGGCGGTCTTTGTAGAAGCGCTTGATCGTCATCGATTCGGGCGCTATGGCAGCCACAACGCGGGGCGTCATAGCTTCGCGCGCCGTAAGTTCATCAATGTTTATGAGGTTCTGTATGATCTCGTTCTCATCCTCTTCGAGTTCGCCGGATTCCTCGGCTACATCGGCCATCGCGCCTACTTCCTCACGTGAAATCGCTATGTCGGCAGTGGCAGGCGAAATGAGCTTCTGAAGTTTCTCGATGCCCAGCACAAGCGGGTACATCATAAAAATCAGAACACGGATGCATTTCGCCGCGAAGCCGGTCAATGACTTCCAGAAACTGGTTCCTATGGTTTTGGGGATAATTTCGGAGACGACCAGAATGAGTATTGTTGTAATGGCGCTTACCACACCGAACCAGGCCGAGCCGAAAACCAGTGTAGCCTGACGGCCCACTCCTGCTGCGCCGATGGTATTTGCTATGGTGTTGAGCGACAGTATTGCCGCAAGGGGTCTGGATGTATCCTGCTTGTAGAGTTTGAGCCTTGCCGCGTCGCGGTTTCCATCCTCCTCGAGCATAGTGAGGTACGAAACCGGCGTGCTCATAAGGGTTGATTCAAGAATCGAGCACAGGAATGAGATGGCAAGGGCGCCGAAAAGGAATAATAATAAAGAAAACATCGTGAAATCAAGCCTATTGCGCTGTAAGCGTCAGATTACCGCATAGATAGTGGTCCAGTTGGTAGTGCCCTGCTTTTGCGTGCCGAAGGCATTCAGAATAGTGATCTCACTGCAGTCGGGCTTTACCGAAATCAGAATATCCTCGTTGGCACTGGTGGCAACGTGCGGATCGGCATCGTTCCAGCCGTTGAGCCCATAGCCTTCAAGATACCCTTCCCGGCGGCTGAAAACCTGGCCCTTGGGAATGGTGATCAAATGATTGTCCTTGTCGAAAAGCCCTTCGAAAGTATTGAAACTGTTGACAGCCGAATATTTCTTGCCTGCCAATTTCGCATCGAGGTCCAGGACGAAGCAAAGGCTGTCCGGGCTGGCATTGGAACCGGCCACCTTGACCGAGAAATCGAAGGTGTCACCCCAATAGTCGAGCGCAATCAACAGGTTACGGGCTTTCATATGACAGTACTTAGAAGCAATAGCCCAGCCTGATGCTGAAGCTCATTGCAATGTTTTCGTTGCGTGTACCAAGATAGTTCCACAGCGCAAAGCCGTGGTGATAGAGAGTCTCCGAATTCGGAGTACCTATTGCCGGACCGCCTACGAACCAGGCATCGGCCAGGAAATGGCCCCAGCTCCACTGAACACCCGCGGTGGCGAGCAGCGCGCCCATATTGGCAAGCTTACGTGTGCCGGGCAGTTGGTGCGAATCGTAGGTGTAGCGCGACCACATCAGCTCGGGGCGCACGTAGAAGCCGTTCAGCGAGCGCTCGTCGTTCCACGCAAGGAAGAACTTGTGCGCGTAGCGGGTCGTAAAGCCGAGCGGATTGTTGTCGTACTTGTCGTAGCCGGCGCAGATGAGGCTGGCGCAGAGCTCGGCGCTCTGGTGGTGAGATGGCAGCGCACGCTCGTAGGAGATTTTCGTGCTGCCGGTCGCCCAAGACAGGAAGATGATCTTCACCGCATTGAGCGGATTGTCAGCGGTGGAGGCGGAAGCGCTGCGGGCTGAGCCTGACCCCAGGTGGGCGGAGGCGTCCGCTGAAACGCTGAAGGCAGAGCCGTCCGCTGAAGCACTGCAGGATCCGGCCAGCGAGCCTATGCCGGTACCGGCGTATGCACCCGAAGCGCACACACCGGCAAGCACGGCAATAAGCAACAGTTTTTTCATCGGTCTATTTGAAGCGTCCTTCAGAGAGCAGATACTCCGCAATCTGCACGGCATTGAGGGCCGCGCCCTTGCGTATCTGATCGCCTGAAAGCCAGAGTGTTATACCATTCGGGTCGGAAATATCCCTGCGTACACGGCCTACATAGATGTCGTCCTTACCGCCCGTGAAGAGAGGCATAGGATAAACCTTGTTCGCCGGATCGTCCTGAAGCGTCACGCCCGGGGCGCAGGCAAGAGCCTTGCGCACATCTTCGGGCGAAAGAGGCTTCTCGGTGCGGATCCATACCGCCTCGGAATGCGAACGCAGAGCCGAAATCCTCACACAAGTTGCAGAACACTGCACGTCGGAATGGAGGATCTTGCGGGTCTCGTTGTACATCTTCAGCTCCTCTTTGGTGTAATCGTCATCGGCAAAGGCGTCGATGTGCGGAATCACGTTGTAAGCGAGCTGATAGGCGAACTTGTTCACCACGGGCTCACGGCCGGCGGCCAGGTCGCGGTACTGCTGCTCGAGCTCGGCCATCGCCT
Organism: Candidatus Cryptobacteroides aphodequi; assembly: GCA_018065265.1. Classification (GTDB taxonomy): domain Bacteria; phylum Bacteroidota; class Bacteroidia; order Bacteroidales; family UBA932; genus Cryptobacteroides; species Cryptobacteroides aphodequi. Next base: position 1,097 of record JAGHTP010000040.1, on the reverse strand, counting down.
GCGCACCCGCACCCGAAGCCGACTGGTAGCTGGCAACGTGGATGTTGGTGATGTGCGAAAGCATCTCGATGGGTTTGAGCACCACAACCATCATAATGGTCGTACAGTTCGGGTTGGCAATTATGCCGCGCGGTGCTTCAAGGGCATCGGCGGCATTGCACTCAGGCACTACCAGAGGAACATCCGCATCCATACGGAACGCGCTGGAATTGTCAATCATCAGCGTTCCGAAACGGGTGATGTCGGCTGCGAACTCGCGCGAAGTGCCTGCACCCGCAGACGTGAACGCAATGTCCACGCCCTTGAAATCTTCCGTACCGTGCTGCAGAAGGCGAACTTCCACCTCACGGCCACGGAAAGTGTATTTGCGACCGGCGCTGCGCTCCGACCCGAACAGCAACAGCTCGTCCACAGGGAACGAACGCTGCTCAAGCACCTTCAGGAGTTCCTGACCAACGGCGCCGCTTGCTCCTACGATAGCGACTTTCATACTAATCGAATACTAGAAATTGTCCATATGGAGCTCGAAGTAGCTCTGAGGATGAGCGCAGGTAGGACATACCTCGGGCGCACTCTCGCCTACTACGATGTGACCGCAGTTGCGGCATTCCCAAACCTTCACGGAAGCCTTCTTGAAGACCTCAGCGGTCTCAACGTTCTTCAGAAGGGCGCGGTAACGCTCCTCGTGCCTCTTCTCGATGGCTGCCACGAGACGGAAACGGGCTGCGAGAGCTTTGAATCCTTCCTCTTCAGCGGTCTTGGCGAAGCCTTCGTACATATCGGTCCACTCGCAGTTCTCACCGTCAGCTGCGGCAGCGAGGTTCTCGGCTGTCGAGCCTATTCCTTCGAGTTCCTTGAACCAGAGTTTTGCGTGCTCCTTCTCATTGTCGGCGGTCTTGAGGAAGAGTTCAGCTATCTGCTCGTAGCCTTCTTTCTTTGCCTTTGATGCGAAGTAAGTGTACTTGTTGCGGGCCTGCGACTCACCTGCGAAAGCAGCGAGGAGGTTCTGTTCTGTTTTTGTTCCAGCGTATTTGCTCATAATTGTAAAAAATTGATTATAAATATGTTAATAAGATTATTTCAATGCTTCATAAGTC
>JAGHTP010000108.1 GCA_018065265.1 Candidatus Cryptobacteroides aphodequi | reverse complement strand
GAAAAAGGGCCTGAAAGTCGTAAAACTGTGGCTTTGGAGAATTTGGCACCACCGCCACGCGGCAACGGAGCGCGGCGGTTACAGGCGCGGCTGCGGCGGGCTCTGGGGAACGGCCCTCCTCGCCGCGCCTGTTGCCCAGCAGCAGGGACCTTCCTTGGAAAAGGCCTAAATCAAGGAAGGTGGCATTCGGAGGGGGACCTTCCTGGAAAATGGCTGAAATCAAGGAAGGTGGTAAGTTTCGGAGGGAGACCCCAATAATTTACTTTTTTGGATAGTATTTCGGCCAGCAGGCCTGAAGGTAGGAGGCGAGGCTGTCTTCGTGACGGTTGGGCTGAGGCTCGTAGAAGACCTTGCCGGAGAGTTTTTCGGGCATGAATTCCAGGTCGGTGAAGTGACCGGGAAAGTCGTGGGCGTATTTGTAGCCGTCGCTGTAGCCAAGATCCTTCATCAGCGAAGTGGGCGCATTGCGCAGATACAGCGGCACCGGCGCCGTCTTGTCCTCCTTTACCATAGCAAGCGCCGAGTCGATGGCCAGATATGCCGAATTGCTCTTCGGCGAAGATGCAAGATATATTGCGCATTCGCTCAGGGGGATGCGCGCCTCGGGCATACCTATGCTGTGAACGATCTGGAAGCAGGAATTGGCCAGAAGCAGGGCATTGGGGTTCGCCAGGCCTACATCTTCCGCCGCAAGAATGCAAAGCCGACGTGCGATGAAGAGCGGATCTTCGCCGCCGTCGAGCATCCGTGCCATATAGTAGACTGCAGCGTTCGGGTCAGACCCGCGCACGCTCTTTATGAAAGCCGAGATGATGTCGTAGTGCAGTTCGCCACCCTTGTCGTAGATGGCCACATTCTCCTGAAGGCAGCGCGACACAGTGGCATTGTCAATGACGATTGGACTCTGGCCGGCGCAGGCATCGACAACTATCTCAAGGATATTGAGAAGCTTGCGGGCATCGCCTCCGCTCTGACGCATCAGCGCCTCCGTTTCGGTAACCTTGATATCGAGCTCGCGAAGAATGGGGTCATCCTTGAGCGCACGGTCCAGAAGTATCTGCAGGTCAGCCGGTTCCAGTGAGCGGAGTACATATACCTGACAGCGCGAGAGAAGAGGCGTTATGACCTCGAACGAAGGGTTCTCGGTGGTTGCACCGATAAGTATCACCACGCCCTGCTCGACAGCGCCCAGGAGGGCGTCCTGCTGCGATTTGGAGAAACGGTGGATTTCGTCTATGAAGAGAACGGGAGCGCTGCCGCCGGCAAAAAGCGAGCCTTTGCGCGCCGTCTCGATTATGTCACGCACATCCTTTACGCCGGCGCTGATGGCGCTGAGCGCATAGAATTCGCGGCCGAGGGTCTTCGCCATAATTGAAGCGAGCGTGGTCTTGCCCACCCCCGGAGGCCCCCAGAGTATGAAAGAGGACATATTGCCGCTCTCCAGCATATTGCGCAGAATCTGCCCTTTGCCCACGAGGTGCTGCTGGCCAACGTACTCGTCGATGGTCTGCGGGCGCATCCTCTCTGGAAGGGGAGCGTAAGATGTTGCCGGATTGCGCTTTGCCTCCATTTAGATTTCCATTATGTAAGAACGGCGGCGCTTGTGCTGCTCGTGCTCGAAGATATCCCAGTGCGAGGTCATAGGAGCGTTGAGCTCGAGCTCGGGGTTCGATTCGGCCCATTTGATGCCCCATTTCTTGAACTTGGTGAACATATCCACGAAGAGCAGGGAATTCAGGCCCTGTCCGCGGTAGTCGGGTCTCACACCTATAAGAAGCAGTTCTACTCCCTCGCTGTGGCGGAAGAACATATCGCGAACGAGCGGAATCCATCCGAAGGGGAAGAGTTCGCCACGCGATTTCTGGAGCGCTTTTGCGAGCGACGGCATCGTGACGCCGAAGGCAACGAGCTCTCCCTGTTCGTTCTCAACTATGGAGACATAACGCAGGTCGAGAATGCTCAGGTAGAAGCCAAGATATTTGTCAGCGAGCTCCTCAGGAAGGATTGTGTACTCGTACAGGTCCTTGTAGGTCTCATTGATCATCTTGAATATCTTGCGGCCATAGTCCTCTTTGCGCACAATGCGGCGCGTGAGCTTGCGTACGTGCACGCCGGCCCTCTGCTCGACGATCTTGCTGACACGGATCATCTTTTCGGGCAACTGGTCGGGAACCGGGATGCGGAACTCCTTCCAGTCGGCGTCCTTGCGGAAGCCGAGCGCCTCGAAGTGTTCGGGATAGTAGGGGAAGTTGTAGATGGCGGGCATCGTGCTCACGCGGTCGAACCCTTCGATGAGCATTCCCTCGGGGTCGAGGTCGGTGAAGCCGAGCGGGCCTACAATATATTCCATTCCATTAGCCTTTCCAAATGCGATGACAGCATCGACAAGAGCCTTGGACACCTCGCGGTCGTCGATGAAATCCACCCAGCCGATGCGGACCTGTTTCTTGCCCCAACGCTCGTTGGCGAGGGAATTGATGATGGCTGCAGCGCGGCCGACCAGCTCGCCGTCCTTGTATGCAAGATAGAGTTCGAACTTGCAGAATGATGATGCGGGGGTCTTGGCCGGATTCAGGGTAGTCTGCTCGTCAAAGACGAGATTGGGAACCTGATATGGATTGTGGCGATAGAGTTTCTCGGGAAATTTAATGAACATCCTGCGCTGGCGTGCAGTGTTCACTTTTACGATTTCTACTGACATAGGTTACTATTATTTTGGTTTCAGCAGCCACAAATATACAAATAAAATGCTTACCTTCGCAATTGTACCAAAACCGCCAATGAACCACCGAGTCCGCATAATCCTTGCGGCAGTTTTCTTTTTTTCGATGCTGCAGATGCCTCTGGCCGCACAGGTCGAGAGGGTCGGCGTGTTCAATTCGCGAAAGGGTTTCGGAATAGCGCTCGAGCGCAAGGTGGACAAGCTTTCATACAATACGTTCACAATTTTCGCCGATATGTACGGCCGCTATATGACCGATGAGGGTCATTGCGGCGTGAAACTCAATTTCACACATTCGCACATCCTCCAGGGCTGGCAGAAGGGCGATTCCGAAATCTACATCTTCGCCGGGGCCGGTGCGACTGCCGGTTACGTTCACGAATTCGGCTTTCCGCCGGAGCAGTATCTGCCTATGTGCGCGCTTTCGGGCAAGGCCGGTGTATTCGCTGCTCTGCCCGGAAAAATCGACCTTAGCCTCTCGTTCACGGGTGAGGCAGGAATATGCCTCGATTCCGACTCGGGAACACTTCATATTTACGCCGAAGGCCTGCAGAGTACCATCTGGCCCGAACTTACAATCTACTTCAGGTTCTGATGCGTAAACTCTTGACATATATAGCTTTATTTTTGTCAATAGGATGCCTCGCGGCCGAGCCGGGGGGCAGGTCCGGATGCCATGCGGCCGAGCCGGGAGCAAGGTTCGGAGCCGGTATCGAGTGGGGTGGGAACTGGCAGGTTTTCCAGGCCACGACATATGCTTTCCACTCGGTTTCGGGCACTCTCTACCCTTATTCCGACAGTGGGTACAAACGCTCGGATGACGCTTATGTGGCATGTGTTTTCTCGCTTGATTTCGCATCGCACAGCAGTGCCTCTCTTATCTTTGGATTGAGCGATTTCGACTGCCGCCTCTGTATGCCGGCATCTCTTCGATACAGCTGGTCATTCAGCGGAAACGGTGCCGAAGGATGGATGGCGATGTTCGAGGCAGGCACATTTATCGGCAGCGGTCTGCTGCGCGAAAAGGCCGTTTCAGCCAAGGCCGGGGCGGCATACAGGCTGAGGCTGAGCAGAAGCCTTACGATGAAGATATCGGGCGGCGTACGCTTCGTCAACCACAGCCCAGAGGTGACGGACAACCGGTTCGGAGTGATTCCGCGCGAAAGGGTGGTTTACGACTCGGCGAACCATATTTCTCCATTCGTGTCTTTGTCTCTCGATTTATAATCGTATCTTTGCGGCCGATATGGACATCATTCTTCTTCTTGCCGGCCTTGCTCTGGTCGTATTCGGTTCCGACTGGCTGGTTGACGGCGCTTCTGCCATAGCCAGGAAAGCTCACATAAGCGAATTCGTCATCGGTCTCACGATCGTAGGCTTCGGCACTTCCTGCCCGGAACTGGTCGTCAGCCTGACCGGCGCCCTGCAGGGCAACGCGGACGTGTCACTTGGAAACGTGGTCGGCTCGAATGTGTTCAACACACTGCTGATTCTGGGCGTCACCGGACTCATCAGCCCGCTTGTCATCACCCGGACAAACAGCCGCAGAGATCTGCCCATAATGCTCGGCGTAACGCTGTTCTTCATCCTCATTTCGCTCAAGGGAGAGATCAACTTCGTTGACGGAATCGTGATGCTGCTGGTCTTCGCTGCATATATGTTCATCTGCTTCAAGTACGACAAGCAGGAGACTTGCGCCGAAGAGGAGAGCGCTCAGAAGAAGGATCTGCCGTTGCTCGTTGCCATACTGCTGACGCTTGCCGGCTTTGCCGGGCTTGTGTTCGGAGGCAGGCTGTTCGTTGACAATGCCGTCAGCCTTGCGCACCGCATCGGCGTGAGTGACAAGGTCATTGCGGTTACGCTGCTTGCCGGGGGCACATCGCTTCCTGAGCTGGTGACCTGCATCGTTGCGGCCGTGAAGGGCAAATGCCAGCTCGCGCTGGGCAATATCATCGGTTCGAATATCTTCAACATACTCCTTATCCTCGGCATTTCGTCACTTGTGCATCCACTCGGAATGCAGGGTATGTCGATGTATGATTTCGGGGTGCTCGGCCTCAGCGCGGTTCTGCTTTTTCTTGCCCCGTACATAGGCAGGAAAAACTGTCTTGACCGCTTCGACGCGGTGCTGCTTCTGCTTCTGGAGGCGGCTTATGGCGCTTCGCTTATTCTTGTTTGAACAGACGCGAGTGACTCGCGTGTGTTCAAACCTGACGCTCGAGAAGGCAGACGTTTTCGACGTGCTGGGTGTGGGGGAACATATCCACGCTGCGCACGGCCGTGATGCGGTAATTCTCGCACAGAACGGCACAGTCGCGGGCCTGTGAGGCCGGGTTGCAACTTACGTAGACAATGCGCTTCGGGGCGGCCTGCATTATGGTCTTAACGACGTCGGGGTGCATTCCGGCACGCGGAGGGTCGACTATCATCACCTCGGGGCGGCCGTGCTTCTCTATGAAATCAGCTGTAAGGATGTCCTTCATATCGCCGGCGTAGAACTCGCAGTTGTCGATGCCGTTGAGCGAGGCGTTGATCTTCGCGTCTTCAATGGCTTCGGGCACATATTCAATGCCTATCACCTTTGACGCGCCCCTGGATACGAACTGGGCGATGGTGCCGGTGCCGGTGTACAGGTCGTAGACCACTTCCTTGCCGGTGAGAGCGGCATATTCGCGTGCGACGCTGTAGAGCTTGTAAGCCTGGCCGGTGTTGGTCTGGTAGAAGGACTTAGGGCCTATCTTGAAGCGCAGGCCTTCCATATGCTCGTAAACGGCCTCGTCGCCTCGGTAGAGGATGCACTGCTGGTCGGCAATGCTGTCGTTCAACTTGGCATTGATGACGTAGTAAAGCGACTTGATGGCAGGGAAGGCGTCGGCAACAGCGTCGAGCAGCGGGAAGATGGCTTCCGATTCGGCCGCAAAGCAGACGATAAGCATGACGTCGCCGTCATCGGTCGTCCTGACGAACATATTGCGTATGACACCGCGGTTCTCGCGCAGGTTGTAGAAGGGGATGCCGTGTGCTATCGCATAGTCTTTGATGAAGAGGCGTATGGCGTTGGAGGGCTCGGGCTGGAGCCAGCACTTCTCGATGTCGAGCACTTTGTCGAAGAACTTGCCTACGTGGAAGCCGAGGCCGCAGCGCTGGGCGTCAGTCAGGCCTTCGGGGTCTTCATCGGCGAGTATCCACCTCTTGTCGGAGAAAGTGAACTCGAGTTTGTTGCGGTAGAAAACGGTCTTGTCGGAGCCGAGGATAGGGGAGATCTCGGGCAGTTCGAGGTGACCTATGCGTACGAGCTGGTCATAGACCTGACGCTGCTTGGCGGCAAGCTGGAGCTCGTAGGGGAGAGGCTGCCATTTGCATCCTCCGCACACGCCGAAATGCTTGCAGAACGGCTCCAGACGCTGCTCCGAAGGCTTTACGATGCGCTCAATGCGTCCTTCGAGGAACGACTTCTTCTTGCGGATGATGCGTACGTTTACGACATCGCCCGGAACGGCGAATTCGACGAACAGTACGCGTCCGGGGCCTTCAGGCTCGTCGGAAGGGAGATGGACGTGTGCGAGGGCCTTTCCTTCGGCCGCTACGCTTTCTATTGTTACATTCTCGAGAACGAGATCAAGTTTCTTCTTTGACATAGGGCCGCAAATTTACTTAAAATTTTCTTTTGCGAAGCTGGAAATGTATTCGCTCAGTTCAGGTGAATCGACAATTTTTATGTTGTCGGCAAGGCCGAGCACGAAGCGTCCTACGCCCTTGAGGCTGCCGACCTGCGAATCGAAAACCCATTTATCGCCCTCTTTGTGGACGTCGGCTTCGGCAAGGGGGTACTCCTCGCAGAGGAGGTCCTTTGCCAGAAGTGTCATCTCAAGCCTGACGTGTACAGGATCTTTGAGTACCATACGGAAGGCGTCCATTCGGGTCTTGATGTGCTCAGCCTCGTGCTCCCAGGGCTCGAAAAGCACATCAACCCATTCGATGCGCGGAATCTTGAAGAGCCTCGGCTCGTTGTGGGCAATGTCGTAGGCCCACACGTCCATATGGTTGTTCGTGAAGTCGAACGGCTCGACTGTGCGGTCCTTTATGCTGCCTGAATGGGCGGAAGAGTAGTTCTTGAGCACCACTTTGCGGTGCTCGGCGATGGCCCCGGACAGGGCCTGGATGTTGGAAGCGTTGCTCTTGGGACCGACATATTCGCGTATGCTGGTGATGTCGTAGACTGCCGAGAGCTTGTTGTACAGATTGGCCTTGAGGGCGTTCGTCTGGTCGAGGTTCTCGATGAGGCCTGCGACTATCCTGGCCTCTTCTTCCGAGAAATAGACCAGGTTCTCGAGGTCCTTGAACTGCGCTGGCATAGAGACTATGCGGTAGATGTTGCCGTGTATCTTCTCGACGGCGAAGCCTACCTCCTTGAAGCTGTCTATATATCTGTAAATCGAGCGGTAGGATGTGTCGAGCCTTTCGGCGAGTTCATCCACGGTGAGATATGCGTTGCCTGACATAAGGCGCATCAGACGCAGCACGCGTTCTATCTTCGGTTGGTCCATACTGGACACAAAGATAGTCAATTATGCGATTTCGAGCTCGAGTTCGCTGATGAGGGCTTCGATTTCGCTGTTTGCGAGAAGATTGATAAGATCCTGAGTGTACATAGTGCTATTCGTTTTCAGAGTTGTCGTTGTTTTTACGGGGTGCCGTTACGATGTTCACGAAGGCTGTTGCGATTGCCGCGTAACCGATGAATGCGATGACTTCCATATCCTTGTTCCTTTTTGTTTACGATGCAAAGATATGGGCGTATTTTGACAACTCTTGTCAAAGAATAAAAGATGTAGGCCTCCAGGTCGACGTAGAGGCCTAGGTGCCTACAAATACGAAGTGGTCCCTGCTGTTTGGCAGAGACCACGACTTGATTTTCTATTACCGGCCAGCGGCCCCGCAGGCGCTGAATAAAGGATTGCAAGCAATGTTACTTGACCTCTGTCACGAGGCGTACACTGAAGCCGTAGTGGCCACAAACCTCCCTTGATACAAAACTGCATCCCCGGTCTCCCAAGGATGCAGTTTTGTTTTTATATATGTATCTCTTTATGCTAGTTGGCAGGAACTTCGAAGTTGCTGATATCAATCGTCAGGGCCTTGATGGATGATTTGTTGGGCTTGGCCTCAATGGCTACGTTAGGCTTGTAAACCTTTGTGACTTCTGAGCCGGTTATGTCATCCGTGAGGGTAAAGGTGAAATCCTTATTGTTTGTGGAGGATAATGAATAGTCCGCAGTGGCAAAAACAAATGCAACACCGTCCGCATTGCTTATGCCTTTGACTGCGCCTCCTTCAGTTGCCGTCGCAGCTGTGATGTCACCAGTTCCTACAGTAAATCCGGCACGATTAACCGGGGTGAACTTGTCGCAGGAAAGCTTGTAGGTTGCATCATAATAGTAAGGGATTCCCTTGACAACAACCTGTATCTCCGCAAGGAATGTCCAGTTTTGGATGTTGAAAGAGAGGGTATTGTCCTTATAGGAATAATCGTCCGTGGAGGCGACAATCACGAAGTTGTTATACACTGCCTTGATATAGCCG
>JAGHTP010000076.1 GCA_018065265.1 Candidatus Cryptobacteroides aphodequi | reverse complement strand
CATGTTCACGGAGGATGGGCTGGGACACTCTGCCGATGAAGAGTGGGCGACCAACCGTGTCCTCGTCTCGAAAGCCGCCGAACTGGCTTCCGAGCTGGGTGCCCCCTATCTTTCCACAGAAGTGGGATTTGTGAACAAGGACTGGAATCTTGCTCTTGAAAGAGTCAAGGCCGCCTGCGACATGTGTTCCGCCGAAGGTGTGACCTTTCTCATCGAATCAGGTCAGGAGTCCGGGGCGGAAATGAAAAAGTTCCTTGAAGATCTTGAGAAAAAATACCCCGGGATAAAGATAGGAGTCAATTTTGACCCGGCGAATCACATTCTTTACGACACGGACACTCCGGACAATGCTTTTGACATACTGCGTCCCTGGATAAAGCAGGTACACGTCAAAGACTGCCTCCTGGATGCGTCCAGGAGAAATAGCTGGTCCGAGGATATCGTATGGGGAACAGGCGACGTAAGCGGCAAGTTTGATTTCCTGCAGCACGTTTACGATTCCGGATACAAAGGCAATCTCCTTGTCGAGCACGAAAGCGGTGACAACAGGGTTGCGGACATTGAAGTGGCGCTTAAAGCACTTTTGCTTTAGCTGAATTTGGCAAGACGCGAATGATTCGCGTCTTGCCAAACCATATACAATTTGTCGCAGAAAACATGAAACTATCCATGAGAAATTGGCGATATGCTGCATTATGGCTGAGTGGACCCGCTCAACTGCATTGCGGCGGAAAATATTTACAATTAAATGCGGTGAATTGAATTCTTATTATTATATTTGCCTGATGATGCGCGTTAGTATCGATTTTTCGATGCGCTGGAAATTTGAATATTTTAAAAAATCGTTTAATAGTTTTATGAAAAGATTCATTATTATTTCTGCAGCTCTCCTTTGCGGCATTGCGGCTTCCGCCCAGCAGCTCTCGGAGCCTGTAGTAACGGAAACCTCCAACGATGGAGCCCGTACCGTAACCTCAACAATGGTCACCAAGAACGTTCTGACCAACGATTTCAAGTACAATTGGGAGCTCATCGGACTCCTCGGAACCCAGTTCTACTACGGTGAGAATGATAAGTATCTTCCTTTCTTCCAGCGCTTCACCTTCCCTACACTTGACATCATGCTCAACAAGTGGGCATCTCCTTCAATCGGTTTCGCAGTCGGCGTGACCGGTCTCAGGATGAAGGGTCTGTATCAGTTTGACCAGACCGCATTCGATGTACGTCAGGACTACTACCCTCATTTCATGTCGGATGAGGTCTTTGACGGCATGTCCAAGACAAATACCGAAGTTGTGGACGGTCATCCCATTACCCATGACATCATCTACAAGTATCAGAAGGGCTGGTACATCAACCCCTATATTGTTGCCATGTTCGACCTCAGCAACCTGATCGGCGGCGTAAAGGCTGACCGCTTCTATACCGCTCAGTTCTACGCCGGTGGTGGTGTCGCTCTCGGTATGGACAAGGACGAGGATGCTGATTTCCCCCAGCTCACCGGCGCCCGTGGCGTTACCTTCAACACCGGACTCCTCAACAAGTTCCGCATCAATGAGAATTTCGACTTCGTGCTCAACCTCCGTGGCGCACTCGTATCCGACGAGTTCGACGGTGAGTGCCGTCAGGACGAGCCTTATAAGGCCAGCTTCCAGAAGAAGAACTTCCCCTTCGACGGAATCGCAGGTATTACCGCAGGTCTCTGCCTCCACTTCGGTGTGAAGAAGGATCTCCATACCTGGAAGAACGCTTCCAGCAGCAGCACCGACCACTATGTTGCTCCTGTCGTTATCCCTGGCGAGAAGGTTATCGTCCACGATACTCTTGAGGTTGCCCGTCCCGTTGATCCAGAGCTCTGGTTCCATATCCAGTTCAAGATCGACCGCACCGAGATCCAGCCTCGCGAGCGTATCAACGTCAACACTGTCGCCGACTTCATCAAGTCCGCTCCTGATACCAGGTTCCTCGTATGTGGTTTCGCAGATGTCCAGACTTCTTATCCCGAGCACAACCTCTGGCTGTCCGAGCATCGTGCAAAGAACGTCTACAACATGCTCATCAATGAGTTCGGTGTAAATCCCGATCAGCTGGATGTCGACTACAAGGGTGGTGTTGACTACATGTTCTACACCCAGGAAGAGCTCAGCCGTTGCGTAATGATCATTCCTCTCGTAGGCAAGAACATCGAGCAGTTCGGCCAGAGGGCTCTCCCTGCAGACAGTCAGACTAAGTAAATTTTGATGAAAAATACTCTTCTTAAAAAGATAGAGGATAGAACAATCGTAGCCGGGGTCGTTGGCCTCGGCTACGTTGGTCTACCCCTGGCCGTAGAGAAGGCGAAAGCAGGTTTCCGCACGATAGGATTCGATGTCCAGAAGGCAAAGGTCGATATGGTCAATGCCGGAAAGAACTACATCGGAGACGTCGTGGACTCCGATCTCGAGCGTCTCGTCCGCGAGGGCATGCTTTCTGCGACCAGTGATTTCAGTTTCATACGCGACGTCGATTTCGTCGCTATCTGTGTACCCACCCCTCTCGACGCCCATCAGCAGCCCGATATCAGTTATGTCCGCAGCAGCGCTGAAGCTGTCGCCCGGTACCTGCATCCCGGCATGATGGTCGTCCTCGAGTCGACAACCTATCCCGGTACTACTGAGGAGCTTATCAAACCCATACTAGAGACTTCCGGTCTCAAGTGCGGAGTCGATTTCTATCTCGGCTTTTCGCCTGAGAGAGTCGATCCCGGCAACCTCATCTATAAGACCAAGAACACACCCAAGGTGGTCGGAGGCCTCGGAGATGATGCCGGAGAGGTTATCAGCGCGATGTACGAGGCTGTCCTCCAGGGCAGCGTCTTCCGCGCCAGTTCACCCGCCGTCGCCGAAATGACGAAGATACTCGAGAACACCTATCGCAATATTAACATAGGTCTGATCAACGAGCTCGCCATACTCTGCAACCGCATGAACATCGACCTGTGGGAGGTGATCGAAGCTGCGAAGACGAAACCTTTCGGCTTCACCCCCTTCTATCCCGGCCCCGGCCTTGGCGGACACTGCATTCCCCTCGACCCTTATTACCTAAGCTGGAAGGCGCGTGAGTACGGCTTCCATACCTCTATGATAGAGGCTTCCATGATGGTCAATGACCGCATGCCCGAGTACTGCGTCGGACGCTGCGCCGATATGTTGAACAAGCGTTTCTCCAAGGCTCTCAACGGAGCCAGGGTCCTTGTCCTCGGCGTGGCTTACAAGCAGGACATCGACGACTACCGCGAGTCTCCGGCCATCCAGGTATATATGAACCTCCGCAAGGAGGGTGCGGACGTTACCTTCTTCGACCCGTTCATCCCCCGTTTCCGCCACAACGGCGAGACCGTGGAAGGCGAAGCCGAACTGAGTGCCGAACTTCTCGAAAGCTGCGATCTTGTGGTAGTTACCGCTGCGCATACAAAGGTCGACTACGACTTCGTACAGGCCCATTCCAAGGCCATATTCGATACGAAGAACGTGATGAAGAAGGTGTCTCCCCGCGACAATATCGAGGTACTTTAATACGCATTATATGGAACGCGATTACTTTGTCCACGAAAGTTCGTACGTCGACGACGGTGCCGTAATCGGCGCAGGCACGAAGATCTGGCATTTCTGCCATATCCAGAGCGGCGCCGTGATAGGGGAGAACTGCTCCCTCGGCCAGAATGTCAACGTCGCCGGCGGCGTACGTATAGGCAACGGCTGCCGCATCCAGAACAACGTCTCCGTCTACGACGGCGTCGAACTCGAGGACAATGTATTCTGCGGTCCTTCCTGCGTTTTCACGAACGTAAGGATACCGCGTGCGGCTTACCCTGTCCATGGGGTATACGCGCACACGCTGATAAAGGAGGGCGCGTCCCTCGGTGCAAACTGCACCATAGTTTGCGGCCATACGGTTGGCCGCTGCGCGATGATAGCCGCCGGGGCCGTAGTGACCCGTGACGTGCCTGATTTCGCGCTTATGGCAGGTGTACCTGCCCGTCAGATTGCTTGGGTCAACGAGCGTGGGGAGAAAGTTCCCGAACCGCCCGTTACAGAATAGTAGTTATGGAATTCAGAGATCTTGGAAAGCAGCATGAAAGGATAGCTCAAAGCCTTGATGCTGCGATACTTAAGGCTGCGTCTTCGTGCCATTACATAATGGGCCCCGAAGTCCGTGAACTTGAGGCCCGCCTTGCTGGCTATACCGGCGTTTCCCACTGCCTCAGCTGCGGCAACGGCACCGATGCCCTTACTCTTGCCCTGAAGGCATGGGGAATCGGTCCCGGAGATGCCGTATTTGTCCCTGATTTTACATTTTTCGCTTCGGCAGAAGTGATTGCTGCTGAAGGAGCTGTGCCAATTTTTGTGGACGTTTGCGAAGATACTTTCAACATAAATCCCGAAGATCTAGAGGCTGCTGTACGCGAGGTTGAGGCCGCCGGAAAGTTGATGCCGCGCGCTGTCGTTGCGGTCGATCTTTTCGGTCTCCCGGCCGATTTCCCGCGCATAAGAGCTATTGCCGACGCCCACGACCTCCTTATCCTCGAGGACGGTGCGCAGGGCTTCGGAGGGTCGATCGAAGGGAAAATTGCATGTTCCTTCGGAGACATAGCGACGACCTCCTTCTTCCCCGCAAAACCGCTCGGCTGCTATGGCGACGGAGGTGCAGTATTCACCTCCAATCCGGAGTGGGCCGCGCTCATTGAAAGTTACCGCGTCCACGGCAAGGGCGAGAACAAGTACCAGAATGTCCGTATCGGCTTGAATTCGCGCCTGGACACCATCCAGGCCGCGATTCTGCTCGAAAAACTCAATGCCTTCGAGGGTTGGGAACTGCGTGATGTGAACGCCGCTGCCGAAAAATATACAGCCCGCCTCAAGGATGCCGTAAAGACTCCTCTAATCCCCGAAGGATACGTTTCCAGCTGGGCACAATATACCATACGTCTCGAGTCCCGGGAACAGCGTGATATTGTGCAGAAAGCCCTCAAAATTGGCGGAATTCCGTCAATGGTATATTACCCATTGCCTATGCATGCGCAGAAGGCTTTTGAGGCTCTCGACCGCCGCGAATGCCCCGTCGCCACGAGGCTGTGCGACACTGTACTGTCTCTGCCTATGCATCCGTATCTCACTGAAGAACAGATTGAAACCGTCTCCGACGCAGTAATTGCCGCATTATGAAATTGAGAAAGAAACCTTGGGTCGAGTTTCAGTATGAGCACGACGACAGCGACTATACCGAGTACGGTTCCGACAAGGGAGCCAAGCTCGATATCAGTTCTGTTGACAATCCCGATGTGCTCCGTGCGTACGAGGCTTCGAAGAAGCTCCCGCGCCAAAAGTTGTGGCCGTGGTTGCTTTCCGAGGCCGGTACATTGTCGAATAAGACCATCCTTCTCGATACAGTCGACGGCGCTATCGTGAAGGCTTATGCCGACCGTCAGCCCGAGTTCTTCTACTCCCATAAGAGGCTTAACCGAATAAGGCATCTGAACACATTCCTGAACTGCGCCAACGAGGCTCTTGCCCCGGGAGGATATCTGATGTGCCATGCGACTACGGCGATGATGAAGAAGGAGATGATCATGCGCAACCATTCGAAGTTCTCAGGCCGCATAATCTACTTTTTCCACTACCTCTGGCACCGCGTCTGCCCCAAGCTGAAATGGACCAAATGGTTCTATTTCTGGGTGACGGACGGCAGAAACAGGACCTACCACCGCGTCGAGGTGATGGGCCGCCTCTACAGGGCTGGTTTCGAGGTTGTCGACGAGGGTTTCCGCTTCGGAGAATTCTTCGTCCTTGCGAGAAAAGTGAAGGCCCCGATATGGGATGACGAACCCAGCTGCGGACCGCTTATCAAGCTCAACCGCGTCACGAAGGACGGCAAGATGATAGGCGTCTACAAGTTTCGCACTATGTACTCATACTCGGAGTACCTGCAGCCTTATATGTATGAGCATGGTGGCCTCCGCGAAGGCGGGAAGTTCGCCGATGACTATCGCGTCAACGAGTGGGGGAGACTCCTTAGAAAATGCTGGCTCGACGAACTTCCTATGCTTATCAATTTCTTCAAGGGTCAGCTCAAGTTCGTCGGCGTCCGCCCGCTCTCGCGCCACTATTTCAGCCTCTATTCTCCGGAGATGCAGAAGCTCCGCACGAGCGTAAAGCCGGGCCTCTTCCCGCCCTTCTATTACGAGAAGGAAAGCCCGAAGACCGTGGAGGATGTCCAGGCATCCGAAAGACGCTATATAGAGTCCTATCTGAAGGCTCCTTTCCGTACCGACTGGCGCTATTTCTGGGGCAGCGTCTCGAACATCCTTTTCCGCAGGAAAAGGTCTCATTGATTTCCTTATATTCAGGGTTTTCTGGAAAAACGTCCGAACAGGTCCACTTTGTGGGCCTGTTATTGGATTTTCACGTACTTCTTTCGTATATTTGTTTAATTTTGGTCGATAGTCAACTCGCGCGCCCGCGTAATGCGCCTGTAACTACCGACCGCGAAGCGCGTAATATGAAGCACACACAAGACTCCGAGTGGACCACCGTCATCAAGCCCAGGAACTCTCTTTTCGAGGTCAATCTCAAGGAAATTTGGCAGTACAGGGATCTCATCTCCCTGTTCATCAAGAGGAACATCATTACCCAGTATAAGCAGACCATTCTCGGACCCGTCTGGTTCGTAATCCAGCCCGCTCTTACGGTCATCATGTACATGATCGTCTTCGGCGGCATTGCCGGTATCCCTACCGATGGTGTACCGAGACCGTTGTTCTACCTTGCCGGTACATGTATGTGGCAGTATTTCGCAGATTGCCTCAACAAGACATCCAATACCTTCGTGAACAATGCCGGTATTTTCGGTAAGGTATATTTCCCGAGGCTTTCAGTGCCTATCGCCGATGTTCTCAGCGGACTTCTTCGTTTTGGTATCCAGTTTGGCTTTTTTGTGATTATTTACATCGTTTATGCTTTCGTCGGTGGAAGTGGAGCACATTTTACCTGGTATGCGCTTCTGTTCCCCGTACTTGTAGCGATGCTTGCAGGCCTCGCTCTCGGATTCGGCACGATTATCTCCGCAATGACTACCAAATATCGTGACCTCCAGGTACTCTTCAGCTTTATCGTCCAGCTCTGGATGTACGCCACTCCTATTGTCTACCCTCTGAGCCAGACCAACGGAATGTTTTGGAACGGAATAGCTGTTCACACTCTCATGTGCCTTAATCCAGTAACTCCGATTATCGAAACCTTTAAGTACGGTTTCTTAGGCTGTGGCGCCTTCGTAGGATGGAGATGGTTGATATACAGTTTTGTATTCATGGTTCTGCTCCTGACCGCCGGTGTGGTTGTATTCAACAGGGTTCAGAAGAGCTTTATGGATACTGTGTAAAAGTTCTGGAGATTTATTATGGCAACTGCAATTGAATTCAACAATATCAGCAAGCAATATAGGCTTGGCCTCGTATCCACCCGCACTCTAAGCGCTGACCTCAGCCGTTGGTGGGCAATGAACGTACGTCATCAGGAAGACCCGTACTTGAAGATCGGGTCAGTCAATGACCGTGCGACCAGTGCGGACAGTGAGTTTGTGTGGGCCCTTCGTAATATTGACTTCAAGGTCGAGCAGGGTGATGTGATTGGCATCATCGGCAAGAACGGCGCAGGAAAAAGCACATTGCTTAAGCTCCTCAGTAAAGTTACCGCTCCTACTACGGGAACAATCAAGGCAAGGGGCAGAATTGCGTCTTTGCTTGAGGTTGGTACCGGATTCCATCCTGAAATGACAGGCCGTGAGAATATTTATTTGAATGGTGCGATTCTGGGTATGACCAAGTCGGAGATAACCCGCAAACTTGACGAGATTGTGGATTTCGCAGGTGTTGAGCGATACATAGATACTCCCACTAAGCGATACTCTTCAGGTATGACTGTTCGTCTAGGCTTTGCAATTGCTGCCCATCTCGACCCGGAGATTCTAGTCGTCGACGAGGTCCTTGCTGTCGGTGATGCTGAATTCCAGAAGAAGGCTATTGGCAAAATGCAGGAAGTCAGTCAGGGCGAAGGTCGTACAGTCCTATTTGTCAGTCACAACATGGGTTCTGTCCGCAACCTGTGCAAGAACGGCATAGTTCTCAAGGATGGAATGATTGACTATGTTGGCACGGCTAATGATGCGGTGGATTTCTATATGCAGATGGACGCATATGATGAAGTCGTTTCGAGAGAGATTACGCCACAATATAGAAAGCCTGATATGTTGTTGAATGTGGAGTTCCTTTCAGTAGCATTTGAGAAAGGAAAGAATTCGTTTGCATCTGAAGAACCCATAGACTTTACCATCGAAGTTAAAGGAAATAAAGACGTTGATTCCTTCAGGATTAATACTACAGTTTATGGGATGGATGACATACCAATAGGAGGTGTGTCGAACACAACCTTCTTCTCAATAAAAAGAGGAGAGGTCAAGAGACTTCGTTTCAGCCTTTTACAACATCACCTGGCATATGGAACGTACAAAGTTGCGTTCTCTGTGGGCAGTGGCAATTATACTTCAGGACAAAAGGATTATGATATTATCAGGGACGTCCTTACGTTCAAGATTGTGTCAGCCTTTGTCGATGAAACAGCTGGCACATCAATTTCTCAGTGGAAATCATCTTGGGGGAAGATTATGATTCCTTCTGAAACTGTTATTATCTAATGGCTAAGGTATTTGCAGTCGTCGTAACATATAATGGAATTCAGTGGTTAGATCGCTGCATTGGTGGTCTGATTGTCTCCGAATCAAAGGTGAACGTTGTCGTTGTCGATAATGCTTCCACAGATGGTACCCCGGATTACATTTCAGAACATTTCCCTGATGTTCACCTAATAAGATCTGATGTTAATTATGGATTTGCTAAGGCAAACAACATTGGTATTAGATATGCTCTGGATTGTGGCGCTGATTATGTATTCCTCTTGAATCAGGATGCGTGGGTTGAAGAGAATACAATAGAATGTCTGGTGGAAATGGCAACGGATGACAACAGCATTGGTATTGTCTCTCCCTTGCATTTTAATGGTACCGGGAATGCTTTGGATTGGGGCTTTTGTGGATATGTTCCAGCCGATTTCATTTCTGATTCATACTTTGGAGAACTAAAAGGCAAATATTATTGCGATTTCGTAAACGCAGCTGCGTGGCTTATTACTAGAAAATGCATTGAGCGTGTTGGGGGCTTTGATACTGTGATGTTTGTTCATTACGGAGAGGATTCGAACTATTGTCAGAGGTTAAAGTATCATGGACTTAAATTAGCTATTTGCACATCTGTCAATATATTTCATGATAGAGAATTCCGCAAGGCGAATGAAACAGAGTATCG
>JAGHTP010000031.1 GCA_018065265.1 Candidatus Cryptobacteroides aphodequi | reverse complement strand
TATCTGTCCAGCCGGCCGCGACCTCGCAAGAAAGGCCCTTAATCATTACCTGACGACTTACTCCAACCGTCCTGCTCTACGTGAAGAACTGTCCAAAGTCCATATCTGAACTTATTGAGAACAGTACCAAGCATACAAACAAATCGCTCATTTGAAATCCTCTGACATCAGAATTTGTTTGTATAAAATTCTGCCAAAATCACTTAACCAATTGATAATCAATCGTGCAATCTGTCTTCAACGAGGAAGAATACTAACTGATTGGCAAATAGTTAAAAACTGAAAATCAATGAAATATTGAATGGCCGGGGATAGTACCCCGGTTTTTTTGTTCAAGGCATTTGTTGTATATTTACAAGTTAATTCGAAGTTTTCCGATATGGCGGGTCGCATATATCTTTGTCTGGCTCATATGTCCGAGGACGGGCAGGAGCAGAAGTTCGTAAAAGAGGCTTTCGACACCAATTGGGTAGTGCCCCTGGGCCCCAACGTAAACGGTTTTGAGGCCGATCTCAAGGCCTTTCTCGGCGAAGCCGGCGGCTCGTCCGCCGAAGCGCGTGAGGTGGTGGCGCTGTCCGCCGGGACAGCAGCCGTGCATCTTGCCCTCATCGCCTGCGGAGTGCAGGCTGGGGATGAAGTGTGCGTGCAGAGTTTCACCTTCTGCGCATCTTCCAACCCAATCACCTATCTCGGCGCCAGTCCGGTCTTCATCGATTCCGAGCCCGAAACCTGGAATATGGATCCGGACCTGCTTGAGGATGCAATCAAGGACCGTGTCGCGAAGACGGGACGTGCCCCGAAGGCCATAATTCCGGTGGCGCTCTACGGTATGCCATACCGCATCGACCGCATTATGGAGATCGCCGACAGATACGGCATTCCCGTGATAGAGGACGCCGCTGAAGGGTTCGGCAGCACTTTCAAGGGTCGCAAGCTGGGCACCTTCTGGCGTTTCGGAGTGTTGAGCTTCAACGGAAACAAGATGATCACGACTTCGGGCGGCGGCGCCCTTGTCTGCCCTGACCGCGACACCTGGCAGACCATTATGATGTACGCCACCCAGTATCGCGAGAGTTACCCTTACTATCAGCACGAAAAAATAGGTTATAACTACCGTATGAGCAATATCTGCGCCGGTATCGGACGCGGCCAGATGACGGTGGCCGCTCAGCACGTCTCCCACCACAGGCACACTGCAGACCTCTATGAGAAGCTGCTTGAGAATGTTCCGGGAGTTGAGTTCCACCGCGGACCCGAATGGGCGGCGGAGGGGAGCAACTACTGGCTCAATACCATCCGTCTCGCTCCTGATCTCCGTGTGAAAGGGCAGGAGAAGGCTTATGCTGCGGTTATCACCGGTGCCGTAGGTGGCGCAGCGGGAGTGATCCACGCCGCAACTTCGGCCCATACCGACTGCGAGCCGAACGCGAACGTGGAGGCTATGCGCGTTGCTCTGGATGCTGCCGGCATCGAGTCCCGTCCCGTGTGGAAACCTATGCACAAGCGGCCTGTCTATGCAGGATGCCCGGCATACGTGAACGGCGTGTCGGAGGCGGTTTTCAAGCGTGGGATGTGTCTTCCTTCGGGCCCCTGCGTGAGCGATGCCGATATCGAATACATTGTTGAATCCATCCGAAAGGCGATAGAGCCTTAGCGGTGTCTTCGGTCTTCGGCAGTATGAAC
>JAGHTP010000029.1 GCA_018065265.1 Candidatus Cryptobacteroides aphodequi | reverse complement strand
AAATCCACCCTGGCCGACCGACTATTGGAACGCACTCAGACCATCAAGGTGACGGAGGGCCAGATGCTGCACGACAAGGACCCGGAACGCGATCGCGGCATCACCATCAAAACCCGCCCCATTCAGATGGACTACCAATACGACGGCGACAATCCCGACTTCGCAAGCAAGGAGCCCTACCGCCTGAACCTCATTGACACTCCGGGACACGTCGATTTCGCCTACGAGGTGAGCCGTTCCATCGCTGCCTGCGAGGGCTGCCTTCTCGTCGTCGATAGCACGCAGGGCGTGCAGGCACAGACCATCTCCAATCTTTATATGGCCATTGAGAACGACCTGGATATTATCCCCGTGCTCAACAAGTGCGACATGCCCAACTCCATGCCTGAAGAGGTGGAGGACGAAATTATAGAACTCATCGGCTGCAAGCGCGAGGAAATAATCCGAGCCTCGGGCAAGACGGGGCAAGGCGTGGACGAGATACTCCGAGCCGTGGTGGAGCGCATCCCTCACCCTGAAGGCGACGAGGACGCTCCCTTACAAGCCCTTATCTTCGACAGCGTATTCAACTCCTTCCGCGGCATCATCGCTTACTTCAAAATCGTGAACGGCCACATATCGCAGGGCGAGAAGGTAACGTTCGTCAATACGCAGAAGCAGTACGACGCCGACGAGATAGGCGTGCTGAAGATGGACCTCTCGCCCCGCAAGACGCTCCACTGCGGCGACGTGGGCTACATCGTCTCCGGCATCAAGACGGCCACGGAAGTGAAGGTGGGCGACACCATCACCAGCCAGGGCCGTCCCTGCGAGAAGGCCATTGAGGGCTTTGAGGAAGTGAAGCCAATGGTGTTTGCCGGCGTCTATCCCATAGAAACCGAAGACTTTGAGTACCTGCGGGCTTCACTTGAAAAACTCCAGCTCAACGATGCCTCGCTCTCCTTCCAACCCGAATCGTCGGTGGCGCTGGGCTTCGGCTTCCGCTGCGGTTTCCTCGGCTTGCTCCACATGGAAATCGTGCAGGAGCGCCTCGACCGCGAGTTCAACATGAACGTCATCACAACGGTGCCCAACGTGTCGTACCACGTCTTCGACAAGCACGGCGATATGCTGGAAGTACACAATCCCGCAGGAATGCCGGACATCGCAGCCATTGAGCACATTGAGGAACCCTACATCCGCGCCAGCATCATCACGCAAACCGAATATATCGGTTCCATCATGACACTCTGCCTCGGCAAGCGCGGCGAACTCGTCAAACAAGAGTACGTCAGCGGCAGCCGCGTGGAACTCTACTACGATATGCCTCTGGCCGAAATAGTCATCGATTTCTACGACAAGCTGAAGAGCATCTCCAAAGGCTACGCCTCCTTCGACTATCACCCCATCGGTTTCCGCCCCTCCAAGCTCGTGAAGCTCGACATCCTCCTCAACGGCGAGCCGGTGGACGCTCTCTCCACCCTCACGCACGTTGACAACAGCGTAACCTTCGGCCGCCGCATGTGCGAGAAGTTGAAGGAACTCCTGCCGCGCCAGCAGTTCGACATTGCCATCCAGGCCGCCATCGGCGCCAAAATTATCGCCCGCGAAACGGTGAAGCAGGTGCGCAAGGACGTGACGGCCAAATGCTACGGCGGCGACATCAGCCGAAAGCGCAAGCTTCTGGAGAAGCAGAAGCGCGGCAAGAAGCGCATGAAGGAAATCGGCAACGTACAGGTGCCGCAGAAGGC
>JAGHTP010000075.1 GCA_018065265.1 Candidatus Cryptobacteroides aphodequi | reverse complement strand
GCCCTTTTACACACGCCGGAATAATTTCGTGTGAAAACAGGGCCTATTACACACCGTTCGATCACTGCTGTAGCATACGAGTCAGCGACGCGTTTTACCGGTTGGCGTCAGGGGGTCGGCGCGACGGAACTCACTCGCTACGCTCGTTCGACCCTCCCACTTCCCGTGGCCGTGGGCTGGCCACGTCCGCCGCGTCCCGGCTCCCTGACGCGCAGCCGGCCTTCCACCCTACGCTCGTCTTTAGGCGCGTCGCTCAAAATCGCTCGCCGCGCTCCGGCATCCCGCCACCTCTCGAAAAGCATCGCATTGCAAAACATATTTTTGCTGGTGATCCGAACTGCCTCCGCCAACCGCCATACACATATTGTTTGCGTATGGTGGTTTTATTTTATATCTTTGCGCGCTTTATAGAAGCACCCGAAAAGCATACAAAATAATTCAAATCAATATGCAGAACAAACTTCAGGAACTCACTGACAAGCTCTACAACGAAGGGCTTGCAAAAGGCAAGGAAGAAGGCGCCCGCATTCTCGAGGACGCAAAGGCCGAAGCCGCCAGGACAGTAGCGGCAGCCAAGGCCGAGGCTGAAAAGATCATTGCAGATGCCCAGGCTCGCGCCGAGGCTCTCTCTTCGAAAGCAGCTTCGGACATCAAGATGGCTTCCGCCCAGGCCCTCCAGGCCACAAAGAAGGACATCGAGAACGCAGCTCTCGGAGCACTCGCAAACGCCGAAATCAGCAAAGCACTCTCAAGCGCCGATATCGTCAAGGAAATCCTCCTTGCAGTGGCAAAGAACTTCAACGCACAAGAAAGCGTGGAGCTCGCAGCGGTTCTTCCCGCTTCGCTCCAGGCCGAGATGGAACCCTGGATCGCAGGTACTCTCGCAAAGGAACTGGGCGCAGGTCTCAAGGCTTCCTTCTCAAAGAAGATCGCCGGAGGCTTCACAATCGGCCCCGCTGACGGCAGCTACTTCGTAAGCCTTACAGAAGAGACATTCAACGAAATCATCAGGGAGTATCTCCGTCCGTTCACACGCAAACTTCTCTTCGGAGAATAAACCGTCATTCACAAAGTGAACAATTACGAATACATAATTGCCAGCCTGCCTGTCCTGAGCGCCGACTACCGCGGACCTCTCGATTGCGGAGCCATAATGGAGGAGATAGCCTCCCAGCTCAGCAAGAGCGATTCCGCCTGCCTTCAGACACTTATGGACAGCTGGAACGGCGACAATCTCACACCGGACTTCTACGCGAAGGCCCTTGCGAGCCGCAACCGATTCATCCGCGAATACTTTGCGTGGGATCTGGGCGTTCGCAACTGCAAGGTCGAGTACCTCAACAAGGCTCTCGGCAGGCCGGAAGGACAGGACGTAATGGTCCTCGAAGGCGCTTCTCAGGACGAGGAGTTCGAAGGACGCGCCGAAGCTATGGCAGCTCTCGGAGCGGGCGACCTCATCAAGAGGGAGCGTGCTCTGGACGACCTTATGTGGGACAAGATAGACGAACTCACGCTTATGGATGTATTCACCCTGGACGTGATTCTCGCCTTTGCCGCCAAGATGCAGATCATCAACCGCTGGCTCAGCCTGGACGAGCAGACCGGACGCGAAATGTTCCGCCGTCTGGTCGAAGAAATCAGAAATAATAAAAAACCTATAGAATAATGAGCACAAAAGGAAAAGTTACGGGTATTGTCTCGAACCTTGTGACAGTGCAGGTTGACGGTCCTGTAGCCGAGAACGAACTCTGCTACATCGATCTCAAAGGCACGAAGCTTCTCGCCGAAGTCATCAAGGTGACCGGAGACAAGGCCTCCGTACAGGTATTCGAAAGCACACGTTCCCTCAAGGGCGGAGACTCTGTCGAGTTCCTCGGCAGGATGCTCGAGGTCTCGCTGGGCCCCGGCCTGCTTTCGAGCGTTTATGACGGTCTTCAGAACGACCTCACCACGATGTCCGACGTATTCCTCAAACGAGGTGAATATACGGACCCTCTCGACCACACCAAACTCTGGGATTTCGTTCCCGAGGCCGCCGCAGGCGACAAGGTGGTTGCAGCAGACTGGCTCGGTGAAGTCAAGGAAGGCTGGCTTCCCCACAAGATAATGGTTCCCTTCTCGTTCAAGGGTTCCTATACGGTCAAGAGCATCGTGCCCGCCGGCCAGTACAACATCGACACGGTCGTTGCAGTACTTACCGGAGAGGACGGAGAGGATGTCAATGTGACCATGGTCCAGAAGTGGCCCGTCAAGGTGGCCATCAAGGGCTACAAGGAGAAACCCCGTCCCCAGAAGATCATGGAGACCGGTGTTCGCGTCATCGATACCTTCAACCCCATCGCCGAAGGCGGTACAGGATTCATCCCCGGACCTTTCGGTTGTGGAAAGACAGTGCTCCAGCACGCCATCGCCAAGCAGGGCGAAGCCGACGTCATCGTTATGGCGGCCTGCGGTGAGCGCGCCAACGAGGTTGTGGAAATCTTCACCGAGTTCCCCGAACTCATCGACCCCCACACCGGACGCCACCTTATGGAACGTACCACCATCATCTGCAACACTTCGAACATGCCCGTCGCCGCACGTGAGGCATCCGTCTATACCGCGATGACCATCTGCGAGTACTACAGGGCAATGGGTCTGAGGTGTCTGCTTCTTGCCGACTCAACCTCACGCTGGGCACAGGCGCTCCGCGAGATGTCCAACCGTATGGAGGAACTTCCCGGTGCCGATGCATTCCCCGTCGACCTTTCCGCCATCATCAGCAACTTCTACGCTCGTGCCGGAATGGTTGTCCTGAACAATGGCAAGACCGGAGCCGTAACCTTCATCGGAACCGTATCACCTGCCGGTGGTAACCTCAAGGAGCCCGTTACCGAGAGCACCAAGAAGGCAGCCCGCTGCTTCTACGCCCTCGAGCAGAACCGCGCCGACCAGAAGCGTTACCCTGCCGTCAACCCCATCGACTCTTACTCGAAGTACCTCGAGTATCCCGAGATTGCCGAATTCCTCGACTCCAAGATCGAGAAAGGCTGGGTCGAGAAGGTCAACAAGGCCAAATTCATCGTCCGCAAGGGTAAGGAGATGAACGACCAGATCAACATCCTCGGCGACGACGGTGTGCCTATGAGCTACCACGAGGCCTTCTGGAAGAGCGAGCTCGTCGATTTCGCCTTCCTCCAGCAGGACGCCTTCGATGCCATCGATGCCCTCTGCCCTCTCGAAAGGCAGAAATTCATGCTCAACCTCATTATGGACATCTGCGACCGCAGCTTCGAGTTCGAGGATTACGAGCAGTGCCGTTCTTATTTCAAGCAGGTCATCAACGTTCTCCGTCAGATGAACTACTCCGAATTCGAGTCCGACAACTTCAATGGTTACTACAATCAACTTCTTAAACTTCTCGAGAAATAATGGCAACCAAAGCATACCAGAAAATATACACGCACCTCGAGGCCATCACAAAGGCCACGGTCTCTCTGAAGGCCCCCGGTGCTTCGAACGATGAACTTGCCACCGTTGCCGGCCGTCTGGCCCAGGTGGTGAAGACCAAGGGCGATCTCGTGACCCTTCAGGTGTTCGCAGGTACCGAAGGCATCCCTACCGATGCCGAGGTAACATTCTTCGGCGAGCCCCCCGTGCTCAAGGTCAGCGACCAGCTCTCCGGACGTTTCTTCAACGCATACGGAAAGCCTATCGACGGCGGTCCGGAGGTTGAAGGCGAGGAGCGCCAGGTCGGCGGTCCTTCGGTGAACCCCTACAAGCGTATGCAGCCCGACCAGCTCATCCCTACCGGTATCGCCGGTATCGACCTCAACAACACCCTGGTTTCGGGCCAGAAGATTCCTTTCTTCGCCGACCCTGACCAGCCTTACAACCAGGTTATGGCCGACGTTGCCCTGAGGGCCGACGTTGACAAGATCATCCTGGGAGGTATGGGTCTGAGCAACGACGACTATCTGTTCTTCCGCCACGCGTTCGAGAACGCCGGCGCCCTCGACAAGATCGTCAGCTTCGTGAACACAACCGAAGAGCCTCCTGTAGAGCGACTCCTCACCCCCGATATGGCACTTGCCGCCGCCGAGTATTTCGCCGTTGACGAGAACGAGAAGGTGCTTGTGCTCCTTACCGATATGACCCTCTACGCCGATGCGCTTTCGATCGTGTCTAACCGTATGACCAGATTCCTTCGAAGGACTCCATGCCCGGTTCGCTCTATTCCGACCTCGCAAAGATCTACGAGAAGGCCGTTCAGCTGCCTTCGGGCGGTTCGATCACCATCATCGCGGTTACTACCCTCAACGATGGAGATATCACCCACGCCATTCCCGATAACACCGGATACATCACCGAGGGACAGCTGTTCCTGCGTGCCGATTCCGACTCGGGCAAGGTAATCGTCGATCCTTTCCGCAGCCAGAGCCGACTTAAGCAGCACGTTCAGGGCAAGAAGACCCGCGAAGACCACAGCCAGGTTATGAACGCCGGTGTACGTCTCTATGCCGACGCCCAGAACGCCAAGACCAAGCTCGAGAACGGTTTCGACCTCTCGGACTACGACCTCCGCTGCCTGGATTATGCAAAAGACTATGCGACAAGGCTTCTCAGCATCGATGTCAACATAAGCATCAACGAGATGCTCGACACCGCATGGGAACTTTTCGCCAAACATTTCAAAGCCGAGGAGACCGGCATCAAGCAGGCTCTCATCGATAAATACTGGAAAGCCTGATGGCAATCAAATTTCAATACAACAAGACATCGCTGACGAACCTTGGCAAACAGCTCAAGGTGCGCACGAACGCCCTCCCTACCCTCAAGAACAAGGAGAGCGCCCTGCGTGCCAGTGTGCTGGTGGCCAAACTCGAGGCGGAGAGGGTCGAGAAGGAGATTCAGGAAGCATTCGCCAAGTACGACTACCTGGCTGCTCTCTGGAACGAATTCGAGCCCGGGCTTGTGAGTATCACCGACGTCCGTCTGAAGACCGTCAAGGTTGCGGGCGTCAAGATTCCCACACTCGATGGCATCGACTACTCGCTCAAGAGTTTCAACGCATTCGTGAAGCCTGCCTGGTATGCCGACGGTGTGCAGATCCTCAAGGACATCTCGCGCCTGGGCATTCAGACCGAAATCTACGAGCAGCGCCGCCGCATCCTCGAATTCCAGCGCAAGAAGACCACGCAGAAGGTGAACCTTTACGAAAAGGTCCAGATTCCCGGTTACAAGGAAGCCATCCGCAAGATCAAGCGCTATATGGAAGATGAGGAAAACCTCAGCAAGGCTTCGTCCAAGATAGTGAAAACCCGCCACGCTGCGGAAGAAGAGGAGGAGAACGCATGATAGACAAAATGACCAAATACTCCTTCCTGATGCTCAGCGCACAGAAGGAGGGATTCCTGGAAGAACTGCAGGGCCTCGGGGTCGTGGATATCACTCACTCCGTCAAGGCGGTCGACGAGCGTTCGACTTCGCTTCTCGCGCAAATAGACAGTGTCAAAGCCGAACTGCAGTGCATCAAGAAGGGCAGCGACGAACATCTGGCAGAACTCATTTCGGCCAGAAAAGAAGCGCAGGCCTCACTTGCGGCCGTAACCGCCTGGGGCGAATACGACCGCAGCGCCCTGAATTCGATTCCCGGAGTGGAATTCAGGTTCTACTGCCTCGAAGCAAAGAAATTCAATCCCGACTGGGAGAACGAATATGCCCTCGCAAAGGTTCAGGAAGAGGACGGCAAGGTATGGTTCGTAGTGGCAAATGCTCCGGACTTCCCGGCCAGTGCGCTTCCTGCGCCCAAGGAGAGCCTCTCCGAAGCACAGGAGCGTCTCGATGCCTGCACAGCTGCTGAAACCGATTACGCCGCTCAGCTCGATGCTCGCAAGAGCGAGATTCCCGCACTCGAGGAAAAGATCGCTTCGCTTAACGCCCAGCTCCATCTGCATCTCGCCTCCTGCACCGCCGAAAGCGCTGCAGAGGAGATGATAAGCGTGCTTACAGGCTACGCTCCTTCGTCTGAAGACGAGCGCCTCAAGGCCGCTTTCGATGCTATGGACATCTACTACAGCGCAGAGGAAGCCTGTGTAGAGGACAATCCTCCCATCAAGCTCAAGAACAACAAGTTCGTGAAGATGTTCGAGGTTCTTACCGATATGTACGGCCGCCCGGCCTACAACGGCTTCGACCCGACTCCCTTCATCTCCATCTTCTTCCTGCTCTTCTTCGCAATGTGTATGGGCGATGCCGGCTACGGTATCATCCTTGCCATCGTGGGAGTGCTTCTGAGAAAGGTGAAGAGCTTCAGCAACCTTGCCCCGCTCGTAATCACGCTCGGTGCCGGAACGTTCGTGGTAGGATTCTTCTTCCACACCTTCTTCTCGGTGGACATTTCCACCTGGGCCATCATTCCCGATGCTCTAAAGAGCGTGATGGTGCCCGCCAAGGTCGCCGGATATGACGGAACGATGGTGCTCGCACTCATTGTGGGTATCATCCACCTCTGCCTCGCAATGATAGTAAAGACCATCTATGCCACAAAGAACAGCGGATTCCTTAATTCGCTGAGCGTCTGGGGCTGGACACTTCTCATTGTCGGCGGCGTAGTGGTAGGCCTGATCGCGCTTCTCGGAGTGCTCGATTCTTCAATCGTGAAGATTATCATAATTGCCCTCGGAACGCTTTCGGCACTTGGAATATTCCTGCTGAACAACCTGCACCGCAACCCGCTGCTCAACATCGGAAGCGGTCTGTGGGAGACTTACAACACTGCTACCGGCGTACTCGGAGACGTGCTCAGTTACCTGCGTCTTTACGCACTCGGACTGGCCGGTGGTATGCTCGGCTTCGCATTCAACAGCCTTGCACAGATGGCTCTCGGCGACGGCGGTTTCGGATGGATTCCATTCATCCTGATTGCCGTGGTCGGACACACCCTGAACATTGCGATGGCCGCCCTCGGTGCCTTCGTACACCCGCTGCGACTCAACTTCCTCGAGTTCTTCAAGAATTCAGGCTATGAGGGCGTGGGACTCAAATACAACCCTTTGAAAAAATAACAAACAAATAAAACACAATCTATTATGGAACAAATCTTAGGTTATCTCGGTCTGGGCCTCGTTCTCGCCCTTGCCGGTATCGGAAGTTCAATCGGAACCACAATCGCCGGCAACGCCGCCGAAGGTGCGCTCAAGAAAAAACCTGAAGGATCAGGTAACTACATGGTGCTTTCAGCCCTCCCTGCAACACAGGGTATCTACGGCTTCGTTGCATTCTTCATGCTTCTGAGCAAGATGAAAGCTGATCCCGCAATGGGACTCGTCATCTTCGGTGTTGGTCTGAGTGTAGGTCTCGTATGTATGCTCTCAGCCATCCGTCAGGGCCAGGTATGCGCCAACGGTATCGTAGGTGTAAGCCAGGGACACGACGTGTTCACAAACACGCTTATCTACGCAGCACTCCCTGAGTTCTACGCAATCCTCGGTCTCGTAGGAGCCCTTATGGTTTAAGATTCCTTTCCGCAGAGGACATTTACCTGCCGCTCGAGCACTTCAAGCTTGAGCGGCATTTTTCCTTCTATCTCGCCGTCAACTTCGTAGATGTCGGCGCTGTGTTCGTCCATAGGAAGGATTTCGATGCACTTGCCCTTGGTATAGAGGATGTGCTCGGACTTGTCGGTTGTGCCTGCGAAGACGCGGGGCACTTCCTTGAATACGCGTGCGATGCTCATTCTGGGCACGATCATCATATCGAGAAGACCGTCGGCAGGGTCGGCAAGGCAGACCTGGCGCATTCCGCCGCCGCTGTAACGGCCGGTGCCGAGTGCAACCGAGAGCACTTTGCCGGCATAGAAGAGTTCGCCGTCGACTATGAATTTGGCGCGGAAAGGCTTGAGATGGAATACTGTGTGACGGAGCGCATTGACATAGATGAGTTCGCTGCGCTTGCCGTGTTCCTTCTGGCGGTTGACTCTCTCGCACACGTGCGAGTCGAAGCCAATGCCGCCGATGTTGGCCATATAGCAGACGTGCTCTCCACCTTCGGAAGTAATGCGGACGACATCCTGCTTGGTGAAATTGTCCTGGGCCACTACGTCTATCACGTCAAGAGTGTCGGAAGGAACGTTGTACGACTTGATCCAGTCGTTGCCGGATCCGATAGGAGTTACTGCAAGGTAGAATTCCGAGGGGTCGGTTCCGGTGGACTCGCACCAGGACATGGCCCCGTTGAAGACTTCGTGTATGGAGCCGTCTCCGCCTACCGCCATTATCTTGCGATAACCTGTACGCGCCGCAGTGGCGGCCAGTTCGGCAGCGTGGTGCTTGTGCGTTGTGAATACCGTGTGGAAGGGAACGCCGAGCTCCTTGAGTTTGTTCTCGGCAGGGATCCATTTGTACATTGTCTTGCCACTTCCCGCGTGGGGATTGACAATTATGTACCACTCGTCTTTGATTTTAGCCATAGTCTTAAAGTTCGTCAAAGATAGGCATTCATCTTGAAAACACAGCAAAATTTGTTAAATTTGCGTGTTATGGGTAAAACTATCGCTATAGCAAATCAGAAGGGCGGGGTGGGCAAGACCACTACTGCCATCAATCTGGCCGCATCGCTCGCAATGCTGGAAAAACGCGTTCTCATCATAGATGCAGACCCTCAGGCCAACACCACTTCAGGCCTCAACTTCCCGCCTGACGCCGGCAGCGGAAGGACCATCTACGAGGTTATGATTGGCGAAATCAGGGCCGAAGACGCACTTATCCAGACGGAAGCCGCCTATCTGCACCTCATCCCCTCGTGCATCGACCTGGTCGGCGCCGAGGTCGAGATGATCAACGCCCCGAAGCGCGACACCATCCTTCGCGACGCCCTTGCTCCCCTGCAGGACAATTACGACTATATAATCATAGACTGCGCGCCGACGCTCGGCATCATAACCATCAACGCGCTCTGCGCCGCGGATTCTGTCATCATCCCCGTCCAGCCCGAATGGTTCGCACTCGAAGGCCTTGGCAAGCTTATGCAGACCATACGCCTCGTACAGAAGGGTCCCAACCCTTCACTTATGCTCGAAGGCCTGCTCGTAACGATGTTCGACGGACGTGCCAAATCGCACGCCCAGGTGGTTGAACAGCTGAAGGCCATCTACGGCGACAAGGTATTCAAGACCATCATACAGCGCAGCATACGCCTTTCCGAAGCCCCCTCGCACGGCAAGCCCATCATCCTTATGGATGCAAAGAGCACCGGAGCCGGCAATTATATGAATCTCGCAGGAGAAGTCCTGGTACACAACAACGATACAGAAAACATATGAGTCAGGCACCCCGCGGCCTTGGAAGAGGCCTGAGCGCCATCCTTGGCGACGTTCCCAGCGCTGATGAAGAGCGCAAACCCATAGGCTACATCAACAAGGCCATCGCAAGTGAAAAGACCGTAAAGGAAGCCACGGCCGACATTCTCCGCATTCCGGTGGAGCTGATCCAGCCCAACCCCTTCCAGCCCCGCCAGGCCTTCGACCAGGAGGCTCTGGAGGAACTCACAGCATCAATACGCACCCTCGGTCTCATCCAGCCCATCACCGTGCGCCGCACTCCCATCGGACGCTACCAGATAATAAGCGGCGAGCGCCGCTACAAGGCCTGCTGCAAAGCGGGGCTGACCGAAGTGCCCGCATACATAATCACCACCGACGACCAGGGTATGATGGAGATGGCCATAGTCGAGAACATCCAGCGCGAGAACCTCGACCCCATCGAAATAGCCCTCAGCTACCACCGCCTTATGACAGAATGCCACCTTACACAGGAGCAGATGTCGGAGAGGCTCGGCAAGAAGCGCACGTCGGTAGCCAACCAGCTGAGGCTCCTCGGCTTGCCGGTCAAGGTACAGCACGACCTCAAGGTGGGCCAGATAAGCGTGGGACACGCCAAGGTGATACTCAGCGTGGGCGATCCCGACCTTCAGGTGCAGCTCTGCGACCTGGTCATCAAGAATTCACTCAGCGTGCGAGCCCTTGAGGAAAAGGTTGCACGCATAATCGAGGCCGATGCAAGCGCAGCAGTTCAGGAAAAGCGCCGCAGCACACCGCTGCCCCAGTCGCACAAGGACCTCAGGGACTCACTCACCCAGCTCTTCCCCGGCGGAGTCAGGATCAAGCGCTCCGAAAACGGAGAAGGCACACTCAACATTCATTTCTCTTCCGACGCGCAAGTCGAGCAGCTCCTCAATGTCATCAAAGCGGCTAAATAGGTTTTTTGCATCGCTGACAGCATTTCTGATGCTTGCCTGCCTGAACGCCAATGCGCAGTTCAAGGAGGAGGCATTTTCGCAGAAATACAACGATGACACCGCAGAACAGGCCGACACTACCGACAAGATATTCAACTTCAAGGAGTTCAGCGGCGGTCTTACGCACAAACGCGCGGCTTCGTGCCAGACTATGTTCGAAGGCTCGCTGGTCGTTGTCGGAGGAATGCAGATCTACAACAAGGATTACTGGAAACTTCCCATAGTCTATGGCGGAATGGCCGCAGGAATAGGCGGAGGCCTGTACTTCAACAACCAGGGCAACAAAAGCGCTGCCACGGCCTGCTTCGTGGGCGCAGGAATCGCCTATTGGGCCTCGCTGATGGACGGCGTCGTCTGCTACCAGCCCGACACCTACCCCACCCCGGCCAAGGCTACCATCTACTCGCTGCTTGTGCCCGGGCTCGGCCAGATCTACAACCACGAAATGTGGAAGCTGCCCATCTACCTCGGCGGCATCATAGGGTCTTTCTACTATCACGACATGTACAAGACCAACTATGAGCGCTTCCGCGACATAATGAAGATGGGTGACGCTTCGCCCATACCCCAGCAGCAGGCCAAGTACTACCGCGACCTCTACCGCCGCTACCGCGACTACGCCACTCTTGCGATATGCGGTTTCTACCTTCTGCAGGTGATAGACGCAAATGTCTTTGCCTATATGCACAATTTCGAGGTGACCGAAGACCTCGCGCTGTATACCGCTCCGGCTCTCATCGTACCCGAGTACAACAACGGCTTCGGAGCTCTCTCGTACAAAGGAGGCACTGACTTCGCCGCAGGTCTCACCATAGGCATCAGATTCTGATCTTCAGCCCCAGTTTCACATCTTCCCGCACGCCCTTTTCCCAAAGACGGGCGTACCCGGCCCTGATGTACAGGCATTTCCAGGCCGCGTAAAGGCTGCAATGCCAGCCGGTTCCGTAGTATGCCGGCACGTTGAAACTGCCCGGAATGTCGCGCTCATATATGTAGACGCGGCCATCGTATCCGTCGGTGGCAAAGACCCCGCCGCTCAGGATGAGCGTCAGCCGGGTCTTCAGTTCCGCGGTGGCCGAAAGGCTGCGTCCCTCGGGCCTCTCTCCCGAAGGCTTGGCGAGAGTGACGAAATCGGCCCGTAGCGACGCTTTGGCAAGTCCCTGCGCGAACGAAGCTGACAGCACGCCACGGTATTCCTGTTTCAGCCCGGCTTCGCTCCAATTAAGAGCGCAGCGCAGTTCAGGGCCTATCCCGCAGCCCTTCAGGTCGAAGACGGGTTTATAGCTGGCCACCGCGCGGTGCTTGTATTTGCCCGATTCGGGACGGAGAGCCGCATCCGAAGTTATCGAAAAACAGCCGGCATCGAGTGCGAGCGACGCTCCCCTTTCGTCGGCCCCGCTGCTGTAGGCTGTATATATTCCGCCGGGGCTACCGCAGTAGAGCGATGGAATGTTCCGCACGGCGCCCGCGAGCGTGACTCCGTATGCCGGATACCAGCTGACCCCGGCCACGAATGCCGGAGCGCCGCTGAGAGCCAGTTCGCCCCAGAACCCGAAATGCCCAAGGGTGACGTGAGCGTCGGCAGCCAGAAGCGCGCAGACGCCTTCCTGCTTTAAGCCGCCGCGATGGCAGTATGTGAGGCCATAGGTTCCACGGCGCGAAAGGAAACGGGCGTTAGCACCTGCCAGAAGCCCTGGCGAATCAGCCTGCGTTCCCGCAAAAGCGGACAGCACGAAGGGGCCGGCGTCGGTTTCGAAGGCAGCTCCGCGGAGCGCGTACGCCCCCGACCACGAGCGGCAGGGCGATATGCCCGAAGCACTGCGGCAGTAGGCCGAAGCCTTGCGAAGCGAGCCGAGTGACGTTCCGCTCCACAGGCCGAGGCCGCGTCCGAAGCGCGCGTTGAAGTCGCCCAGATACACCTTGTCCGACGACAGGCAGACCCCGGCTCTTCGCTGCGGAGCCGAACTGTTGAAAGCGGCATCGAACTCGTAGCGGCCATATTTCAGCCCTCCTTTCAGAGCTGCAGTCCCTGACGGGTCTGGCGAAGAATAACTGCTGCGCAGGGAACTTCGCAGCGCGGCATCGGCGCAGAGCCTGTCCGTAGAGGACGCGCTGACAACATCGAGTCGCGTAAATGGCCGCAGGGCATTT
The DNA here is from genome assembly GCA_018065265.1 of Candidatus Cryptobacteroides aphodequi. Taxonomy (GTDB): domain Bacteria; phylum Bacteroidota; class Bacteroidia; order Bacteroidales; family UBA932; genus Cryptobacteroides; species Cryptobacteroides aphodequi. The sequence goes on along the minus strand of JAGHTP010000075.1, from coordinate 4,502 downwards.
GCCATGGCCTCCCCTATGCCATCGACGGCCGAAAGTTCGGTATAGGAAGCGATGGGTCCGCAGCGGCGGCGGTATTCGTCAATGCACGCCGCCCGGTATTCGTCGAACAGGGCGCTCCTCATCAACTCGCGAAGCGAAGCGCTGTTCAGGTCGAGCGGGTGGGCCGCCAGATATTCGTAGCGGTCAAAAGTTTCGGAATCGAGTTCTTCGGGGGAAGTGACGCCTTCGAGGAAGGCGGCGGCATCGGTCCACAAGGGGAAGGATGCGACCTGCAATACAAGCAGGAGGGCAAAAGCTTTCATAGCGTTATCGTTCAAGTTCGGAGCGCAAGATACTCAAAGATTGGCGGATTTTCACTATCTTTGGGAGTTTGATTGCGTATGGAATTCACTCCACTGGTTGAAGACAAGAACTCGCGCGCCAGGACTGGTCTGCTCAAGACCGACCACGGCGAGATTCGCACGCCCATTTTCATGCCCGTCGGTACGGTGGGCTCCGTCAAGGGCGTGTATCACCGCGACCTCAAGGAAGATGTAAAGGCCGAGATAATTCTCGGTAACACCTATCACCTGTATCTCAGGCCCGGGCTCGAGATACTCAACAAGGCGGGCGGTCTGCACCGTTTCGAGAACTGGGACAGGCCCATCCTCACCGACAGCGGCGGTTTCCAGGTATTCAGCCTCACCGGCATACGCAAGATAACCGAGGAAGGTTGCACTTTCCAGAGCCACATAGACGGCTCACGCCACACATTCACCCCCGAGAACAACGTCACGACACAGAGGATGATAGGCGCCGACATCTGCATGGCTTTCGACGAGTGCTGCCCCGGCGACGCTGACCACGCCTATGCCGAAAAGAGCCTCGCACTCACGCAGCGCTGGCTGGCGAGGTACGCCAAGGCCTTCCACGAAAGCGAGCCCCTGTACGGCTACGAACAGACATTCTTCCCCATCATCCAGGGTTGCGTCTATCCCGACCTCCGCATCAAGGCTGCCGAGCACGCGCTCGAGTATGCCGATGCCGGAATCGCAATAGGCGGCCTGGCCGTGGGCGAACCTACGGAAAAGATGTACGAGATGATCGAACTTCTCGACCCTGTGATTCCGCGCAGCAAAGCCAGATACCTTATGGGCGTAGGAACTCCCGCCAACATACTCGAAGCCATTTCACGCGGTGTGGATATGTTCGACTGCGTAATGCCCACGCGCAACGGACGCAACGGCATGCTTTTCACCTGGAATGGCATATTGAATATGCGCAACGAAAAGTGGAAGGACGATTTCTCGCCCCTCGACCCCGCAGGCACATCGTTCGTGGACAGTACATACAGCAAAGCATACCTCAGGCACCTCTTCATAGCAGGCGAAATGTTCGCAGCAATGATAGCCAGCGAACACAATCTGGCCTTCTACCTCGACGTGGTGCGCCAGGCACGGCTGCACATTGAGCAGGGCGATTTCACCGCCTGGAAGGAAGATGCCGTAAAACGCATTACGACAAGACTTTAGCAATGAAGAACCTGTATATAAAGAAGATAGACTGGTACATATTCAAGAGGTTCATCACGAGCTTCCTCGTGAGTCTTGTGCTCATCATCGGAATCGTCATAATCTTCGACATTTCCGAAAAGATTGACGACTTCGTCAAGAACGAAGCTTCGCTGCACGACATCATCTTCAACTACTACCTGAACTTCATTCCTTATTTCGCGAACATGTTCTCGCCTCTGTTCGTGTTCATAACGGTAATCTTCTTCACTTCGCGAATGGCCGCAAATTCGGAGATCATAGCCATTCTCTCGGGCGGTGTCAGCTTCCACAGGATGATGGTGCCGTACCTTGCCGCCGCAGCGCTCATCGCAGCCAGTTCGCTCGCATTAAGCCTGTTCGTGATACCCAATTCCAATGCCACGCGAGTGGAATTCGAACAGACGTACATCAAATACAAGGCGACCAGCAAGACAAAGAACATCCATTACCAGATAGCCCCTGGGCAGTTCGTGTTCGTAGAATCTTTCTCCAACTGGAACAAGACCGCATACAAGTTCACGCTCGAAAGCATCGAGGACAACCGCCTCACCAGCAAGCTTTCAGCCGAATCGGCCGTGTGGGACAGCACGATGGGAGGATGGCACCTGCGCCGCTATTTCATCCGCGACTATGCCGAGGGACTCGGTGATGTGGTACGCAGCGGCGAAAAGCTCGACACCGTCATCGCACTTACCATCGATGACTTCTACTTCAACCAGAAGACGGTTGAGACTCTGCCAATTGGCAAACTGAACGACCTCATAGAAACACAGAAGATGAGGGGCGACGCTCAGGTGATGTTCTCCGAAATCGAGAAGCACACGCGCTTTGCCCTGCCATTCTCGGCATTCATCCTGACGCTTATGGGCGTGTCGCTTTCGTCGAAGAAGCGCCGCGGCGGAATAGGCCTCAACCTCGGCCTCGGAATAGGCCTTGCGTTCTCGTACATCCTTTTCCTGCGCTTCTCGCAGATGTTCGTGTTCACCGGAGCGCTGCCGCCGGCCATAGCGCTATGGCTGCCAAACGTGCTGTTCGCAATAATCACCGGAGTGCTTTACAAACTCGCACCGAAGTAGTTTAATCATATGACCGTAAAAGTGATCAACCGGAGCGCCAACGCTCTCCCCTTCTATTCCACGCCGCTCAGCGCCGGAATGGACGTACGTGCCGACATCAAGGAAGCCATAACCCTTGCCCCGCTTCAGAGAGCGATGGTTCCTACAGGACTGTATATGGAGATACCGGAAGGCTACGAAGTCCAGGTGAGGCCGCGCAGCGGTCTGGCCGCAAAGCACGGTATCACCGTACTCAACACGCCCGGCACCATCGATGCCGACTACCGTGGTGAGGTGAAAGTGATACTGGTGAACCTGAGCAACGAGCCCTTCAGCATCGAGCCCGGCGAGCGTATCGCCCAGCTGGTGCTTGCAAAGCACGAAAAGGCGGAATGGGAAGAGGTCAGCGAGCTCGGCGAGTCTGAACGCGGGGAAGGAGGATTCGGCAGCACAGGCCGCAAATAAGAGCGGCGATCAGAGTTCCCGCGACGAAACCGGTGAGTACGTCGCCCACGAAGTGCTTTCCCACGAATACACGGCTTGCTCCCACGAGGAGCGCCCAAAGAGTTATTATCACAGGATAGACCCGCGCGTATGTGCGGGTCTTTCCGTGGACAAGGTCCATACGGAAAGCTTTTGCGCTGCAGAAGGCGAACACAGCCGCATTGGCGGCGTGAGCACTCCAGAAGCCGTACGGATGCTTCAGAGTTGGTTTCTGAAGCATATGAAGACCGCCTGCCACCATACGGGGATCATTGCAGGGGCGCAAACGCTCAGCTGCATCCTTGACAAGATTGCACAGCTGGTCACTTGCAACCACACACAGGGCGGTTGCCACTATCATAATCAGTCCTTTCTTCCAGCCGAGACGCCAGATGAATGCGGCGGCAACAAGGATGTAGAGCACGTACCACACCTGAACATCGCTCATAAAAAGCCAGAAACTGTCGGACCAGGCCGCGTAGTGGCTGTTTATCGCGAGTGTCCAGTCCATATCGACCGACTCGAGCTGTTGGAAAAAAGGCGACATCCTGCTTTACTTGTGAAGTGTTTTCCAGAGCAGGTCCTTGAGTTCGGGAAGGCCTTCGCCGCTTACCGAAGATATGAACACGTGAGGAATCTTGCGCGGCAGATGGCGAACGAGGTCCTTTTCGATTTCCTTGTCTATGGTGTCGCACTTGGTTATGGCGAGCACACGCTCCTTGTCAAGGAGTTCGGGGTTGTAGAGTTCGAGCTCCGAAAGCAGGGTGTGATATGCTCCGGCGATGTCCTCTTCCGTGCAGCTGACCATAAAGAGCAGAACCGAATTGCGCTCGATGTGGCGCAGGAACCTGGTTCCTATGCCGCGTCCTTCGTGGGCACCTTCGATTATTCCGGGGATATCGGCCATAACGAACGACTGGTCGTCGTAGTAGCGCACGATTCCAAGATTGGGTTCAAGGGTTGTGAAAGCGTATGAGGCCACCTTCGGTTTGGCGGAAGTTATACTGCCAAGAAGGGTTGATTTTCCGGCGTTCGGGAAGCCCACAAGACCTACATCGGCAAGCAGTTTGAGTTCCAGGATGAACCAGCCTTCCACACCTTCCTCGCCGCTCTGCGCATAGCGCGGAGTCTGCTGCGTAGCGGTCTTGAAGTGGTCGTTGCCCCAACCGCCGCGGCCTCCGGGGCATAGTATCTTCTCCTCACCGGCCTCGGTGAGGTCGAAGAGAACTTCCTCGGTTTCGGCGTCCTTGACTACTGTGCCGACGGGCACGTCGAGGGTGATGTCGGCACCATTCTTTCCGTGCTGGAGGGCACCGCTGCCGTTGCCGCCGTCCTCGGCCTGCACGTGCTTGCGGTATTTGAGGTGGATGAGTGTCCAGAACTGCGGATTGGCGCGCAGGATGATGTGCCCGCCCCTTCCGCCGTCACCGCC
>JAGHTP010000055.1 GCA_018065265.1 Candidatus Cryptobacteroides aphodequi | reverse complement strand
ACTGCAAGTATTGCTATAAAGACGGGGAATTCGTCGATAAGGTGTCAATGGAGGAATACATCGAAATGTGCTCGCAGTTCGGTGCGCAGGCGGGCATGACCAACGAGCAGATGAGGGAACATTGCCGGATGCTGTTTCCGATGCTGAAGCGCTGGAGGAGGTAATGAGATTGGATGAGCGCGTCGACCTCTTGACTCGTACCTTAGGTCATATATTATCTTTGCATCAGTTAACATCAAAAGCGCTTTAATGATGGCACAGGCAAAGTATAAAATCGGCGAGTTCTCCAGGCTTGGACGGGTTACGGTCAGGACATTGCGACACTATGAGAAAATCGGGCTGCTGAAGCCCGGCATAGTGGATATGTGGACCGGATACCGCTATTACAGTCCGGACCAGTTGCAGAAACTTCTCTCAATCGTACAACTCAAGCAGCTCGGATTCTCCCTTGCGGAGATAACGGAGCTTTATGAGAATGATACGCACTATCCCGATATCAGGGCCCTCGAGTCCAAAATCAGTGACTGTGAAGAAGAACTGCAGAAGCTTAAGTCACGTCACAATCAACTCAAAAGTCTGGTGGCCGCCCAAAAGAAAAGAATGAATATGGAAAAAATTTATTTTGACTCACTACCTTCTATCACTGTCGCTTACAATAGGACAATTCTTCCCAACTACGATGCCCTTGGAATGCATCTGGTGAGCGTCGTGGCTCCGGAAATGGCACGTCTCGGCTGCGAATGCCCGGAACCGGGATACTGTTTCACGGTGGAAACGGCCAAGGAATACAGGGCAGAAAATTTCGAGATTGAATACTGTGAGAAGGTCTCCGAGGCAAGACAGGACTCAGACATCGTCAAATTCAAGACACTTCCGGAGTATCCGACCGCCATCTGTATGAAAGTATATGGCCCATACGACAAATTACGCGAGAGCTACATCGAACTTTTTGCCGAGATTGCAAAGATGGGGTACGAGATAGCTGACGCGCCCCGCGCCTGCTATGTGGACGGAATCTGGAACCAGGAAGACCCGGATAAATGGCTGACCATCATCCAGGCCCCCGTGCGGAAATAAGATCAGAAGATACAGGAAAAGGTCTTTACCTGGCGTAGTATTCGATTGTGCAGAGAAGAGGGCCGGTTCTGGCTCTTTGCCAGGACCGTCGGGGCCTTTTTCGGCGCAGGAAACAATTGCAAAGGCTGCGGCAAGGGTATACAAATTATAAAGTCTGAGAAGATTTTACGGAATACCTTGCGCGAAGTATCCGGGCCATTTCTTCCTTCCTGTCGGAAAGAAATGTGCTTATCTGTTCTTCGCTTCGACCGCCGACGTTCTCGAGCATAGGCAACATCATAAAAGGTGCTGTCGCAAGAGAAAGGACCGTACTGTAGATGTCGTTCATAGTGCAGGGCACGACGCTGCATTCCGAGATGCGTTTTTCCAGACGCACCTGATGCATCTTGATGCTTTCGGAGCAGATAGTTTCAATCACCTCCTTGTACCGTGTCAGAAAGTCGGGGTGGGTTCTTGAAATGTCGCTCAGCAGATAGGGGAAACGGCGCATTTCATTCATCTTGTCGAAAATGGCGTCGGCAGCATCAACCGCCACGTCCAGGATATCCCCGTCAGCTTTCATAACAGGCTTCAGGCAGCCAAGGATGTCGTTGACGTGGTTGTCCAGAATCTGGATGAAGAGCTTCTCTTTGCTGCGGAAATAGTAGTTCACCATTGCGTGTGTGACTCCGGCACGTTTGGCTATGTCCACGGTGGAACTGGCGTCGTACCCGTTCTGGAAGAACACCTCTTCTGCGGCAATCAGTATTTCCTGTTCCTTGGTCATTTTCGAAAAAATGGCGCTTGCAGCGAGCAAGCGCCATTGCAAATATAATCAATTATGCCGTTTTCCTATGGAATATCTTGTAAACTACAGGGACAACTATCAAGGTCAGCATTGTCGATAGTGCCATACCTCCGATAATTACCCAACCTATGCCGTTGCGGAGCTCTGCGCTCGAACCGGACGCCACCGCAACCGGAATCATTCCTATGATAGTGGAAATGGCGGTCATAAGAATAGGCCTGGTTCTCAGGCGAACCGCCTCTACAAGCGCCTCGTCTATGGGCTTGCCCTCCTTGAGCCTGTCGTTTGCGAAGTCCACGAGCAGGATGGCATTCTTCGCCACGAGACCTATCAGCATCACGAGTCCAAGCATTGCGTAAATGTTCAGCGAACAGCCCGAAAGTGCGAGGGCCAGTATGGCTCCAAGGATTGAGAACGGTATCGAGAACATCACCACAAGAGGATCGGACCAGTTGTTGTACAGAATCACGAGGGCGAGGTACATAAGGATGATGGAGAGCAGGATGGCAATCGCGAACACGCTCATCGAATCCATCATGGACTTCATGTCTCCGACAGTCTCGATAGATACATCCATCTGATCGGCCTTTTCCGAAACTTTGTCCAGGAAGGCTCCCGAGGCCTCGCCTGAAGATACGCCCACGACGTTGGCGCTGATTGTCACGGATGGGTTCCTGTTGTAACGCTCCAACCGGTTGGGGCCGGTGCCGATGCGTACCTGGGCGAACTGGTCGAGGGTGACCTTGTTGCCCTGCTGGTTGATGAAGCTAAGATTGGCGACGTCATCTATGCTGCTTCGGTAGAAGTGGTCAGCACGTATGTTGATGTCGTATTCATAATCATCCTTGACATATTTCATCGACGAATTGCCCTGGAAAGCCATCTGAAGTGTAAGCCCGACATTGTCAAGCGACAGGCCGAGGGCGGACATCTTCTCGCGGTCTACGACGACCTCCACTTCCGGACGGCCGGAACCGGTGGAGAGCTGCTGTTGCATTGTGCCGGGGACCTCTTTCATCGCTTCAAGCGCATATTCTCCGAAGAGGGCCACGGAATCGGCCTTGGCTCCGGAAAGCACGTACTCAATATCCGCGCTGTTGCCGGCGCCGTGAAGTGATGCGGCGAACACCTTTACCTTGGCATCCACCAGGAAGTCTGTCAGTTGCCTTCGCAGGCCGGAGATGAATATGTGGACGGACTGGTCCCTTTCAGCGGGAGGTACCATCTTCACCTTGAGTTCGGCAAGGTAAGGGGTGCCCTGATTGCTCTCGTTGTTGCTGCTGGTAAGGCCTATCATGGACACTACCTCCGTGATTTCCGGCTTGTTGAGAAGCCAGGCTTCAGCGCGGGCCACCTGTAGGGAGGATTCCTCAATGGAGATGTCCTTTGGCATTTCAAGCAGCACGGAGAATTCGCTCTGGTCAACTTTGGGCATAAACTCGAAACCGATGAAGCCCATAGGGAAAAGCGAGCAGATAAGCACAGTAAGTGCTATTATTACAATTCCTACCCAGCGTTTGTGACCGAGACACTTCTTCAGAACGCCGGACACCCAGTCCCCGAAGGACTGGACCACCTTTTCGAACCAGATCATAATCTTTCCCCAAGCCGTCGAAGGATCCAGGACGTCCTGTTTCCCATAACGGGATGTCAGGAGAGGAACTATCGTAAGCGAAGCGAGCAGACTGAAGAGAATCGAGAAAATGACAACTCCGCAGAACTGTCGCAGGATATCCGAAACCAGGCTGTTGGTAAGGGCGATGGGGAGGAATACGATGACCAGAACGATGGTTACCGTAATGACGGTATAGCCTATCTCCTGCATCGCGTCTTTGGTCGCCTGAAGAGCACTCTTGCCCATCTCCATATGTCTGCACACATTCTCTATTACCACGATGGCGTCGTCCACCAACACTCCGATCACGACAGAAAGGCCGAGCAGCGACATAATGTTAAGGGTGAAGTTGAACAGTTTCATTCCGATGAATGAACCTATCAAAGACAACGGCACCGCGAGCATTACTATGAGGGCGTTCCTCCAGTTGTGCAGGAACACCAGTATCACTATGGTTACGAGCAGAATGGCAATAAGAAGGTCTTCGAGCACGCTCTTGATGGATTCGCGAGTGAAGTCGGAGGAATCGGAAACCGTCGTGATTTCGAGATTTACGTCCTCGTACCTCTGTTCAAGTTTTTCCACTGTGGCGGCAACATCGTCACTCAGGTCTATGGCATTGGCATCCTCCTGCTTGAATATGTTTATCAGCACGGCATCCTTGCCGTTCACGCGGGCAAGCGTCTTAACATCGGCCGCCGTCTCCACGACGTCAGCAATGTCCGACATCCTTATCTGCGTTCCGTTGGGAAGGGTCATCAGCACGAGGGAACGGATTTCCTCGACGCTTGTAAGCTTGCCCGAAAGACGGACAGAGGTGTGGGTGCGGCCGTCCTGTATGCTTCCGGTCGGAAAATCAAGGTTAGCGCCCTTGATTGCACCGAGCACCTGCACGGGCGTGATGCCCAGTTCGCGCATCACGGCCATATCCATATTGATCTGGACCTCCCTGTCGCGCTCTCCCACCGATTCCACTTTCGCCATTCCGGGTATTCTTTGGAGCTCGGGAAGTATCCTCTGCTTTATGAGGTCGGTGAATTCCACGGCGTCGAGGCTGGAACTCAGCGAAAGCGTCATCACCGATTTGGAATCGACGCTGATTTCGTTGATGATAGGAGACAGGATTGCGGAAGGCAGTTCGGCTCTTTTCGCGGCAATCTTGTTCTGGGCATCGGTCATTGCCTTCTCGATATCCGTACCGTAGGTGAACGATACGAATACCATCGACATCCCTTCGAAGGAGTACGAACGCATCGACTCAACGCCGGACATCGAGGAAAGCACATCTTCGAGCTTGACGGTAAGCGAGCTCTCGACCTCGGAAGGCGAGGCTCCGGGATAGATGACCTGGACATTGAGCGAAGGAGGCGTGAACTTGGGCATCAGCTCGGCCTTCATCGAAGAATAACCGAGGAAACCCAGTATCGCCACCACCAGAAACAGCACTATGACATAGATAGGCCGTTTGATAGACAAATCTGATATCTTCATAAGTGCATTATTGTTCGTTCACAACCCTTATGCTCACGCCGTCGGAAACGTTCATAAGTCCGGCAACTATAACCTTTTCGCCTTCCTCGAGGCCGGAGAGAATCTCTATCTTGTCTCCGAACATCTCCCCAAGGGTGACGTCGCGTTTCACGGCCTTGCCGTTTTCAGCCACATAGACATTGGCTGACAGAACGCTTCCTACAACGGCTTTCCTTGGAACAAGGATGCCGCCCTGATCTCCCGAAGTCTCGAAGCGCACCTTCAGATACATTCCTACGCGCAGGTCTGCGTTGCGGTCAAGAAGAATCTCAACGGGATAATTCAGTCCGCGGTCGGCCTTGATGCCTATGTTTTTCACTGTTCCAGTAAAGTTGCCCGATCCGGAATCGGCTGACACGGCGCTAACTTTCTGTCCGGCAGAAATGAGCCTGGCCTTCGATTCGGGCACGTTGCAGATGACCTTGATGCGGCTGTCGTCGACAATTTCGAACAGCGGAACGTTGGGGGCGATGAGCGCTCCGGGTTCCACAAAGCGATTGTTGATGGTGCCTCCGATAGGTGCTTTCACTACGGCATTGTCGAGTTTCCATTTGCTGACGGCAAGACGGCTTTCGGCGGCAACAAGCTGGGTGCGGATGTTGTCGAGCTGTTGGATGGTGACTCCGCCCGCCTCGTACGAACGGCTGAAGCGCTCTTCATCTTTCTTGAGGGCGTCATATGATGCGCGGGCTGCTTTGTAATCGGCCTCGAGAAGGTCAGAATCTATCTTCAGCAGGGCCGTGCCCTTGTTGACTTTGCTGCCTTTGTCGACGTATACGGCGGTAACGCGTCCGCTTACTTCCGAAACGAAGTTGAGCTCGCCGCTGGCTTGTGCCAGTCCGTTGGAGGTGAAGTCGCGATTGCATTCTTCCTTTGTGACTGTGCAGGTTGTTACGACTTCGGTTCCTTCCGCCTGGGCGACGGAGGTTGTCTGTTCCTGAATTTTCTTCTTGTTGCCGGCAAGCAGCAGTACTATTCCCAGAACGGCCAGCGCTCCGACGAGGATTCCAATTATCTTTTTCATATCTATCTGTTATTTATTTCCTTGATTGTTCCATTGGCCTTCTTGAGGTCTATGTACGATTTAACACATGAATTTAGTGCGTTGATGTAATTCATCTGAGCCTGTATTAGAGAGGATGAAGCGTTGAGCACGTCAGACAGGTTTGCTATGCCTTCGTTATAATTGCTCTCGGTCACTTCAAGCACATCGGAAGCGAGGGCTTTGTTGCGCTTTTGCGAAACTACGGTGCTCCGGTTCTGCTCAAGTTGCATACGGGCGTTGTTGTAACCCATAGTGAGCGACTGGAGGAGGATTTCCTCGTCCTGTTGCGACTTTCTCAGTGCTATGTCCGCCTTCTTGATCTTGGCGTTCTTTGACATTCCCGTGAAGATGGGCATACGCATATTCAATGAAACCATCGATACGGGGAAATGATGGTAAGTTTCGCCGTAGAAGTGGTCTCCCATATAATTCTGCGAGTAGTTTGCGCTTAGTGTGAAGGTCGGCAGAACCTCTGCTACAGCCGACTTGCGCTGCAACTGGAGCATTGTCTGCTGCTGCTTATGCATTTTGAAAGGCATCTGCTCCTCTGCGGAGAAATCCTGCAGGCACTCAAGGAAGATGCGTGATTCGAGTGCGTCCACATCAAGAGCCTCTATGGCGATGTCGGAATCCATAGGGAATCCCATCTGAAGTTTCAGGAGGTTCTTCTGCACCTCAAAAGCCTGAACCATTGATTGCTTCTCAGTCTCGAGGTTGCTCTTATTGACTTCTATCCTGTCCGCGTCGACTTTGCGTATGATGCCGACGTCCTTTCCTGCCTGCATTACCGATGACATCCTGTCCATCACGGCCAGACTTTCATCGAAGAGGTTCACTGCATATTGCAGCACCTGGGCGTTATAGAAGAGGATAGCGGTCTTGGCTACAACGTCATCTGCGTCAGCCTCCACGCCCATCTGTGCCATTTCCTCGGCTGCATTGGCGATACCCACGGCATTGAAGAGCGAGAAATTCAGCAGCTGTTGCGACAGGGCGACACCCCAGTTTGCGCTGAGATCCATTCCCATAGTAACTGTCATATACTTGGGCGCATTCGGGTCGCGCATAGCTTCAGGCATCATCGAGTTGACGAAATTGGGCATTGCAATTGCCGTTTTCTGGATGTTGTAGGACATACTTCCGCTCGCGCTTATCTGCGGAAGGAGCGAACCTGCAATCTCTCGCTTGGACTGGGCCGCCTCCTCGATTCCCAGTTTGTCTTTCTTCAGGGTCGCGTTATGCTCCAGGGTGTAGTCAAGACATTGCCCGAGTGTCAGCGGCCCTGCATCCGAGGGGATTTGCGCATAAGCGGAACTTGCGGCAGCCAATGCTGCCAGCAACAATAATGATTTAATATTCATATGGCGTTAACTTATTTGTTTAACAACATTGTTAACGCAAAGGTATGCATATTATGCGAGAATATCAACCTTGGACATTACGCGAGTGACTCGCGCAGTGTGCAAATCATCTCCGCGAGTTCGAACATAGAGTGAAGTACGACATCGGCGCCGGCTTCGAAGAGGGCCGCGTCGGGCAGAGGGCCTGTGTTGACTGCGATAACATAGCATCCTGCGGCCTTTCCGGCCTGTACCCCGAGCGGAGCGTTCTCAATGACAATCGCCTCGGATGGGTCAATGCCTCCCGCATTACGCAGTCCGGCCAGATAGGGGTCGGGATTGGGCTTGCAGCGGATTCCGTCGTTTGCGCAAACCATCCAGTCGGTGTGGAAAAGGCCCGGATAAGCCTCCTTGATGAAGTTCAGGAGCTTGGTGTGGCCCGACCCGGTTACGACGACGGCTTCCATCCCCTGGGCGCGAACGGCCTTCACGGCTTCAAGCGCGCCGGGCATAGGCGGCATCCCGCCTCGCGAATCAACAGTCGCGCATTTGCGGCGGTACATCGCGTCTACCTCTTCCTGCGGCGCTTCGCGGTTGAAGTATTTGCGAATAATGCTGGCGATGAAATCGCGACTGGAGCGTCCTTCGTTGGCATATACTTCCGAAACGGGAATCTCGAACCCGTAATCTTCACGAAAGCGGATGGACCAGCAGGCGGCGTGCCTTGGCATCGAATCCAGAAGCACGCCATCCATATCGAACATTGCAAGTTTGAACATTGTTTAAGGTTTTGCAGGCCCATTCGGCCCGCAGATAACGTGATGATTGGCAAGCGACGCGGACAGGAAATAGTCGGCCACGCTGTCGATGTCGTCAACGCGAAGCACGACCTGCGTTCTGCACAGATTGGCTTCAGCGGTGTTCCGCACAAGCTCTGCGGGAATCTCGACCATATGCTCGAGGTCCGGGGAAATCTTGATTATGCTTACCGGGCCTTCGGGCATTTCTCCCTTGATCGCCGTGCCTATCCCCGACTCGAAATGGGTCGCATAACGGAAGGATGTCACCATAGTCAGAGGCACGGTGCAGTGCGCGAACAGCAGCTCATTCCCGCTGATGCGGCTCAGGTTGCATTGGAAGCCGCTCTGGCCCGTTCTCTTCTTTGCGAGCATCATAGTAAGGAGCGTGGGGATGTCGCCTTCGCATCCGGCAACCGTCCCTTCGGCGTTGAGGCGCGCCAGAGCCAGACAACCCGTGTTCCCGAGCGTGTCGAGAAGATCGAAGCAGCGCAGAGTCAAACCGTCAAGGGAATGTTCGCGAACGATTTCCGTCAGAGCGCTGTATATGGCCTCGGAGCCTGCGAATGAACGCAGGTCGCAGGGATATTTCTTAACCTTGTCCACCAGTTCGCGGATATCTATGTCGATCAGATGCGCGCCGAGCCGTTCCGCGGCCTTGGCGTAATCCACGTCCGAAGCGATCAGCCAGTCTGAAGGCCGGCCGATGACGCCGAGCCTCGCTCCGTCGAAGTTCACTTCCGGCCCGATGGGCTTTATCCACCGGCACTCGCGAGCCGAGGCGCTCTCGTTCGCGCGGAGTTGCCTCGCGATGGCAGCCGGGCTGCCGTGATATATCTTTCCCCTCCCGCCCGAGGCGTTGACAAAGGAGAGAATCTCCATCGCCGCGGCGAGCGAATTGCTCTGCCCGCTGGCAAGAAGACGGACTTCGCCGTTCAGATGCAGGCTCTTGAAGATGCCTTCGGTTCCGCCGGTCCGCACGTAGATGAGCCGTTCGTCCGCGCCTTCATAGCCGGAAAAGTCCTCTCCGCAATACGCGAAGCGCTCGCCCAGAGCCTTTTCGATGCCCCTGACGAACGGGTCCTCCATCAATGGCGCGACCTCGTTGTGAAGGGGAGATGTGAGTGAAAACAGATGAATCATATTACTGCAAAGATGCGTGAGTTTGAACACTACGCGAGTCACTCGCGTACTGTGCAAAGCAGGCGAGATGGCTGGCAAGGGCTTCGGCGGCCGAGGTTCCGCCAAGGGTGGCTTCGCCAAGGAGGGTTGAAACGAAATTGTCGATAACGGCATTGTCGGCACCGGAGTGCAGTGGCTGGCCGTAGAGGTCGGAGCAGTCGATTTCGCGCACAGCGTCGCCCTCGGCGAAGATGCGGTAACGGATGGTCTTGCCGTCCGCCCAGATCTCTCCGCCGCTGCAGCAGAAGTGCGTCAGTCGGCCGTTCTCCATAGTCAGGAAGTTCATCGAAATGTTCACTACCGCGCCGTTTTCCATCTCCATCGTGAAGGCCTGATGGTCGGCCACATCGTTGCCGCAATGGTAAACGCAGCGGCCGAACGGGCCTTCTGCCAGCTCGCGTTCCACGGCATCGGCCAGACTCTCGCCTTCGTGGCGATGTAGATACCCGGTCCAGACGCTTTTTCCGCGGCGGTAGAAATTCACCGCCGAGAACGGGCAGGTCGCCTCGATGCTACAGTCAACACAACGCTCTGCGCTTCCCTCGGGGGCGTTCTCTGCGCTGAAAAGGCCTCGCGAGCCGAATGAAGCCGTACGCCTGATGCCCGATGCGCACAGCCAGACGAAAAGGTCCACGTCGTGCGAGCATTTCGACAGAAAGACAGGCCCGGCATACTCGCTCTTCCCCCAGATTCCGCGTACGAAATTGTGTATGGAGCGGTCGAGCCCCGCGTTTACGGTATGATTTGCCGACAGAATCCGTCCCATACGCGGGTCGTGCAGGACGTCGTAAAGCTTCCGGTAATACGGGTGGTAGCGCAGCACGAAACATATCGACACGACCACTCCGGCCTTTTCGGCCGCTTCGGCCAGTGTCCTGCACTCCTGAGGCGTGGTCGCCATTGGCTTTTCCAACAGCACGTGGATTCCGCGCGAAACGGCCTCCATCGCGATGGGGTAGTGGGCTTTGTCCGGGGTCGCTACTATGACAGCATCAACTTCGGTTCCGCTTTCGAAAAACTTGTCGGCAGATGTGAACATTTCGGCCCCGGTGCGCTTGTGCGCATCTTCAAGGCGTATGTCGTCGGGGTCTATGACCGCCGCAAGAGTTGCGCGGTCTTCGTGCCCGGTCACCCAGTCGAGGTACCTCTGGCCACGGTTCCCAAGCCCGAACAGAGCAAATCTTACCGGTCCTTCAATAGCCATTATACTTTCAGATAAATCTTGCGCTTGTAGCAGAACCACAGCAGGAGACCCTGAATGAGGGCGCTTCCTATGCCTATGACGAATTTGTACCAGCCGTCAGGCAGATACAGGGCGAAGCCGTGCAGGAACACTTCTGAAAGCGCCGCGAGTGGCCCGCGGAGCACCTGATAAACCATATATGCAAGAATGGAGTTCATACCCCATATCTTGAAAAAGCCGAGCCAGCGGCATTTTTTGCGGTAATCGACAAGGTAGTAGATGGCCAGCAGCAAAAGGAAACAGTATCCGCTGGCAACGAGCGTCATCGACGATGTCCAGATTTTCTTGATAACAGGCATACCGAGAAGGCTCCAGAGCCACCCTGCGGCAAGCATTCCTGCGCCGACGGCAAGAAGAATGAGCATCTTGCGTTTTTCGCTCCGCTTGTCGTCTTTGAGAATTTCGCCGGCGAACATTCCGGTCATTACGGTGACTATGAAAGTCAGGCTGCTGATGATCCAGGTGTAACTGTATTCGGGGTTAACGAACAGCGAACCGTCGGCTGCAATCGAAGCCTGGTCGCGGTGCGCTCCGAGAACGGCGTTGTCGACAATCTCGCAAAGATTTCCGTGTTCGGCATAGTTGCCTCCGCCACAGAATGTCATCAGTGCCCAGAATGCCAGCAGCAGCACGGCTGAAGTCGTGATCTGCCACTTGGGTTTCATCTCCAGGAAGCAGATTGCCGAGAACAGATAACCGACGGCAATGGCCTGAAGCGTATTGCTGAAGAAACGCAGTGTGTGCCAGTTGAGGTCCAGCAGATGGCCCTGGGCAATCATTCCGAGCACCCAAAGCGCCGCGAAGCGCCGCAGAATTCTGAAATAGGCGTCTTTCTTACGTCCTTTGAACTTCTCCATCGAATAGGGGATGGTAACGCCGGACATAAACATAAAGAGAGGCATTATCAGATCCCATACACGGAATCCCTCCCACGCAGCGTGGTGGAACTGGGGCATTACGGCCGCTTCCCAGCCGTAGTCGCCGGTTTTGGCGAGCAGCAGCATCAGCGGGCCGAATATGGTCAGCGCGAACAGATCGATGCCGCGCAGAATGTCGAGTGATTCAAGTCTCTTCATATCCTTGCAAATATAGTGAATCTATCAGTCATTCCTGAACACAAAGTTGTCAAGAATGAGGTCGAGATGGCCCTTGGACGGGAATCCGGTGGCAGGATTGATTTCCACGCGGATCTTGGCCGTATGGGCGGCGCCGCCGTCAAGCACATATTCGCGCGGCACGACCGTCTCCTTTTCGGAGACCGAAGGCTTGAAGGTCTGCGGATTGCACCACTCGAGCGTGTCGTAGTCGAAGTACGAGACCGTGAACTGCAACCAGTAAACGCTTGCCCACGAATCGAAGGTCACGCGGGTAAGGTCAGGGCAGAAGAATTCCGTCTTCACCCATCCCCACTGGTTGCCGTAGTAGTCGGGGTCTTCCTGATAGGCGCGGAGCTGTGCGGACTGGCGTCCGCCGATAGGATTCTGGGTCGAGAAGCATCCGTACCAGGTGTTCCAGAACAGGCCGTCCGGCCCGACCGGCTCCGGGTAGCCGAATTTGAGGTAGCTCGGAGTCGCGGAGCAAGGGAATTTGCCGGAGTCGAAGTCCTCGAGGAAGGGGTAGACCAGATTGGCTATGCGCCCGCTTTCCAGTTCGTCATCGATGTAGTCGGCTTCAGAATAGCCGCCTGTATAAGTAATTGCCAGCGAGTCTATCTCCGCCCTCTCGCTCTTGCTGGTGCCCATACAGAAGATGCGCACCGAGTTGCAGTTCTCAAGGCCGCTTACGCTGAACGTGCCGCCTGCTGGAACCTCGGTAACCGTCGATTTGCCGGCCATCGTGCCGTTGAGTGTGTAGCAGAATTTGGTAGGGGTCGCGCTTCGCACACTGACGGCCGCAATCTTCACGCCGGAGTCGGCATTCGCCCTTACGTCCATATAGTTACCGCCGTTCTTCGCGTTGCCGGACTTGTTCTGATAGAGGAGGATGTGTCCCTCTTCGGTAACGGCCGGAGCGGCGCTGCCATCGCCAGTGTAGCATACCGTATTCGTGTTGCCAAGCGAATCGGCATATTCGAATCCGGCTGTCCAGAACTCGGTTTTGGTCGTTGTGATGTATTCGAGAGCTGCGAGATTGATCCGCTGCAGAACAAGATATCCGTCCTTCGCGCGTACTGCCTTGAGCAGCACGAATCCGTCCTGAGGGTTCGCGGGAGCGCAGATGCTGACTGTGCGGTCGGACTGATTGATGGTCGCGGCGTATCCGCCCTTTGTGGCTTGGACACTCACAGCCGTGGCCGCATCTTCGCCATCGAGGGTGTAGCGGACAAGTGTCTGCTCGCCTGCGCCTAGGCGTATTGTCTTTTCAGAAAGAACACGGAAATCGAACGGGCTGTAGTTTTGCTCCGGTTGCTGCGGATACTGCTCCTCATCCCCTTCGCCGCCTTCATCTCCCTCTCCTTCACCTTCTCCTTCACTAGAGCCTTCTCCGCCCTCGTCTCCTTCACCCCCTCCGGAACCTTCTCCACCTTCGCCCTCGTCGCCTCCTTCTCCTTCATCGGAGCCGCCCTGGCCCTCTCCTCCTTCTTCGCCGGAATCATCTCCTGACTCGCCGCCCTCATCTCCGGAACCGTCGCCAGTCTCAGTCTGCTCGGACGGATTGACGGGCGAAACGGGGCTGCACGCCACCGCTACTCCCAGAAAAAGGCTCAGTAAAAATGCTATGATTGTATTGACTTTCATAATCACTAAAATGTTCGTTACCAAATTACCAAGGAAACCCGCTGCAATGGTCTGCAGGCCGTCCAGGCCGCGCACCACGCGGAGCCGGGCGTCCGTGGCTGCGCGAAGCTCCGGATGTGCTTTCGGATGGAGCGGATAAACCGCAAACACAAAGGTAGCAATTTTTATCCACCTGCAGGCTTTTTTGCCCGTTCCCGACAGTGCGTCAGAGCAATTAATCATAGAAAAGCTGTACCTTCGTAGATATGAACAGGGAACTTAAGGAATACGTGGAATCTGCAATTCTTCCTCGTTATGAGCAGTTTGACGCTGCACATCAGAAAAATCATGCGGAGGTGGTGATCCAACGGAGCCTTGACCTCGCCGGTGCGTACGATGTCGACAAGGATATGGTATATGCCATTGCCGCATATCACGATACGGGCCTGGCCGTGGACAGAAAAACCCATCATTTGGAATCGGGGCGTATTGTCAGGGAAGACAATGCTTTGCGTCGCTGGTTCTCGGAAGGGCAGATTGAAACAATGGCTCAGGCTGTTGAGGATCATCGGGCCAGCGCCGACCACGAACCCCGCAGTATCTATGGACGTATAGTTGCAGAGGCGGACAGGAACATCGATATCCAAACCATTATTACGCGTACAATCCAATATAGCCTGTCACATTTCCCTGAACTTGATAAAGACGGGCACATCCGTCGGACCCTCGATCATCTTGATGAGAAATATGGCCCTCACGGCTATCTCAAACTATGGATTCCCGGGAGCGACAACGAGCGGGAACTTCACGAACTGTGGAAGATAATGGACGACTCCGCCGCCATCAGGGCAATGGTCGAAAGCCTGTATAACAAGATTGTTTCCAACGTCTGACTGAACGCCTGCAATCGCCGCGCTTGCGCTCGCGCGGCGATGGTGCCAAGTTCGCCAAAACCACGGTGGCCGGGATTTTCCCCCTTTTCCAGGAAAACTCGAGTCCGCCGAGCGGAGTTTGCCAGGCTTTCGGCCCTTTTCCGGGCCAACTCGATGGCCCTTGAACAGCGATGGCCGGGCTGCAGGAGCTCGGGGAAAAACGGGTTCAGGAGCAGTGGAATAAAAATCACGCCGTTCCATCGGGAGCGGCGTGTGTAAGTGTTGCCGATTGAGTGTCCTGCGCAGAATCCCGGACTGTGACGGCCAGGATTGGAGGAGTCTGATCGGTATTATTCCTCGGTAGGAAGCTGTGCAGCGGGAGCGGAGGGGAATTCAGGAGTCTGAACTTCCTGAACTGCTTCGTCAAGGTTGACCTCGGAGCGGCGAGCGCCTGCGCTGAATGAAGCGAAGATGGAAATGATCACGATGAAGGCCACGAGACCCCAGGTGATTTTCTCGAGGATGTCGGCAGTTTTGCGTACGCCGAATGTCTGGTTGCCTGCAACGAAGTTGCTGGCGAGGCCGTCGCCCTTGCCGTTCTGAAGAAGAACGACCAGAACAAGCAGAAGGCTTGCGATAACGATGAGGACGGTCAGGATTGTGAATACGGTATTCATATCTGTTTATTTTCTATTTTTTCTATAAGGGCTGCAAAGTAAACACTTTTTTCCGGATATCGCAAACTAAGTTGTGAATAAATGTGTTTGGCCATATCCGTATATCCCTGGTTTGCATACACCTGGGCGAGGGTTTCGGTGCAGAAGTCTGTAAAAGTGTCCGGGTCGGTCTTCTCGAGTTTCTCGTCGAGCGTGCCTGCGGCCTTGATAGAGGCGAGCAGCGCATCATCCGAAGCCTCGCGCTCCCCGGCGTAGTCTTCCTGCGAGAAGAAATCGCCTCCAGCGACAATCACTTGGGGTTTTCCGTCCGAAGCGCTGTTACGCTCGAGATAGGTTTTCATCGACTCTGCGATAGCCTCGTTCTGTGCCTCGGAATGCAGCAGATGATAGAGCAGCTTGCGCGACCCCAGATACATAGCCTCGTCGGCGAAACGCTGTTCGCTCCATCCGCCATCGCCGAGTGCGGCCATGCGGCGGCAGAGTTCCATACGGGCCTGTGCGAACCACGGATATATGCTCACCACGCCGGTGAGTTCCTCCATATTGAGGGTCTCGAGATGAATGAGGTCCTTTACCATTGGGCTACTGTTGCGTTGAAGAGGTCTTCGACAATCTTGTCTATGATTTCGGCGCAGAGGCTTGCCTCGACGGCATCCAGGCTCTGCTCGGAAGGGTAGTCGGAATAGCCGGAGAACGACTTGTTCGAAAAGTCGTCTTCGGGATATTTGCGGTTCTGGAAACTTACTTTCACTGTAACCGTAAGGCGGTTCTGTGCGGCGACATCACCTGCTGTGACGGCTTGTGCGCGAACATCATAACCGGTAATCTCGCCAGTAATCTCCAGGTCACCGTCCATCTCGACCTGCTCGAGATTGGTCATCCTGCGGAAACGGGTGCGCACGGCCTCGGTAAGGTCATTACTCAGCGAAGGATTGACCTTCAGCGCCTTATACTCGAAATAGTTGATGGTTATGCTCTTCACATCCGGCTGTATGGACGTGCCGGAGAAGGAGTAGATGCCACAGCCGCCCAGCAGGAACAGCGCGGGAACCAGCGCAAGCAGGCAGCGTGCCGGTGCCGGCGTGCGGAGCCTGCGTCCCGGGGCCGTGAGGTGCTTCGGTGCCGGCGAATGAAGCCGCTGTGCGGAATCCGCGAGGCGCGCGGATCCTGAAGAAAGATGGCGTAGCATCAACCCTTTGAGCGAAAATGTCAGCCTGTGTTTCATTGCTTCTTTCGTGCTGCGAGTTTACGGTAGATTGTGCGCTGCGATATCCCGAGGGCCTCTGCGGCCAGCTTCACGTCGCCTCCGAACCTCTCGAGCGTTGAGAAAATACGCTCGTCATTGCTCTGGCGCAGGGTGGCGGGAGCTTCCGGCTCTTCGCCCGTCTGCTCGTCAATGTCGTCGACCGGTGCTGCAACTTGAGGGCGCATGGGCTCGAAACCGGCTCCGGACTGCAGGTCGAGGAACTTTTTCTTGAGGTCTTCGATGTCCTGTTTGAGGTTGAAGATAGCCGAATAGATGGCCTGCTTCTCATCGTCGTTCATTGACGAGCCGCTGCCGGCGGAAGTTGCAATTGCGGGGATAAGGGTATCCTTCTCCTGGGGCAGATGACGCATTATGGCCTCTTCGCCAAGTTCGATGCGGTCGGTGCCAGGTGTGGCGGCGCGGCCTTCGAGCAGAGTGACGGCCTCTGAGAAATTCTTGAGCTGGCGGATGTTGCCCGGCCAGCGGTAAGCGCGCATCTTGGCGATGGCCTCGACCGAAAGGGAAACTCGGCACAGTCCGTTCTCGGTTGCGAAATCGGAACTGAACTTGCGGAACAGCAGCGAGATGTCTTCGCGCCTTTCGCGCAGGGCGGGAAGTTTGATCTGTATGCCGTTCAGACGGTAGTAGAGGTCTTCGCGGAACTTGCCCTGGGCCACCAGGTTTTCGAGATTGACGTTTGTCGCGCAGACAACGCGCACATTCGTTTTTTCAACCTTCGAGGAGCCCACCTTGATGTATTCGCCGTCCTGCAGGACGCGCAGAAGCATAGCCTGCGTGTCGCGCGGCATTTCGCCTATCTCGTCGAGGAACAGAGTGCCGCCGTCGGCTTCTTCGAAGTAACCCTTGCGCTCGGCAACGGCGCCGGTGAACGATCCTTTCTCGTGGCCGAAAAGCTCGGCGCTGATGGTTCCGACAGGGATTGAACCACAGTTCACGGCAAGATACTTATTATTCTTGCGGCGGCTGTTTTCGTGAATTATGCGCGGAAAGACATCCTTGCCCACGCCGCTTTCCCCCGTGATCAGAACAGCCAGGTCGCTGGGCGCGACGGTGATGGCCGTCTCAAGCGCACGCTCGAGTCCGGGGTTGGCTCCTACGATATTATATCGTGTTTTCAGACGTTGTAATTCCTGAGAATCCATATTCTTTATGAAAGCTCACAAAGTTACTGAAAAAAATATCAAACTCTCAAAAGAGTTTAGTATATTTGTAGCCCGATGAAACAGCGCATTTCATACGGGAAAAATAACAAAAGCGGGGCAGACGTCGTTGTCTGTCCCGCTTTTTGTGATGTTCACGTGCACTTCCGCGAGCCCGGCCGTCCCGACAAGGAGACCATAGCCTCCGGTTGCAGGGCCGCGGCGGCGGGCGGATACACCTGCGTCTGCCCCATGCCCAACCTCAACCCGGTTCCCGACTCGCCCGCGACACTTGCCCGCGAGCTGGAAATCATCTCCCGCGACTCGTGCATCGACGTCATCCCTTACGCTTCGATAACCCTTGGCCGCAAAGGCCTCCAGGTGGTGGATGTGGCCGCGCTGAAAGGCTCAGTGGTGGCATTCTCCGACGACGGAAGCGGTGTGCAGGACGAGCGTGTGATGCGCCGCGCAATGGAGACTATCGCCGCCGAAGGCTGCATCCTGGCCGCGCATTGCGAAGACAACTCCCTGCTCGTTCCCGGCGGATGCATACACGACGGAGCCTATGCCCGCCGCAACGGTCTTCCCGGCATCTCCTCGGAAAGCGAGTGGCTCCAGATAGAGCGCGACCTGCGCCTCGCCGGAGAAGTGGGATGCGCCTACCACGTCTGCCACATCTCCACGGCGCAGAGCGTGGACCTCATCCGCCGCGCCAAGGACCGTGGGGTCGATGTCACCTGCGAAACCGGTCCGCACTACCTGACCCTCTGCGAAGATGACCTTCGCGACGAGGGCCGATTCAAGATGAATCCACCTCTGCGAAGCGCCGCCGACCGTGCCGCTCTGCTCGAAGGCCTCAAGGACGGCACCATCGATATGATAGCAACCGATCACGCTCCGCACACGGCCGAAGAAAAGTCGAAGGGCCTGCGTGGCAGCCTAATGGGCGTTGTCGGGCTCGAAACAGCCTTCCCGGTGCTCTACACGGCACTTGTGCGCAAAGGGGAGATAAGCCTCGAAAAACTTGTCAGCCTGATGTCCTCGGCTCCGCGCGAACGATTCCGCCTGCCGCAGCGCGAAGGCGACAGAGTGACCATAGATATCTCGACGCCACGCATCATAGACTCCGCGGAATTCCTTTCGCAAGGCCGCAGCACCCCGTTCGACGGCCTGCAGGTGTACGGACGCGTCCTCAAAACTGAATACAACAACAAAACAATATATGAAGTCAAGTGATATGAAACTTGTTCTTGAAAACGGCCTCGAGTTCTGCGGCAAAGGATTTGGCGCGGACCGGCCGGCCGTCGGGGAGATCGTGTTCAACACGTCGATGGTGGGTTATCAGGAGATTCTCTCCGACCCCTCATACGCCGGACAGATCGTCCTGATGACTTATCCCATTATGGGTCAGTACGGAATTACAGATGAGGACTACGAGTCCCGCAGCGCCGGCCCCGCAGGCCTGGTCGTAAGGGAGAACTGCCAGACCCCTTCCAACTTCCGCTACACAAAGACCCTCTCCGAAGATTTGGACGATCATCACGTTCCCGGAATCGAAGGGCTCGACACCCGTATGATAACCAGGATAATACGCGACAACGGCCCGATGCGCGCCGCGATTGTCCCTGACGGAACTCCGCTCGAAGAAGCTCTGGAAATGATACGCACCACGCCCGTCGAGAGCAACCCCATCGCAAAGGTGAGCTGCTCGAAGCGCTGGTTCTCACGCATACAGCATCATAACTACGACGTAGTCCTGCTGGACTGTGGTCTCAAGCACAGCATTATAACAGCCCTCAACAATCACGGCTGCAATGTGACCGTGGTTCCCTGGAACTCGACTGCCGATGAGATAATGGCATTCCGTCCCGACGGAGTCCTCCTTTCGAGCGGCCCCGGCGATCCTCACGACTGCCAGGACATCACCGCTGTCGTGAATGCCCTCAAAGGACGCGTTCCCATCGTGGGTATAGGCCTTGGATTTGAACTGCTGGCCCTCAGCTGCGGTCTCGGCCTTGAAAGGCTCAAGTGCGGCATCCACGGCGGATGCCCCGTAAGAAAACTCTCAACAGGCAAGATAATTACCGTCGAGCAGAACTGCGGCTACGCCATCGATGAGTCCACGCTCGCAGGCAAGGGCCTGGAGGTGACATACCGCAATGTGGCTGACGGCCGCATCGCCGGCTTCGATGTTCCCGCCTGGAAGATAAGCGCCGTTCAGTTCTACGCCGAAGGCGGTCCGGGCCCCGAAGAGAGCGACTTTTTCGATTGTTTCATCAAAGCTATGGAGGACTAAGCTATGCCCAGAAGAACAGATATCAAGAAAGTGATGGTCATCGGCTCCGGCCCTATAGTCATAGGCCAGGCCGCAGAGTTCGACTATGCAGGCACACAGGCCTGTCTCGCCCTCAAGGAAGAAGGCTACGAGGTAATCCTCGTGAACTCCAACCCCGCGACCATAATGACGGACACCAATATCGCTGACAAGGTGTATATGGAGCCCCTCGACCTCGAATATATCGCCAAGATCATCCGCTACGAAAGGCCCGACGCCATCGTCCCCGGACTCGGCGGACAGACCGGCCTCAACCTGGCCGTCAAACTTGCCAAGAAAGGCGTGCTTGACGAGTGCCAGGTGAAGATTCTCGGCACATCATTCCAGAGCATAGAGCAGGCCGAGGACCGCGAACTCTTCAAGGAGCTCTGCATCAGCCTCGGCGAGCCCGTCATCCCCTCGGAGATATGCTACAGCATAGAGGACGCCATCCGCACGGCTGACAAGATCGGCTATCCGGTAGTGCTCCGTCCCGCATTCACGCTCGGTGGCACCGGTGGCGGATTCGCCGAGAACGAAGAAACCCTCATCGAGATGATGCGCGGAGCCCTCGCGCTTTCACCCGTGCACCAGGTGCTCATCGAAAAGAGCGTCAAGGGCTACAAGGAGATAGAGTTCGAAGTGATGCGCGACTCCACCGACACGGCCATCTGCATCTGCTCGATGGAGAATGTCGACCCGGTGGGCATCCATACCGGCGACTCGATAGTCGTGGCTCCGGTCCAGACTCTCTCCGACAAGGAATACGAAATCCTGCGCGGCAGCGCGCTCAAACTCATCCGCGCCCTGGGCATCGAAGGCGGCTGCAACGTGCAGTTCGCGCTCGACCCGCTGTCGTTCAACTACTATATAATAGAAGTCAATCCGCGCGTTTCGCGCTCATCCGCCCTTGCCTCGAAGGCCAGCGGCTTCCCCATCGCGCGCGTTACCGCAAAGATCGCCGTCGGCCTCACGCTCGACGAGATCAGCGTTGCGGGCGCACCCGCCTGCTGCGAGCCGTCCATCGACTACGTGGTCACCAAGATAGCCCGCTTCCCCTTCGACAAGTTCAGCGAGGCCACCAACGAGCTCGGCACCCAGATGAAGGCCACGGGCGAGGTGATGAGCATCGGCCGCACCATCGAGGAGGGCCTGCTCAAAGCCATACGCTCGCTCGAGATAGGCGCCTGCCACATCTGGAAGCCCAAGTTCGAGTCGATGAGCGACGCGGACCTCTTCAAGTACATAGTCAAGTTCCCGGACGACCATCTGCTCGCCATCGCCCAGCTCATACGCCGCGGCGTTGACGTGCGCCTCATCTACGACTGCACCAAGATTGATATGCTCTTCCTCGAGAAGCTCTGCAACATCGTGCGTATGGAAGAGAGGCTCAAGGCCGCCCCTATGGACCTCGACCTGCTTGCCGAAGCCAAGAAGATGGGCTTCAGCGACAAGTACATCGGCCAGCTCTGGGGCCGCAGCGAGAAGGAGATGATAACGCTGCGCTTCGAAAAGGGCCTGCGCCCCGTCTACAAGTTCATAGACAGCTGCGCCGCAGCACACGCCGCCGACGTGCCTTACTTCTACTCGACCTACGAGCAGGAGAACGAGAGCATCGTGAGCGACCGCAAGAAGATACTGGTTCTCGGCGCCGGCCCCATCCGCATCGGTCAGGGCGTGGAGTTCGACTACTCCACCGTACACGCCATCTGGGCCATTCGTGAAGCCGGATACGAAGCCATCATCATCAATAACAACCCCGAAACCGTTTCGACGGACTACACCATCTCCGACAAGCTCTACTTCGAGCCTCTCACGGTCGAGGATGTGATGAACGTGATAGACCTCGAGAAGCCCTCGGGCGTCATCGTGACCCTCGGCGGCCAGACCGCCATCAACCTCGCGGGCCCGCTGGCTGACTTCGGCGTTCCCATCATCGGTACACAGATCGAGGCCATCGACAACGCCGAGGACCGCAAGCTCTTCGAGGCGATAATGCGCAAGACCGGCATCCCCCAGCCGCGCGCCAAGGCGGTGACCGACGTCGAAGAGGGCGTGAAGGCGGCGGAAGAGATAGGCTACCCCGTGCTCGTGCGTCCTTCGTTCGTACTCGGCGGCCGCGCCATGATGATAGTCGGCAACGAGGAGGCTCTCCGCCACTATCTGCACAACGCAGTTGAGGTGAATGAGAATTCCCCGGTGCTTGTGGACAAGTACATTATGGGCCGCGAGACCGAGGTCGATGCCATCTGCGACGGCAAGGATGTGTTCATCCCCGGCATAATGGAGCACGTCGAGCGCACTGGCATCCACTCCGGCGACTCGATAAGCGTATATCCTTCCTTCTCGCTGAGCAAAGCGGTCAAGGACAAGATAATCGACTATACCGTCCGTCTCGGCAAGGCAGTGGGCATAGTCGGCCTTTTCAACATCCAGTTCATCGTTGACGGCAACGAGGATGTGTATGTGATAGAGGTCAACCCGCGCTCTTCGCGCACCGTTCCTTTCCTTTCGAAGTCGACCGGCGTTCCGATGGCGAAGATCGCCACGCTCGTAATGCTCGGCCGCAGCCTTCGTGAGCAGGGAATAACCGAGGTTTACCATCCCGAAAGCCGCAGGCACTATGTCAAGACCCCGGCATTCTCTTTCGGAAAGATAAAGGGAATCGACACCTACCTTTCGCCCGAGATGAAGTCGACGGGCGAGGCCATAGGCTATGACGATTCGCTCAACCGCGCACTGTTCAAGTCGCTCCAGGCTTCGGGCGTGAACGTGGTCAACTATGGAACCGTGTTCGCAACCATAGCCGATCACGACAAGGAGGAGGCGCTTCCGCTGATACGACGCTTCTACAACCTTGGTTTCAATATCGTGGCTACCCGCGGAACGGCAGACTTCCTCAAGGAGAACGGCATCCGCACCCGCACGCTCAAGAAGATAGGCGAGGGCAGCGACGATATCGTGAATGCAATGCGCCGCGGCCACGTCAGCTATGTAATCAACACCATCGACATCAACCAGCACAGCACGAGACTTGACGGCTACAGCATTCGTCGCGCCGCTGTCGAGAACAACGTCACGCTGTTCACCGCACTCGAGACAGTGAAGGTTCTGCTGGATGTACTTGAAGAGATAACTCTCGGAATATCAACCATTGACGCCGAGTACAAATAGTATGAAACAAGCCTGTTATACGATAGAAAGCAACCTTCCTCTCGCCCCCGGCGTGTACAGGATGTGCCTTGTCGGAGACACTTCGGCCATTACAGCCGGCGGACAGTTCGTCGACGTGGCCATAGGGGGCTTTTTCCTGCGCCGCCCCATCGCCGTGCAGAAGTGGGACTCCCGCTCCATGCACATCGTGTACAAGGTTGTCGGCAAGGGTACCGAAGTGATGAGCCGTATGACACCCGGGCAGAGCCTGGATGTGCTTACAGGGCTCGGAAACGGTTTCGATGCCGGCGCGTGCAAGGCCTCGGCTCTGATAGTCAGCGGCGGTCTCGGCGCTTCGCCGGTGTTCTCGCTCGCAAAGAGCCTTGTTGAGGCCGGCCGCAAGGTGGAGGTGATAATGGGCTTCAACAGTGCCGCGGACGTGATCCTTGCCGATGAGTTCAAGGCGCTGGGTGCCAGCGTGGACGTGGTTACAATGGACGGGTCCTGCGGGCTCAAAGGCCTTGTGACCGATGCGATGCCTTCTGACGGATACGACTATTTCTATACTTGCGGGCCTAAGGTTATGATGAAGGCCGTCTGCGCCAAGGCTTCCGCTCCCGGCGAAGCTTCGCTCGAAGAGCGTATGGGCTGCGGCTGCGGAATCTGCTACGGCTGCACCTGCCACACGGCATCCGGTCCCAAACGCGTATGCGCCGACGGTCCGGTATTCAAAAAGGAGGAGATAATATGGTAAGCGAAGTAAAACTCTGCGGAGTCAGCCTCAAGAACCCCGTCATCCCCGCCAGCGGAACCTTCGGGTTCGGCACAGAGATGGCCGGATGGTACGACCTCAACCAGCTCGGCGCCATCTCCCTGAAGGGAACGACGCTCGAGCCGCGTTTCGGTAACGAGTGTCCGCGCATAGCCGAGTGCCCCGAAGGCCTCATCAACTCCGTCGGCCTCCAGAACCCCGGAATCAAGGCCGTGCTGGGCGAGAAGATCCCCGCCCTGCGCAAAATCTATTCAGGTCCCGTGATTGCCAACATCAGTGGATTCAGCGTCGAGGAATATGCTTCCTGCTGCGCCGCAGCTGGTGCCTGCGAGGATGTGGACATCATAGAGGTGAACATCTCCTGCCCCAATGTGCACGGAGGCGGGATGGCTTTCGGCTCTAATCCCGAAGCCGCCGCTGAAGTTACCTCTGCCGTCAAGGCTGTGTGTCCCGGTAAGCCTGTGTTCGTGAAACTCAGCCCTAACGTGACCGATATCGCCGCCATCGCCAGGGCCTGTGCCGATGCCGGGGCCGATGGCCTTACCCTCATCAACACCGTGCTCGGAATGCGCATAGACCTCAAGACACGCCGCCCTGTTGTCGCCGCACGCTACGGAGGGTTCAGCGGCCGCGCCATCCTGCCCATAGCGCTGAGGATGGTGAACCAGGCCGCACACGCATGCCCCGGTCTGCCCATTATGGGCTGCGGCGGAGTGAGCTGTGCCGACGACGTGCTCGAGATGATGATGGCCGGCGCCACCGCCGTTCAGGTGGGAGCCGAGAATCTGCGCGACCCCATGGCCTGCAGCCGCATAATCGCCGAGCTGCCCGCTGCTGCCGCGAAATACGGAATAGATGACCTCAACTCCATAGTAGGAATAATATGAAAGATGTAATAATTGCCTGTGACTTCAGCAGTTCGGCCGAAGTTCTTGCCTTCCTCGACAAGTTCGCCGCGTGCGAACGCAAGCCTTTCGTCAAGATCGGGATGGAACTCTTCTACGGCGCCGGCCCCGAAATCGTCCGCGCCATCAAGGCCCGCGGCCACAGGATTTTCCTCGACCTCAAGCTGCACGACATCCCCAATACAGTTCGCAAGACGATGAAGGTGCTCTCCGCGCTCGATGTCGATATGACCAATGTTCACGCATCCGGCACCATAGAGATGATGAAGGCCGCGCTCGAAGGCCTCACCCGCCCGGACGGAACCCGCCCGCTTCTGATAGCCGTTACGCAGCTCACCTCCACCAGTGAGGAAAGGATGCGCAGCGACCTTCTTATCGACGCGCCCATTGGCGAGGTCATCGCCCACTATGCCTCCAATGCACGTGAGGCCGGGCTGGACGGCGTAGTCTGCTCGCCGCTCGAGGCGTCGATCGTCAAGGAGCGCTGCGGAAGCGACTTCCTCGCCGTGACGCCTGGCATCCGTTTCGCCGACTCGGCCGCTGACGACCAGGTGCGCATCACCACTCCCGCCCGTGCCCGTGAGATTGGCTCCGACTTCATTGTCGTAGGCCGGCCGGTAACCGCTGCCGCCGACCCCGTGGCCGCATATCAGCGCTGTGTAAAAGAATTCTTGGAACAATAACAATATGGAAAGGAAAATTGCCGAACAGCTGCTTTCAATCAAAGCCGTGTTCCTGCGTCCCGATGAGCCCTTCACCTGGACCAGCGGAATCAAAAGCCCCATCTACTGCGACAACCGCCTCATCCTCACCGCTCCGGCGGCAAGGGAGATTATCGAGAATGCGATCGCCTCTACCGTCAAGGCCGCTTACCCCGAAGCCGAGGTGCTTATGGGAACAAGCACGGCCGGCATAGCGCACGCCGCCATCGCCGCAACCATTCTCGGTATGCCTATGGGTTATGTTCGCGCCGAGGCCAAGACCCACGGCCGCGGCAACAAGATTGAAGGCCGCCTCGAGCCGGGCGCCAAGGTGGTGGTCATCGAAGACCTCATCTCCACCGGCGGCAGCGTCATCGACGTGGTCGATGCTTTGCGCGAGGCCGGGGCCGAAGTCCTGGGAGTCGTAAGCATCTTTACCTACGGCCTGCGCAAAGGCCTCGAGAGGCTCGCTGCCGCAGGGGTTAAGAACGTCTCGCTCTCGAACCTGGACGTTCTCGTTGACGTGGCTGTTGAAAAGAATTATATCACTCCGGCACAGCGCACTGCCGTGCTCGAATTCCGCGACTCGTTATGAAACATCTCATCGACCCCACCGACCTCACCCGCGAGGAAACCGACCATATAGTTTCCTTCGCCGAGAAGATAATCGCCGACCGTGCTGCGTGGCGCGACGCTCTGCGCTACTGCAAGCTCGCAACGCTCTTCTATGAACCCAGCACGCGCACGAGGCTCAGTTTCACCGCCGCGATGATGGAACTCGGCGGCAACGTGCTCGGCTTCTCCGACGCCCGCAACACATCTGTCAGCAAAGGCGAAACGGTTGAGGACACCACCCGCGTGGTAGGCAATTTCGTGGACGTGATAGCAATGCGCCACCCGCTCGAAGGCGCACCGTTCGTGGCTTCGAGGGTGTCGAAAGTGCCTATCATCAATGCCGGAGACGGCTCGCACGCCCATCCGACCCAGACCCTGACCGACCTTCTCACCATCAAGCGCGAGATAGGCCATATCGAAGGAATCACCATCGGCTTCTGCGGTGACCTGAAGTTCGGCCGCACCGTCCACTCGCTCATCAAGGCCCTCAGCCGCTACCGCGACGTGAAGATAGTGCTCATCGCTCCGAACGAGCTGCGTCTGCCCGACTACATCAAGCAGGACGTCTGCGCCGCATCGGGACTCGACTGGCGCGAGGTCCGCACCATCGAGGAAGTGATGGGCGAACTCGACATCCTTTATATGACGCGCGTACAGAAGGAGCGCTTCCTCGACGAGGAGGAGTTCGAGCGCGTGAAGGACAGCTTCGTGCTCAACTCCGCGAAGATGGCGCTCGCAAAGCCGAAGATGGCCGTGCTGCACCCGCTTCCGCGCGTGAACGAGATTCTGCCCGAGGTGGACGACGACCCCCGCGCCGCCTATTTCCGCCAGGTGGAGAACGGCAAGTTCGTGAGAATGTCGCTTATCTACAACCTCCTTCAGTGGAAGGACGATCCGGCGCACACTATGCCCGAGCATCCCGAGTACTTTGCCGACGCCTCGCTGCAGTGCCACAACCCCAAGTGCATCTGCAACCACGAAAAAGTGGGCGGTCTGTTCCATAAGTCGGCCGAGGGCGTTGTGCGCTGCGTGTACTGCGACGCCAAGGTTTCGTAACTTCCGTTAATTATTCTATCTTTGCACACGGAAAAATAGAGATAATATATATGAAAGCAATCAGAACAATCATTTTCGCTGCGCTTGCCCTTGCCGCCGTTTCCTGCGGCTCTCCCTCGAAACAGATGGAGCAGGGTCAGACACTCTCGGTGACAAGCAATCCCGAAGTGCTCGTCTGCATCGACAAGAACATCGACGCGCAGATCAATTTCATCTTCCCCGAGAAATACTTCAACCCGAAGGTCATACTGGAAATCGTGCCCGCAATCGTATATGACGGTGGCGAAAGCACATCTGAGACCATTTATTTCCAGGGCCAGAAGGTAAAGGACAATTACCCCGTGGTATCCGCCAAGGGCGACACCCTCAACGCTTCGGCACACTTCACCTATGTTGAAGGAATGGAGCACTCATACCTCGAGCTCCGCAGCACAGCGGTGTTCGGAAAGGACGGCAAGAAGCGTCTTGCCCTGCCTTCAATCAAACTCGCCGACGGTGTGAACACCACCTATATGCTCGCACATCCCAAATATGCCCTGAACTTCAGGGCTGACGAGTATCAGGACACCCTTCATCTGCACACCGACGCCCTCGTTCACTACGAGCAGAGTTCGGCCGTGATCGAGCCTTCAGCCCGCAACCGCGAGTCCGTGCACAACTACGACAAGGCCCTCAAGGAACTTGCCGCCAATCCCCGCATCATCCTGCGTGGCAGCCAGATTCTCGCATACGCTTCACCCGAAGGTGGTGAGGAGTTCAACGACAGGCTTTCGCAGCACCGTGCAAGTTCGGCACGCGACAAATGGACACCCATGACACGTGGCGTGAAGCTTGATGCCCCCAGCATCGAGAGCCTCGGTCAGGACTGGGAAGGCTTCAAGGCTGCCGTCGATTCTTCCGACATTGCTGACAAGGGCCTTATCATCCGCGTTCTTTCGATGTACGAAGACCCCGCCCGCCGCGAGGAGGAGATCCGCAATATGGCGAGTGTTTACTACGAGCTCAAGAAGGACGTTCTCCCCGAACTCCGCCGCTCGGTATATGTTGTAAACTACGACTTCGTGAACTACACCTCCGAGGAACTCAAGGAGAAGAAGGCTGCCGGTGAAACAATGGATGAAATCCAGCTCCTGCATCTTGCAGCTACAACCTATGACCTCGCCGAGAAGAAGTCATACTTCGAAGAGGCCTTCAGGAACTACGCTTCGCTCAATGCCGCATACGGTCTTGCCATCATCGCTCTTGCTGAAGGAAAGGTCGGTGAGGCCGATATGTACGCTTCCAAACTTGGTAACGAGCCCGACGCACTCAATCTGCGCGGTGCCATCGCAATCACGAAGGGTAACCGCGACGAGGCTTACGATCTCTTCAAGCAGTCGGGTCTTCCCGAGGCTGTCCAGGGAATGGGCTACATTCTTATTGACAAGGGTCAGTACGAAGAGGCTGCCTCTACGCTCAAGGGAACAGGTTCGTTCAACGAGGCTCTCGCCCTTCTGCTCTGCGGCAAGGTTGACGAGGCTGACGCTCTGGTAGAGCCCAAGTACCCTTGCAGCAGCTACCTCAAGGCCGTCATCGCCGCCCGCAAGAACGACGCCGAGGGAGTGAAGAAGAACCTTGAAAAGGCTTCAGAAAGCGATAAATTCAAGGCCCGCGCCGAGAAAGATATCGAATTTGCTCTCTACCGATAGGAATTGAGAAAATAATTTCATACCTTTGCACCCCCTCTGAAAAAGGGGGTTTTTAAATTTCATTACTAACAATTATGCCTACAATTCAACAATTGGTTCGCAAAGGACGTCAGGATCTCGAGGTAAAATCGAAATCCCGCGCGTTGGATGCTTGCCCTCAGAAGCGTGGCGTGTGCGTACGTGTGTACACAACTACACCTAAGAAACCTAACTCAGCTATGCGTAAGGTTGCCCGTGTACGTCTCACCAATGCAAAAGAGGTCAATGCCTACATCCCCGGCGAAGGACACAATCTTCAGGAACACAGCATCGTGCTGGTTCGTGGCGGTCGTGTAAAGGACCTTCCCGGTGTACGCTATCACATCCTTAG
>JAGHTP010000052.1 GCA_018065265.1 Candidatus Cryptobacteroides aphodequi | reverse complement strand
TACATCACTAATTATCAGCGATTTACAAATAACGCCCAACCGGGAATCTGTGCACCTTGTGCTCAAAAGCCCGGCGACAGCCACGAACGCCGCTTCTGCGGCGCGGCTGCGGCGGGCTCTGGGAGCGGCCCTCCTCGCCGCGCCTGTAACCGCCACGCTTACTTGCCGCACGGCGGTGGTGCCAATCCCGCAGACCTTCCTATCCCATTGGCATTTGACTGGGGTGGAAAAGCCCTTTCTTCCACATGACTCCAAAAGTTGGTGTGCCAGAAAGCCTTATTACACACGGGTTTGAAATTCGGTGTGCCAGAAGGCCTTATTCCACACCGCGAAGGGTTTTTTGATGCGTTGGTGTGAAAAAGCGCCCTTTTACACACGCCGGAATAATTTCGTGTGAAAACAGGGTCTATTACACACCGTTCAATCACTGCTGTAGCATACGAGTCAGCGACGCGTTTTGCCGATTGGCGTCAGGGGTTCGGGCGCGACGGAACTCACTCGCTACGCTCGTTCGGCCCTCCCATCGTCTCCTGCGTCCCGCTTCGCGGAACTTGTATCCGACGGGTCCATCCCACTTCCCGTGGCCGTGGGCTGGCCACGTCCGCCGCGTCCCGGCTCCCTGACGCGCAAACGGCCTTCCGTCTCACGCTCGTCTTTAGTTGCGTCGCTCAAAATCGCTCCCCGAGCTCCGGCATCCCTCCACCTCTCGAAAAGCATCGCATTGCAAAACATATTTTTGCTGGTGACCCGCTTTTGATACACACCCGAATGATTCGCGTCTGTACAAGGGGCCAAAGGGACCAAAAAGGACGACCCCAGCGAGGGCCGTCCTTTCACATTGTACAGTATTAACGGCTACAGCAGGTGTGCGCCAACGGTGAGGCCGGCCATAACGATGCTGACCATACTCATAAGCTTGATGAGAATATTGAGCGAAGGTCCTGATGTGTCCTTGAAGGGATCGCCGACGGTATCGCCAACCACGGTAGCGTGGTGGCTGTCGGAACCCTTGCCTCCGAGGTGACCCTCTTCGACATACTTCTTGGCGTTGTCCCAGGCACCGCCCGAATTGGACATGAACACTGCGAGCACGAAGCCTGCGCCCAGACCTCCGATAAGGAGACCAAGCACACCGGCAACACCGAGAACCACGCCCGTGAGAACGGGAACGATGATGGCGATGAGCGCGGGAACGAGCATCTCATGCTGGGCAGCCTTGGTCGAAATCTCAACGCAACGCTTGTAGTCCGGGGTCCCCTCTCCTGTGAGGATACCCTTGATCTCGCGGAACTGACGGCGTACTTCGACAACCATCTTCGATGCGGCGCGTCCTACGGCGTCCATTGTAAGGCCGCAGAAGAGGAAGGCCATCATCGCGCCGATGAACACACCCGCAAGAACGGCAGGGTTCATAAGCGAAACGTTGTAGTTGCTGAGAACGTCGAGGATCGACGCATCCGAAGCCTGTTCGATAATCTTTCCGCCAACTCCAACGATAGCCTCGCCGGCACGCTGCAGAGCAATCTTGATCTCTTCGATGTACGAAGCCAGAAGGGCAAGCGCGGTAAGTGCGGCGGAGCCGCTGGCGAAGCCCTTTCCGGTAGCGGCCGTTGTATTGCCGAGCGCGTCGAGCACATCTGTGCGCTCACGAACCTCAGGGTCGAGTTCGCTCATCTGGGCATTACCGCCGGCATTGTCGGCGATGGGGCCGTAAGCGTCGGTGGCAAGAGTGATTCCAAGTGTGCTGAGCATACCCACGGCGGCGATAGCAACACCGTAAAGACCCTTCGACAGCACGCCGTCAGCCATGATATCAAGGTTGAAGCCCGTAGCACAGAGGAACGCCAGGATGATGGCGGCCGCGATTGTGATGACGGGGATGGCGGTAGAGCGCATACCGAGACCCACGCCGCTGATGATAACGGTCGCGGGACCTGTCTCGGAAGACTCGGCCAGCTTCTGGGTAGGCCTGTAGGAGTGCGAAGTGTAATACTCGGTTGCCTTTCCGATGATGACACCGGCAGCAAGACCGGCTACAACCGAAAGACCGAAATGCCACCAATCGGAATTGCCCGTGCCGAACACAAGGGCGAGGATGCCGAATGTGGCCACGCCGCTGAGGATGGCAGCCAGATTGGTGCCGACGCTCATACTCTTGAGCAGCTGGCCCATACCTGCACCTTCCTTGGTGCGGACCGTAAAGATGCTTATTACCGAAAGAACCACGCCCACGGCGGCAATGAGCATAGGAGCGATGATGGCTTTCATCTGCATTTCAGGAGAAACGGCATAGAAAGCGGATGCACCGAGAGCCATTGTCGAGAGGATGGAACCGCAGTAGCTTTCATAAAGGTCAGCGCCCATACCGGCCACGTCACCCACATTGTCACCTACGTTGTCGGCGATGGTTGCGGGGTTGCGGGGATCGTCCTCGGGAAGATCGGATTCAACCTTGCCCACGATGTCGGCGCCGACGTCGGCAGCCTTGGTGTAGATACCGCCACCCACACGTGCAAACAGGGCCTGGGTGCTGGCACCCATACCGAATGTAAGCATTGTGGTGGTAATGACTACGAGCTTCTGGGCTTCGGAAGCCTCAACGACGAATGCGTTGAGAATGATCCACCAGAGGGCTATGTCGAGAAGGCCGAGACCGACAACGGTAAGACCCATCACGGCACCGCTGCGGAACGCAACCTTGAGGCCTCCGTTAAGAGACTTGCGGCAGGCATTCGCCGTACGGCCCGATGCGAATGTGGCGGTCATCATTCCGATGAAGCCGGCAAGTCCGCTGAAGAAACCTCCCGTAAGGAACGCGAAAGGAACCCAGGTGTTCTGTACGTGGAAGCCGTAAGCAAGAACAGCGAAGAATACTGCAAGAATAACAAATACGATGACCACTACCTTGTACTGCTGCTTGAGGTAAGCCATAGCCCCCTCGCGTACGTACTGGGCGATCTGCTTCATAGTGGGCGTACCCTCATCCTCCTTCTTCATCTGCCTGTAGAAGATAAAGGCAAAGAGAAGGGCGATCAGAGATGCGGCAGGAACCGCATAGAATAGATTCTCAATAGACATAACTTAATTTTTACAAACGTACAAAGATAGTGACAAAACGCTAAAGTTGTGCGCCATAGGCCCTGTAGGCCTTCTTCATCGTCCAGGTAGGGCCGTTGGGGCCTGCAATATCGAACTGTGAAAGCGGGCTTGACTCCATCAGATTCACCCATACCCACTGTACGCTGACATTGCTGAACCAGCTTGTCAGCAGCTTGAACGTCGTCTCCTCGTCCCCATTATCAATGAAGGCCGTTCCGTTGGCTGTGTCCGGGCTCCTGTAGAAGAGGTTGGACTTGCCCCAGAGCACGTTGTTGGGATAATCGGGGTTCTCTTCCTCGCCCGCGGCAAGGGGAACATCGTTCTGGCAGAAATAGGTCGGAACGGCACCATTGAAGGTGCGCAGAATCACGAAGTGTGCGCTATGCCAGTCGGGAGCGTCGAAATACATCACGTTACGCAGCATCACAAGCGAGTCGGTAACCGAGCCGGGCTGGAACACACCGAGGTGCTCGGGGAACATACCCAGTTTGCTGGGATCTCCGTCAGAGTGAGGCTTGATGTTGAAAATCATATTATTGGTAAGGATGATGCTATGGAAAGTGTTTAGTCCGTCCGGACTGTTGGCACTTCCTTCGTTACGCAGAACCCACCAGTCTTCGGCACCACCGTCGGGAGTGTAGATGACATTGTTGTGAAGTTTCACGCGACCCCACTCCTGTGTGTTCTTGTGGAGCATTGCGATCGAGCTCTGTGCACCGAGAATAGGCCAGTAGCTGTTCTCGATGAAGATGTTCTCTACACCACCCGTTGTTCCGTGAAGGATCTCGCAGCCTGCGGGGATGCGAATCTCACAGCGGTCGATATAGAGGTTGCGTTTCTTGCCTGTTCCTTCGATGCTGAGCATTGCAGGGGCATTGGTCTCGTTCTGCACGCTTGTGAA
Source organism: Candidatus Cryptobacteroides aphodequi (assembly GCA_018065265.1). Taxonomy (GTDB): domain Bacteria; phylum Bacteroidota; class Bacteroidia; order Bacteroidales; family UBA932; genus Cryptobacteroides; species Cryptobacteroides aphodequi. The sequence goes on along the minus strand of JAGHTP010000052.1, from coordinate 5,171 downwards.
TGTGAACGAGATATTGAAAAGCGATACGCTTGCCTCGAACCTGGGGGCCTTGTTGACAACCGTCAAATAAGAACGGCGGTCGCTCTTGTTTCCTACAACGATGACCTTGCCGCTGAAGGTGGCACCGGCACCGTCGTATGTAACAGGGGTATTCTCGGCATCGGGCTCAATGAAGAGGATGGTGTTTTCAACATTTCCGGAAAGAGCCTGCCCGGCATCGACCTTGACTGCGTTAAGTCCCGATGTGGCCTTGTTGTAAACATTTCCGTTGATGGTAATGTCGCGTCCTTTCTCCCATTCGGCATAATAGTCAAGTACCGAAACGGGCTCAGCGATGGCTGTGGTGGGACGGGACTGTGAGCGGGTGGCGGTGGTGATCACTTCTTCCGACTCGACGGTAGCAACCTGAGCGCCCGAGGCATCGTACATCTTGAGAACGAATCCGTTGAGGGTGATGCCGGGAGCAAGATGGAAGAATGCCTCTGTCTCGGTTCCGTCAAGGTTCATTGTCACGATCTTCTTCTCGTCAGTGCCGCAGAGGCTGGATGCGCCTACTGCAGTTACCTTGAACTCATCGGTAACAACCTCGCCGTTGGCACCTTCAAGGGTGACCTTGGCGTATGAGCCTTCGACCTTGAAATAAACGGGGGTGAGCATTGTTGCGAAGGCAAGTTTTTTCGCGCTGGCAAGACATCCTGCATAGGCGGCGAGCTTTACGCTTGCACCGGCCTCGTCAACAGCTGCGAAAGTCGCCTCTCCGGCTTTGGTGACGCTCTTGAGAAGATTTGCGTCCTGGCCCATTGCATAGGCATAATAACGCGAAGCCTTGGCGGGAACCTTTGCAAGCACGGTGGCGGTCTTGCCGTCCTCGCTGATGTCGGCGGCGCTGATCACCACCTTGGCGAGTCCTTTGACGGTCTCTCCGTTCACACTACCTTCCTCGAGGTCACTTCCTATGTAGAAGACATCGCCCTCCTCCCAGGAGAACTCACTTCCCTCAACGGTAGCCTTTGTAACGGGAGCAGATGCCTGGAATGCGATTTCCTTGAGCTCTATGGCTCCGCTCTCGCCGCCTTTGTTTCCACCCTGGCAGGCACAAAGTGCTGCAAGGGGAAGAGCGGCTGCAATCAGAAGATTAAAATTGGTTTTCATATTATTGCTATTGTGTTGTTGTTCTAATAGATCCATCCTTCACGACGAGGCAGGTTGGGGTTGCGCTGAACCTCGGCTGCGGGGTAAGGCCAAGGCCATCCCCATTCATGATAGTAGAAATTGTATGAAACGAATCCCATCCAGGGCGTGCACTGATGCCACATATCCTGGCCCTGGAAGATGGTTTCCTTTATGGTTCCCCAGCGTATCTCGTCGAAGTAGTTGAGGCCCTCGCCGCAAAGCTCGATGCGCCTTTCCTCGCGTATGCGGTTTCGCAGTTCCGCCTGATCGGCTACGGCATTCAGGCCGCTGCCCACGCTGAGGGCGGGCATATGAGCTCTGGCGAGGATGGGGTTGAGTTCGTCGATTGACTCCTGGAGTTTGTTGAGTTCGCAGAGAGCCTCGGCCTTGTAGAGAGAAATGTCGGTGTAGCGCATAAGAGGCCAGTCGAGGCCGTTGCAGTCGCGCACGAAGCCGGGATTCTCGAACACCACGAATTTGCGGTAGTTGTAGTAGAGACCACTACGGTCTTCGGGCCAGTAGTCGCCGGCCGCATCTCCCGATCCGTCACGCAGGAAAGGCCATACCACCCTCTTGGGCGAAATGACGCCGCCGTCGCGCGAGCAGGTATTGACAGTGCTGCAGGGCTCGACGAGTATCTGCAGAAGCCTCGGGTCGCGGTTCAGATATGCCTGGTGGATGCGGTCCTCATTGCCCAGGTCGAGATAGTAAGTATCCCATATCTGCTGGGCGTGCTCTTTCGATTCGGGAGTGGCGTCGGAACCGCCGGCCATGGCGAGGATGATATCGCTCTTCTTGCCGGCCCAGCCGGAAATATAGTTGTCGGGGTCCGCCGGATTCGAGTGGAATTCCATAGAGTCGCGCACGAAGAACACGGCCCTCTCCTCTACGGAGATGTTGTTCCAGTCCTCAAGGCCGGGCACCTCCGTCCATTCGAAAGGAGAGCCGTCAGCATTGCGGAAAGTGTCGATGAACATCGCAGAAGGATGCAGACGCGAATGGCAGAAATGAGTGGAGCGAGCGCCGAACCAGAGCGCCGAATAATCGCCGTATCCGGGAGCGGATGAGTACTGGAGCGGGAGGATCATCTCGTGGTCCTTCTCGTTCGCCTCCTTGAAGAAGTCGAGATACTCGCCTTCCCAGAGGCCATAACCGCAATCGGCAACGGCACTGAAATCATCGACGGCGTCCTGATAGTGCTTTGCCGCGCCAACCACGTCAAGACTGTCGGTAGCCTCGCGGGCCATCCACATATGTACCATTCCACGAAGGCCGTATGCGGCGCCCTTCGACGGACGTCCGTACTGCGTTGTAAGCGTATTGTCGGGGAAATCGGGCTCGGCAAGGCAGGCCTCCAGGTCGTTAAGGCAGACGTGCCATACGGAATCGGCACTCTCGGGACCCTTCGTGCAGTCGACGTTATCGACGCTCTTCATATAAACGGGCACGCCCTGGAACAGAACGTTGAGCCTGAAATAGAACCAGGCGCGGAGGAACTTCGCCTCGGCCATGTACTGGTTGTATGTCTTGTCGTCAAGATGAGCATCGCCCAAACGCTCGAGCGCCGTATTGCAGCTGTGAATAGCCTCGTAGCACGAACGCCACTCGTCCGAGAAGTCGGCTATGCCAGCGTTGGGAGTTTCACGACGGTCATTGCAGTCGTACACACCGGCACTTGTGAAACCACGCCTCTCCATTCCGGGCCGGTTGCAGCAGTGGGTGTTGGGATAAGTGAAGATAGCGCCCTCGGAAGAATTGGACATCTGAGTGTAGGCATACTTCAGGATGCCGTCCATACCGGCCTTCGCGAACTCGGGCGTCGTCCACATAGTGGATGAGCCGACCTCTCCGGTAAGTTCGGTGTCAAGATTGAAGCAGGAACAGAAGGCTGCGAGAGCTGCGCCAAGGAATATGATTATCTTTTTCATATCTGCAAGCAATTAGAATGTCAGCTGCATTCCGGCAGCATACTGTTTCATAAGAGGATATCCGACCGATGCGCCGATTTCGGGATCCATTCCCGGATACTGGGTAAGGGTGAGCACATTGTCGGCCGAGATGTAGAAGCGGCACTTGTCAATCTTGACGCGTTCAGTCAGGCGCTTGGGTATCGTATAGCCGAGCTGGATGTTCTTGAGCTTGAGGTAGTCGCCCTTGAACTCGAAATTCTCGTTCGAGCTCATATTCGTACCACCGAGCCTCGGATATGTGGCGGTAAGATTGGTGTGCTCGTCGAACGGGTTGTTCGGATTGTAGTAGTAGTGGTCATCGGCCACATACTTGTACATAACGCCGGCCACGCTGGGAGAGAGGTTGGGAATCGAGAAGAGCCAGAATCCGGCAGCACCGGAAAGCAGGGCGTAGAAGTCGAATCCCTTCCAGGCCATTGTGATGTTGATGGCGTAATTGCAGAGCGGGGTGTTCGAGTGACCGTTGAGCACGTGGTCGTTGGTGTCACCATAATAACCATCCCCGTTCACATCTTCGTAGATGTAGTCGCCATACCACAGGGCCGATTTGGCAAAACGCTTCTGGCCTATAAGCCTGTAACCGGCGGCCATCATCGCTTCGGCCCATTCGCGGTCAGTCTCGGTGCGGATCATACCGTCCACGGGGCCCGCGTTCGGATCAACATCGCCTATGCCGTCATAACTCTTGCCGTTTCCGTGATAGAGATTGAGAAGGTAGTGCTCGCCGAGGATATGGTCTTCGAGGATCTTACCACCGAAACCATCCTGGACAACCTCTCCGATGTTGGTCTTGTAAACATCGCCTTCCCATCCCTGCTGGAGTTTGCCTTTGTACTTGGTCACCATCGTTCTGTTGAACGAGATGTTGCCACCAACGCTGTAGAAGAACTCCCCTATGCGGCTGTTCCAGTTGAGCGTCAGTTCAAGGCCCTTGTTGTTGAGCGAAGCGAGGTTCTGGGTCGAACCTTCGCGCCAGCCCATCGTCATATACATCGTGGGGGTATAGAGAATACCGTAGGTGTCTTTGTTATAGATGTCGATCTCGCCGGTGAAGCGGTTGTCGAACATTCCGAAATCAACACCGAGGTCGGCGGCGGTGGTGGACTCCCACTCAAGGGCGTTGTTGCCAATCTTTCCTACTACAAGCGCAGATGTTGCGGAGCCTTCGGCGATGACCTTGGCTATCTTGTAGCGCGCCTGCCAGGCGTAGTCGGATGTGCGGTTGTTGCCCACCTTACCGTAGGATGCACGCAGCTTGAGGTTGTTCAGCCAGCCCGCGGTGTCTTCCATCCACTCTTCCTTGTTGATGCGCCATCCGGCCGAGAACGAGGGGAAGAAGCCCCAGCGCGATTCGGGCGAGAAGCGGCTCGAACCGTCGTAGCGGGCGTTGAATTCGAGCAGATAGCGCTCGTCCCAGTTGTAGTTGAGCCTTCCGAAGAACGAGTTCATCGCCCATTCGGTAGAACTGCCCGAAGAACCCTGAAGCGTCGAGGCCGTACTGAGTTCGTGAAGCTCCCAGGCCGTCATACCCATACGCGAAGCGCTTGTGGCGCGGTAACTGTATTCCTGGCCTGTATAACCGGCAATGGCGCCGATATTGTGCTTGCCTATGCTGGTGTTGTAACGGAGGATGAGTTCGACATTGGTGCGCTCAGTCTTGGACGAGTTCACGGTGATGTACGACGAGGCAAGGTTTGTCTCGGAAAGCAGATAATCTTCCGTAAAGTTCCAGTTGAGGATGTGCGTGTTCCACTGGTGCCTGTTCGTGTTGGAAAGCTGATAGTTGTATTTTCCGTCGAACACGAGGCCCTTGTACAGATTAGCGCTGAAAAATCCTGAAAGGTTGACCTCGGTAAGGATGCTTGTTCCATCCGTTCCGCAGGACGACCTGACGGGGTTGGCTGCCGTGGTGCTTTCGTCCACACAGGTCGGGCCGCCGAATTTCATTCCTTCTCCTCCGGGATAAATGCCAGGAACGGCAGCTGCCAGATCCTTGAATGTGCTGCTCACGTCGGTAAGTCCGAAGCT
>JAGHTP010000044.1 GCA_018065265.1 Candidatus Cryptobacteroides aphodequi | reverse complement strand
CTGTTTTGCAGGTGACAAAAAAACCGGCCTTTTGCGAGGCCGGTAAATGGGTCTGTGAGCCTGGGGAATATCAGGCAATCTGCGGGCGGCCGTTACGCTCGAATTTCTCCTCTTCGGGCAGGCGTACTTCCATCTTTCCGTCCTGAAGGATGTCGTATGCCTTCTTGTTCTTGAAGATGTCTATGGCCGTGAAGATGGCGCTGCGCATCGAAGAAGCATCGGCCTTGTCGCGGCCGGCAAGTTCGTAGGCGGTTCCGTGGTCGGGTGAGGTGCGGACAACGGGAAGACCGGCAGTGTAGTTCACGCCGTCGGCGAACACGATGGTCTTGAAAGGGGAGAGTCCCTGGTCGTGGTACATCGCCAGCGTGGCGTTGAATTTCTGATATGTTCCGAGGCCGAAGTATCCGTCGGGCGAGAAGGGCCCGAATGCGAGTATGCCTTCGGCGTTGGCCTCCTTGATGGCGGGGATGATGATCTCCTGCTCTTCGGTTCCGAGCAGACCGCCGTCACCGCTGTGAGGATTGAGACTCAGCACTCCTATCTGGGGATTGTCTATGCGGAACTCCCTCTGGAGCGATTCCTTCATGATGCGGAGCTTGGCAACGATCTTTTCCTTGGTTATTGCAGCGGGAACATCCTTGAGAGCGATATGTCCCGTCACGACGCCCAGCTTGAGACGGTCGCTGACCATAAGCATCGTAACGTCCTTGCAGCCGAATGCGTCCTGCAGATATTCGGTGTGTCCGGGGAACTTGAATCCCTGCCCGGACATAGCCTTCTTGTTGATGGGGGCGGTCACGAGAACGTCGGTGAGGCCGGCTTTGATGTCGGCGACGGCCCGTTCGAGCGACTTGATGGCGGCCTGGGCGCCTTCGGGTGTGGGGGCGCCGGGTTCGGCGAAGATGTTCTCGGGCAGACAGTTCAGAAGATTGATCTTCTTCTCGACGGCCTGTGAGGCGTGTTTGATGACATTGACTTCGAGTTCGTCTATCTCTGGAATGCTTTTAAGATAGAAACTCCAGAGTTTGGGTGAACCGTAAACTATGGGGGTGAACTGGTCGAGAATGCGCTCGTCGCTGAGCGCCTTTATGATTACTTCGTATCCTATGCCGTTCGAATCGCCCTGGGTGATTCCGACTGTAATTTTTTTACTCATATCAATTGTAATGTGCCGTCGGGCTGTGCGCCCCCGGCTTGTTGTTCTTCGTATCCTGTATCTTCGCCGAGCACACCGCTGCGGTAGGCCTCCACGGCCAGGTGATCGCAGCGCTCGTTCTCGGGATGTCCCGCGTGTCCCTTTATCCAGTGAAAACTCACTTCGTGTGCGCGGTAGAGTGGAACAAACCTCTGCCAGAGGTCGGGGTTCTTGACCTTTTTCCAGCCCTTGAGTATCCACTTGTCAAGCCAGCCTTCGGTTATGGCATGGACAACGTATGTGGAATCGCTCCACACCTCCACCCTGGCGTTATGCCACCTGATGGCTTCGAGCCCCTTGATCACGGCCAGAAGTTCCATCCTGTTGTTGGTGGTGCGGGAGAAACCTTCGCTCAGTTCCTTGCGCGCGTCGCCGCATACAAGCACCGCTCCGTAGCCTCCAGGGCCTGGATTGCCGCTCGCTGCGCCATCGGTGTAAAGGTATATGACAGGCTTCTGTTCCATTCTTGGCAAAAATAACTAAATTTGTGAGATTTAGGAAACGTCTTTTAATTATGAATATACTTGTCGCAGGTGCCAATGGTCAGCTCGGCCGCGAACTCCGCAGGCTTTCCGCCGGTTCGGCACACAATTTCATCTTCACCGATGTCAGCCAGATACCGGGACTCGAGACCGTATGGCTCGACATCACCGATGCCGACGCCGTAAGGCTCATAACCGAATCGGAGAATGTGGATGTGATAATCAATGCCGCCGCATACACCAATGTCGACAAGGCCGAAGACGACCTCGTGCTGGTCGATCTGCTCAACAACCAGGCTCCTGCAATACTTGCCCGGGCAGCTAAGGACCGCGGAGCTCTGCTCATCAGCATTTCCACCGACTATGTATTCAACGGATTGGGGTGCACGCCCATAGCCGAAACTCAGAAGCCTGACCCGCGCAGCGCCTACGGGGCCTCGAAGCTCGCCGGCGAGATTGCCATCGCCAAATCGGGATGCCGCAGCATAATCATTCGCACGGCCTGGCTTTACAGCCCTTACGGCAAGAACTTCGTCAAGACAATGCTCCACCTTACCGAGGTGAACGAAAGCATAAAGGTCGTTTACGACCAGGTGGGCAGCCCGACAGCCGCCGCCGACCTCGCAGCCGCGATACTCCATATCATCGACAGCGGCCAGACAAACAAGACAGGAATCTATCATTACACAGATGAAGGTGCGGTGAGCTGGTTCGATTTCGCCCAGGAGATAAAACGCCTTGGCGGCACAAGCGCTACTATCAACCCCTGCCTTAGCAACGAATTCCCTTCAAAGGCCGAAAGGCCGCATTACAGCGTTCTTGACAAGAGCCTGTTCCGCAAGACTTTCGGCGTGGAGATACCATACTGGCGCACTTCGCTCGAGAAGTGCATAGAGCGAATCGCGAGTGGTGAGAATTAAGTCAGCGCTTTCCGCCATCGCGCTTCTGCTCTGCCTGAATGCCGCAGCGGAACTCAACGAGAACAAACACGTTGAGACCTGGACACAGTATGCCCCGGCCGTCGTGGACCTTGCCCTTCCCCTTACTGGAGTGCAGAGCAACGTATGTTTCGGCGACCGTGCTGTGAAGATGACCACGGCTTACATATTCCAGGCAAGCATCAATGCCATTCTGAAGTCGACGGTCGACGAAGTCCGCCCGGACGGACGCGCGCACAATTCATTCCCTTCCGGGCATACCGGAACCGCATTCGTTGGCGCGGAACTCGTCCGTCAGGATTACGGATGGGGCTGGGGCGCCGGCGCTTATGCCGTAGCCACTTTCACCGGTACAATGCGCGTGGTGCACAATCGGCACTGGTGGTGGGACGCCGCTGCCGGTGCTGCGCTGGGTATAGGCAGTTCCCTGGCTGCAGAAGCCTTGCTGCCGTATCTGCACGAATGGATAGTGGAGCCCATCGGCTCGCTCTTCGGCAAAGGCGGAGGCAATGTCGCCATCCTGCCGCAATATGACTGCATCAGCGGGGCCACTTTGCCCTGTATCGCCATAAGATTTTGATTATGAACAAGAAACAACTCATACGATTCTGCCTCAAGAACGAGGTTGAGGTACTGAACTTCCATTATTGCGGTTTCGACGGCCGCCTCAAGACACTTAACTTTGCCCTTCGCGACAAGGCTCATCTTGTCGAACTGCTTGAAGCGGGCGAGAGGGTGGACGGCTCGAGCCTGTTCCCCTTCATTGAGGCCGGAAGGTCCGACCTTTACGTCGTACCGCGCTACGAAACGGCCTTCCTCAATCCGCTCGAAGACGTGCCCACTGTTGATGTGCTCTGCACTTTCTTCGACCGCGACGGCAAGCCTTACGACGCGGCTCCGCAGCAGGTCCTGCACCGCGCGGCCGAGGCTTTCCGCAAGGTCGCGGGGATGGAGATGTACGCGATGGGCGAGCTCGAATACTACGCCATAGGCGATGAGGAACCTCTCTTCCCGGTTGCCGACCAGAAGGGCTATCACGAAAGCAAGCCCTACAACAAGTTCGCCGATATGCGTATCGACGCGATGCTTGCCCTCACGCAGGCGGGCTGCAGCATCAAGTACGGTCATTCCGAGGTGGGCAACTTCACCGAAGACGGCCGCATCTACGAGCAGAACGAGATAGAGTTCACTCCCGTGCCCGTGGAACAGGCTGCCGACCAGCTTGTCCTTGCGCAGTGGATGATGAAGCAGATTGCGTACAGCTACGGGATTGACATAAGTTTCGCTCCGAAACTGAAGACAGGCAAGGCCGGCTCGGGCCTTCACGTGCATATGAAGTTCGAGCGCGCCGGCCGCAATATGCTCGTCACCGACGGCGAGATAACTCCCACCGCCCGCAAGGCGATAGCCGGTCTGATGGACCTCGGTACATCACTTCCGGCCTGGGGCAATCCTTCGACGGATTCGTTCCGCAGGCTCGTTCCTCACCAGGAGGCGCCCACTTCGCTGTGCTGGTCGTTCTCGAACCGAAGCGCCTTGGTAAGGGTCCCGCTCGGCTGGAATTTCCGTGCCGATATGGCCGCTCAGTGCAACCCGGGGCAGAAGTCGCGCTGCAAGGACTATTCCTGCAAGCAGACTTTCGAGTGGCGCGCATCCGATGCCACAGCTGACATCTACCTTCTGATGAGCGCGCTCTGCGTTGCCGCCCGTCACGGCCTGGAGATGGAAGGGGCACTCGAACTGGCCGAAAAGACCTATGTCGGCCTGGGCGTGAACATACACGACGCATCCAATGCCGCACTGATGGAGAGCCTCCGCCAGCTGCCGGCATCCACCGCAGGTGCGGCCGAAAGGCTCGCCGCCGACCGTGCGGTTTATGAGGCTTACGGAGTGTTCCCGGCCTCCCTCGTAGACTATCAGATCAATTACCTTACTTCGCTGAAATGACAAAGATTGAAGCCGCAAGGCAGGAATACGCCGACTGGTGCTCGGCTATCGGAATAGATACGCTTGACAAACTCAACGAAACGCTTGCCGCCGGAAAGGCGGTTGAACTCATCAACCTGTGCGAGGCGCGTCAGGAACGCAAGTACGCCGAAATCGCCAATCAGATATACTGGAAGAGGGGAGTGGCCAGGCTCGTGATGATGTCCGGCCCCAGTTCGAGCGGCAAGACAAGTTCATCGCTGCGTATCGCGCAGCAGTGCCGCGTGCTCGGTCTCAGCCCGAAGGTGATAGAGCTCGACAACTATTTCCTCGACCGTGAATTCACTCCGGTGGACGAGAATGGCGAATTGGATTTCGAGTGCCTGGAAGCTATGGACGTGAAGTTCCTCAATGCACAGCTCAACGACCTTCTCGACGGACGTGAGATACAGGTGCCCAGGTTTGATTTCAAGAGCGGGCACAGGGTATTCGATGGTACGACGATGAAACTCGGCCCCGACGACATACTCTTTATGGAGGGAATCCACGCACTGAATCCCGACCTCACGCCATCGGTCGACCAGAAACGCATCTTCAGGGTTTACATCTCCGCACTTTCGGCTCTGCCCGGAGGCGAGAAGGTGCACAATTCCACCACGGACAAGAGGCTGCTGCGCCGCATCGTGCGCGACAACCGCGCCCGCGGAATCCTGCCCGAAGACAATATTCTCCGCTGGCCATCGGTGCGCAGGGGCGAGACGCGCAACATCTTCCCCTTCGAGGAGAATGCAGATGTGGTCTTCAACTCTTCGACCCTTTACGACCTGCCGGTGCTCAAATACTACGCAGAGCCTCTCCTGAAGAAGGTGAAGCCCTCGTCGGAGGCATACGAAAAGGCCAGCGCACTGCTTGAATTCCTGACCAGGGTCACGGCCCTGACTGACGACGAGATAAGTGCGATACCGCCCACCTCCATAATGCGTGAATTCATTGGCGGTCAGCGCCTGTTTTAAGTATTCAAAATTATATTATCTTTGCACGTCCTTTTGCAAGGATATATTGTTTCACCAAAATCTTTTTTATGGTACTTGAGAATGAAAAGACTCTTCGCCTTGGCCGTAGGGCTGCTGCCCTGCTTCCTTGCGTACTCGCAAGCCTCTGACGAACCCGGTCGTTCTGCCGGGCTCACGGTTGCTTCAAGGATTGAAGCCAATCCTTGGACTGAACTTGGGAACAAAAACTCCGGATGCGATCTCGGCAGCAGTTCTCTTTACACTTTCCTCGAAGGAAACATCACCGACAATCTGTCGTATTATGTAGAAAACCACTGGCTCAGTTCCGAGCCGGGGTATCTGTATGAAATGACCCTGCACAGTGACGATATCAACTGGGTGAATGCCGCACAGCTTACGCTTGAGCTCGGTGATTTCGCCATCACTGCAGGAAAGGGCTCTATGCAATGGGGTACTCACGAAGAAGATGAGTACGACATTGATATGTTCACCCCTATGGTCAGCTCAATCTGGAACAGTTTCGCCATCTACCAGTGGGGCGCAAGCGCCGCCTGGTATTATGGTGATGAGAGTTTCGTGGGCTTCCAGGCCAGTTCCTCGCCTTACACCGAACATCCTTTCGAAGACGGCGTCACAGCCTTCTCGCTTATGTGCCGCAACGTGACTGACAGCTGGGACGATATGATCAGCGTCAACAACATCGGTATGGGTGATGGCGAGAGGCTCTGGGTCTGGAGCGTGAGCACGAAATGGCAGGCTACCGACAGCTTCTCGCTCGGAACCAGCTACACTTCGCGCATCGGCGATATGGAAAACATCTTTGCGAAGGGTTCGCTCGTCCAGCTGTTCTCGCGCTGGGAGGGTGACAAGTTCGGAGCATTCCTTGTGGTCAATTCCGACCTCGGGGACGATTTCCACCGCACCAACGCCGGTGCCACCCTGCTTTACACGCCTTCCGAGGCGTTCCGCTTCCACGCGAGTCTGGGCTATTCGTTCGGCACCTGGGTGCCCGACCTCCTGTCCGCAAGCATCGGATTGACTTATTATTTCAACGTATCCCTTTAGTTTTTCCCTGGAATGGCAAAAAACGATTTCATCATCGACATACGGCATATCAAGAAGTCGTATGACGGCAAGACTGTGCTCGATGATATAAATTTCTATGTCCGCAAGGGAGAGTTCGTTACTCTTCTCGGCCCCTCGGGCTGCGGCAAGACCACAATCCTTCGCACGATAGCCGGTTTTATCGCTCCCGATGAGGGAAGCGTGCTGCTCGAAGGCAAGGATATCAGCCAGCTTCCTCCTTACAAGAGGCCGCTCAACACGGTTTTCCAGCGCTACGCTCTTTTCCCGCACCTGGACGTGTATGACAACATAGCCTTCGGACTCAAACTCCAGGGCGTGCCCAGGGAGGAGATAGACAAGAGGGTGAAGAAGATGCTCAAGATGGTGTCGCTCACCGACTACGAAGACCGCGATGTGGAGAGCCTTTCCGGCGGTCAGCAGCAGAGGGTGGCTATTGCACGCGCCCTTGTGAACCAGCCTAAGGTGCTTCTGCTCGACGAACCGCTTGCCGCCCTTGACATCAACATTCGCAAGGATATGCAGATCGAGCTCAAGGAGATGCACGCCAAACTCGGCATTACCTTCATATATGTCACCCACGACCAGGAAGAGGCCCTCACGCTGTCCGACACCATAGTTGTCATCAACGAGGGAAAGATACAGCAGATAGGCACTCCTTCCGACATATACAACGAGCCCTGCAACGAGTTCGTGGCCGACTTCATCGGCGAGAGCAATATCCTTGACGGCCGTATGATCGAAGACCGCAAGGTCGAGTTCATCGGCCACACATTCGACTGCGTTGACGAGGGTTTCGGCTGCGACACTCCCGTGGACGTGGTTCTGAGACCGGAGGACATCTACATTATGAACAAGCTTGACGGCGCTCAGTTCACAGGCAAAGTCAAGAGCTGCACTTTCAAGGGCGTTCATTACGAGATGTTCGTGGATACCGACAACGGATATGAGCTTATGATCCAGGACTACAATTCTTTCGAGACCGGCTCGGTCGTAGGACTCTTCATCAAGCCCCAGGACATTCAGGTAATGCACAAGAACTGTACTGAAAATGTGCTCGACGGCGTTGTCGTGGATGAGAATCACGTCAGGTTCCTTGATGGAAAGTTCGAATGCAACGTTCCCGAAGGCCTTTGCTCCGGTGACGAAGTCGAGGTCTCCTTCCCCTTTGACAAGGTGGAACTTATGGACTATCAGGATGAAGGCGATGCCGAAGGAAAGGTTTATTTCCTCATATACAAGGGCGACCATTATCATATAGACGTGAAGACCTCAAGCGGACTTCACCTCCTTGTGGACACCCAGGACGTATGGGACAAGGAAGATCTTGTGGGAATCAACATAGCCCCAGAGTTCATCACCATCAAAGCTAAACAGCAGTCAAATGACTAAGAGGTCTTCCTGGAGTCTTCCGTACTTCATATTCCTGGTGCTGTTTGTGGTGCTGCCGCTTTTGTTGATAGCCGGCTATGCGCTCACCGACGCCAACGGGCATTTCACACTCTCCAATCTCGGGGCCTTCTTCACCGAGCCGAAGATTGTGAATTCGTTCCTCGTCTCGATCGAAGTGGCGTTGGAGAACACTATTATATGCATCCTGCTCGGTTATCCGGTAGCATACATTCTTGCACGGCGCAAGTCGGGCAATTCGGCCGTGGTGGCTCTGATGTTCATCCTGCCGATGTGGATCAACGCGCTGATGCGTACTGTGGCCACAGCCGAGATTTTCAGCTGGTTGGGCATAGGCCTCGGCAAGGGGACTCTGCTTTTCGGAATGGCATACGATTACCTTCCGTTTATGATTTACCCCATTTACAATGTGCTGAGCAAAATGAGTCCCTCTTATCGTGAGGCGGCTCAGGATCTTGGCGCCAATTCGGTGACGGTATTCTTCAAAGTCACTCTGCCTTTGTCGATGCCTGGTATCGTGAGCGGTGTGCTTATGGTGTTTATGCCTACGGTTTCCACTTTTGCCGTATCGGAGATTCTTACCAACAACACCATAATGCTCTTCGGTTCGGTGATCCAGGAGCAGTTCTTCAATATGATGTGGAACCAGGGTGCTGCCCTGTCATTGATGATGCTGATAATCATCGGAATTACAACGCTCTTCACCGGTAAACGTGAAGAGATTGCCGAAGGAGGGCTAGTGTGATGAAAGTTAAAAGTGTTGTATCAAAGGCATATCTCGCACTGATCCTCTTCGTGCTTTATGCTCCGATTCTGTTCATTGCCGTGTTCTCGTTTACGAATGCGAAGTCCCTCGGCAACTGGACAGGATTCACTCTCGACCTTTACGGATCGCTCTTCAGCGGGGCGACATCCGATGCGCAGTCGCTGCTGCAGGCTTTGAAGAACACACTGCTCATTGCGGTCGTTTCATCGGCGGTTTCGACTGTGCTCGGCACTCTTGCCGCGATAGGGATCTTCAACATGCGCGGCCGCAAGAAGGCTGCCATACAGTTCCTGAACAACATACCGATGCTTAACCCGGATATCATCACGGGTGTGTCGCTCTTCCTGCTGTTCGTGTTCCTTCATATCAGCAAGGGCTATCTGACCGTCATCCTCGCCCATATCACATTCAGCACGCCTTATGTGGTGCTGAATGTACTGCCGAAGCTCTCACAGATGAATCCCAACCTTTATGAGGCGGCGCTCGACCTTGGCGCGAGCCCGATGTATGCCCTGCGAAAGGTGCTGATTCCGGAACTCCGTCCGGGAATGATTTCAGGCTTCATCCTGGCGTTCACCCTGAGTCTGGACGATTTCGCCGTAACCTATTTCACCGCCGGTTCGATAGGACTCGACACCCTCTCGACCTACATTTATGCCGATGCCCGCAAAGGTGGACTCACACCCGAGCTCAAGCCTCTTATGACTATTATCTTTCTTATCATATTGATTTTCCTGCTTGTTTACAGCATACGCGTTTCGAAGCAGGCGGAGAAAAAATGACAACAATGAAGAATCTCACCAAAATTTTCGCCGTGGCGCTGGCCCTGACCGCAGCCATCAGCCTTTCTGCAAAGGACAGGAAGGACATCCTCAAGGTTTACAACTGGTCCGACTATATGGCCGAAGGAGTCATCGACGACTTCGAGCAGTGGTACAAGGAGCAGACAGGCAACGAGATTGAGGTCATCTATATGACTTTCGACGTGAACGAGGCGATGCTCTCCAAAATCGAGAAAGGCCACGAGGATTATGACCTCGTCTGCCCGTCCGATTACATCATCGAGAGGATGCTCAACACCGGACTCCTCCTGCCTCTGGACTTCGACGCCATTCCCGATTCGATAAACTACATTTACAAGTACCGCTCTCCCTACATCCAGAAGATGTTCTCCGAGATCAATCCCGATATCGACGCCAACGAGTATTCCGTAGCGTTTATGTGGGGAACTACCGGTATCATTTACAACAAGGACTTCGTTCCCGAGGAGGACGCTTCCACCTGGAACGTGGTAAGGAACCCCAAATATGCCGGAAAGGTTCTGATGAAGGATGCGCCCAGGGATGTTTTCGCACCCATCCTAATCTGTCTCAAGCAGAAAGAACTGCAGGAAGGTACCGTTACCCTTCAGGACCTGATGCACGATTCATCCGACGAGTCTCTCGAGGCTGTCAAGGCTTTCCTCATGGAGGCGAAGGGCGGAATCTGCGGATTCGAAGCCGACCTCGGCAAAGAGCAGATGACGAAGAACCGCGCTTACGTTTCGCTCAACTGGAGCGGTGACGCGATGTGGGCTATGGACGAGGCTGAAGCCGTGGGTGTCAATCTCGGGTATATCGTTCCCGAAGAGGGCTCAACCGTATGGTTTGACGGCTGGGTGATTCCCAAGTACGCGCAGAATGTTACCGCCGCCACCTATTTCATCGACTTCATGAGCCGTCCCGACATAGCGATACGCAATATGGAAGAGACCGGTTATGTCGCTTCCTGCGGCGCGCCTGAGGTGCTCGCTTCGCAGATTGACAGCACTTTCGCGCCCATCGACCTTTCATATTTCTTCGGAGAGGATGCGAAGAGCGTATGCGTCAATCCCGTGCAGTACCCCGACAGGGCAGTCGTCGAGCGTTGTGCTCTTGAACACGACTGGGGTGCCGACACCGAGAAGCTGCTCGATATGTGGCAGAACGTCAAGGGCTCCCAGACAAGCCCCGTCACTTTCGTAATAATTGGAATCGTTCTCATCGGCTTCGTCGTATACTTCGTTTCGAAATCGAACGCCAAGAAATCGCGTCGCGGCAAATCCCGCTCGAGAAGGTAATTCGCGGCAAGATTTTTGCAAACATTCAGCGGAACGCGTCACAGCGTTCCGCTTTTGGAATAAATGACTATATTTGTGAAAACATCATTGTAATCTTATGGAAGTCTGGCACATCTGGGTTATCATCGCCCTCCTGTTTTTCATTCTTGAAATCTTTACATCCGGCTTTGCCGTAGCTTGTTTCTCATTCGGCGCAATCGCCGCAGCAATCGCATCCGCACTCAACGCCTCCCTTTTGTGGCAGTTGATTTTTTTTGCGGTTGTCTCAATCATTGCGCTCATCACCGTTCGTCCTCTCGTTGTCAAGCTTTTCTACAAGAAAGGTGACGGAGCTGCCACGAACTGCGATGCGATAATAGGCCGCGAAGCCCGCGTGAGCGAAGAAATCAATTCCCAGACCGGCCGCGGCCGCGTCGCCATAGACGGAGATGACTGGAAGGCTGTCAGCGAAGACGGCACAATCATCGAAAAAGGCGAGAAGGTCGTAGTCACCGGACGCGACAGTTTGATATTAACAGTTAAAAAAGCATAGCATTATGACAGGTCCTTTTATTGTCATCGGGATCATTATCCTGATTGTTATCATCTTCATTCTTTCCGGCCTCAAGGTCGTAAGCCAGAGTGAGACCAAAGTGATAGAAAGACTCGGAAAATTCCACAAGGTGCTTCCTTCCGGCCTCAATATCATCTGGCCTATCCTCGACAAACCCCGCGCAGTATATGTACGTGATACCAAAGCCTTTACACGCGACGGAAGAAGTTTGAACCTGTATGCGAAACAGGATTCGATCGACCTGCGTGAACAGCTTATCGATTTCCCTCCTCAGGACGTGATTACCAAGGATAACGTCAGGACCGAAATCAATGCCATCCTCTATTACCAGATAGTTGACCCTATCAAGGCCACTTACGAAATAGTCAATCTGCCCGAGGCCATTGTCAAGCTGACCCAGACCACACTTCGAAACGTCATCGGTGAGCTTGAGTTCGACGAGACCCTCACTTCGCGCGATACCATCAACAG
Source organism: Candidatus Cryptobacteroides aphodequi (assembly GCA_018065265.1). Lineage (GTDB taxonomy): Bacteria > Bacteroidota > Bacteroidia > Bacteroidales > UBA932 > Cryptobacteroides > Cryptobacteroides aphodequi. The sequence continues at coordinate 5,435 of JAGHTP010000044.1, read as the reverse complement.
CAAACTCCGCGACGTCCTCGACGATGCCACCAATAAATGGGGCGTCAAGGTTAATCGCGTCGAGGTTCAGGACATCACTCCTCCCGCTTCAGTGAAGGATGCGATGGAGCAGCAGATGCAGGCCGAGCGTGAGAAACGTGCGAAGGTTCTCCGTGCGCAGGGTGAGAAGGAAGCCGCAATCCTCCAGTCTGAAGGTGAGAAGGCATCACGCATCAACCAGGCCGAGGCCGACAAGCAGACCAAGATCCTCAAGGCTCAGGGTGAGGCCGAGGCCAAGATAGTTGCCGCAAAGGCCGAAGCCGAGGCTATCGCCAAGGTTACCGAGGCCATCGGCAAGACCGATATCTCGCCTGCAAACTATATGATTGCCGAGAAGTACATCGCCGCTCTCAAGGAGATGGTTACCGGCAAGGACAACAAGACAATCTATATGCCTTACGATGCAAGCTCGCTGCTCAGCAGCATAGGCAGCATCAAGGATATGTTCCAGAAATAGTCTGATCCGGTGCGTATTGCGGTAGTAATACTGAACTGGAATACTGCATTCTATCTTGAGCGGTTTGTCCCGGGGCTCCTCGAGAGCCTTCCGCAGGACGCCGCTCTTGTGGTTGCAGACAGTGGCTCCACGGACGGTTCGCTCGAACTGCTCGCGGAGCGCTTCCCGTCAGTTCGCACCATCCCTCTCGGTGGGAATTTCGGCTTCACCGGAGGCTACGACAGGGCTATCGGCACTCTTCTTTCCGAGCCCGATGCGCCCGAGTACTTTGTGCTCATCAATTCGGATATCGACGTGCCGGGGGGCTGGCTCTGCCCGCTGATTGAGTATATGGATTCGCACCCGGAGTGCGCGGCCTGCGGCCCCAAGCTTCACGCTCTGAGGCAGGGAACAGAGCGAGGTGAGTGGGTGCGTTCGGAGCGCTTCGAATATGCCGGAGCCGCCGGTGGAAAACTGACGGTGCACGGCTATCCCTATTGCCGCGGACGATTCCTCTTCTGGACAGCACGCGACCGCGGCCAGTTCGACCGTGGCCCCGCTGCCGTCAAATGGGTGACGGGCGCCTGTCTCTGCGTGCGTTCGAGCGTCTGGAACGAGATCGGAGGACTAGATGACAGGTTTTTCGCGCATATGGAAGAAATCGACTGGTGCTGGCGTGCGCGCCGTAGCGGCTACAGCGTGGTGGTCGTGCCTTCGAGTACGGTTTATCACATAGGCGGAGGCACTCTGCCGCAGAATTCGCCTTTCAAGCTGAAGTTGAATTTCCGCAATTCGCTGCTGATGCTCAGCAAGAATCTTCCTTCCGAGATAGGCTGCCGCAGGGCGCGTATCCGTATAAGGACGCGCATTATTTTGGATAATTTGATTATGTTTGCATACTTGATCACCGCCCGCTGGCCCGAGGCCCGCGCGGTAAGAGATGCTCACGCAGAGTATCGCAAACTGATTGACAAGTGATATGAGAATAGTAATTGACGGTGCCGGCGAGGTCGGTTCACATCTTGCCAAACTGCTTCTCCGTGAGGGAAGCGAGGTTACGGTTATCGATTTCGATGACGATCGTCTGGCCGCCATATCCGGCTCGCTGGACGTTGAGGCCATACAGGGCGAACCCGCAAGCGTCGAGACGCTGCGCAACGCCCGCATCGACAAGGCGGACCTCTTTATTTCCGTAGTGCCTTATGTTGCCCCGGAGGTGAATGTTCTGGCTGCTGAGATTGCCAAGAAACTCGGTGCCAAGAAGTGCCTTGCACGCATCAAGGACGTGGAATTCCTGCGGAGCGAGAACCGCGCTCTTCTCGGCGAACTGGGTGTCGACATGGCATTCTGTCCCGAAAAGATCGCTGCCGACGAAATAGTCGACATCATACGCCACAGCGCAAGTACCGACACCATGGACTTCGCCGAAGGCAAACTTCAGGTCGCGGCATTCAGGCTGGGCGAGGATTCTCCGGCCCTTGATACCACACTGGTCGATTTCGTGCGTGGAATCCCGGCCCAGACGGCGTCGCTCTTCCGCGTTATCGCCATCGCCCGTGACGGCGACACGAACATCCCCCGTTTCGACAGTAAGTTCCGCTACGGCGACCTGGTTTATATCATCTGCAAGAAAGAGGCTGTCGACAGCATTACGGCGCTTCTGGGCGTGCACGGAACCGACATCTCTTCGGTGATGATACTCGGTGGCGGCACAATCGGCGCGATGGCTGCCGCGAAGCTCAGTTCGCGTCTCGACAGCGTGAAGGTCATCGAAAAGGAGCGCGAGCGTTGCATCACGCTTTCCGAAACCCTCCCCGACGAGGTGCAGATAATAAGCGGTGACGGCCGCAATCCGGACTTCCTTGCCGAGGAGTCGATAAACGATTATGACGCGTTCGTCGCTCTGACCGGCAATGACGAGGCCAATATCCTTTCGTGTGTGGCCGCGAAGAAACTTGGCGTGCAGAAGACCATAGCCGAGGTCGAGAACATCGAATATGTCAAGTTGGCCGAAGAGATGGGCGTCGACAATGTCATAAACAAAAAACTCATCACCGCCGGCCGCATATTCAAGTTCACCCTTAGCGACAAGACACGTTTCGTGCGCTATATGAGCGGCACCGATGCCGAGGTTATGGAATACACCGTTTCAGAAGGCAGCTCCATCACCAAGGGCGCCCTCAAGGACATCAAGTTCCCCGAAGGGGCTGTGATAGGCGGCGTGATGCGCGACGGCGAGGCATTCATCGCGGTTGGTGATACACAGATACGGCCCGGCGACAGGGTAGCTGTCTTCGCCTTGCCGAGCAATGCCGGCAAGGTGGACAAATTCTTCAAGTAGGACATTCTGTCAGCAGTTTTCTGCTGGCAGATTTTTTGAGCGGATATAGCTGTTATGGCAAACGAAAAGAAAGAAGAAAAGATGCAGCAGGCTGCATCGCAGGCACAGGAAAAGAAAGAAACCAAGGCGCCCAAGGCACCGAAGGTGGATGAAAATAGCAAGAAGATAGCCGAGCTCACTGACAAATTGTCCAAGGAGCACGATGACTATCTGCGTCTTATGGCGGAGTTCGAAACCTTCCGCCGCCGCAGCGCAGAAGAGAAGATGAACCTTGTTTCGACGGCTGCAGCCTCTACGATCAAGGGACTTCTTCCGGTGCTCGACGACTGCGAGAGGGCACTCAAGCTGCTCGAGAACAGCGCGGACGAGGCCGCCAGGGAAGGAACCCAGCTTATCTATACGAAGCTGATGTCTTATTTGAAGACTTGCGGACTCGAGGTTATCGAAGCTCAGGGCGCGAAGTTCGACACCGACTTCCACGAAGCTGTAACACAGTTCCCGGCCCCGACCGAGGAGCAGAAGGGCTGCGTGATAGACGTGGTCCAGACCGGCTACCTGCTGGCAGGCAAGGTGCTGCGTTACGCAAAAGTTGTTGTAGGAGCATAATACAATGGCACAGAAAAGAGATTACTACGAGGTGCTCGGCCTTCAGAAGGGCTGCTCGGAGGATGATATAAAACAGGGTTATCGCAAGGCTGCCCTCAAGTGGCATCCCGACCGTTGGGTGAGCGGAACCGACGCCGAGAAGAAGACGGCGGAGGAGAAGTTCAAGGAGGCCAGTGAAGCATACAGTGTGCTGAGCGACAGCGAAAAACGCCAGCGCTACGACCAGTTCGGCTTTGCCGGAGTAGATGGTGCAGCAGGCGCAGGTGGCTTCGGAGGCGGCTTCAGCGGCTTCGAAGGAATGGGCCTTGACGAGCTTCTGAAGAACCTGTTCGGTGGTTTCGGCGGCTTTGGCGGAGGCAGCGGTTTCGGTGGATTCGGAGGCTTCGGCGGCGGACGTCAGAGCCGTGGCGCGGTACGTGGCCGCGACATCCGCACCCGCGTGAAACTCACTCTCGAAGAGATTGCGAACGGCTGTGACAAGGAAGTCTCGCTCGAACGCAACCGCCCCTGCCCCGACTGCAACGGCCGTGGCACCAGGAACTCATCCGACATCAAAACCTGTCCGACCTGCGGTGGCTCCGGCCAGGTTCAGCATATGGCTAACAGCATCTTCGGACGTACCGTATCGTATTCGGTCTGCCCGCAGTGCCACGGCGAAGGCAAGATTGTCTCCAATCCCTGCCGCCGCTGTGATGGTTCCGGCCTGGTGAAGGTTCGTGAAACCGTGAAGGTGCACATTCCTGCCGGTGTAGAGAACGGAATGCAGATAAGCGTGCGCGGTGAAGGGCACAGCGCTCCTCGCGGCGGCGTAAACGGCGACCTTCTGATCGTGATTGAGGAACTCGAGCACGACAGCCTCAAGCGCGACGGTCAGAACCTTTTCTGCCTGGCTCCGATAAGCATCGTCGAGGCAATCGAGGGCTGCAGGCTGCAGGTGCCTTATCTGAACGGAACGATTGGAATAGATGTCGAACCCGGAACGCAGAGCGGAACCATTGTCAAACTGCGCGGTCGCGGACTGCCCGATGTCAACGGTTACAACAGGGGAGATTTCTATGTGAAGATACTCGTCTGGACGCCCCGTAAGCTCGATCGCAAGACTCGCAGGGCTCTTGCAGAACTTGCCGCAGCTGACGATGGCTTCAAACCCGATCCGACAAGAGAAGACAAATCGCTTTTCGAAAGGGAAAGTAAGTATTTTTAGTTGAAAAAAGTTTGCGGATTAATAAAAGATTCCTATCTTTGCAATCCCAAAACGGGCAGCCTCTCTTCAAACGGTTTGATGACGCTGCGATTTTTTAGATAAAAGTTATGGATTACATCAAATTAGTAGAAGAGTCCTTCTCACAGAACAAAACCGCTTCCTATCCGGAGTTCAAGGCTGGTGACACCATCACCGTTACCTACCGTATCAAGGAAGGAGACAAGGACCGTCTTCAGAAGTTCAAGGGCGTGGTTATCCAGATCAGCGGTTCCAAGCCTTACACAAAGACCTTCACCGTCCGCAAGATTTCCGGCGGCGTAGGCGTTGAAAGAATTTTCCCTTACGAGTCACCCTTCATCGACAGCATCGAACTCAACAAGGTCGGTAAAGTCCGCAGGGCTCGCATCTTCTACCTCCGCGATCTTGCTGGTAAGAAGGCCCGCATCCGCGAGAAGAAGCTTGACCTCAAGGCAGAGTAATACGGTAGCAATACCGTCCCTGGCTCCTTAGCTCAATTGAATAGAGCATTTGACTACGGATCAAAAGGTTACAGGTTTGAGTCCTGTAGGAGTCACTTAAAACCCCGCTACAACACACTGTAGCGGGGTTTTTATTTTTCTTGTTCCCAATTTGTTCCCAATTCTTTGGAGTCAGATGTTCCCATCTATGTTGTCAAGGGTGGATTTGGGAACAAATATTTTCATACGGTTATTCAGTAATAATTTTCCAGTTACCATTACGTTTTCCGTTCTCTCGTATCAAATATCCTTTTTCATAAAGGCTGGCGGTGATTCGTTTCACCGTGCGGG
>JAGHTP010000064.1 GCA_018065265.1 Candidatus Cryptobacteroides aphodequi | reverse complement strand
CACTCCATCGGTAACAATGTCAACGGCTCCGCTCACGACCACCACGCAGCCTTCCTTGCGCGCCAGAGCTGCTGCGGCATCGGCGGCATCGGTGCTCTGAACGCTCGAATCCACCCCGTGCGGGCCGTCCGGGGGCAAGATGGCCGTTTTTGCCCCCCGCAGCTCACAAGAAGGGCCGTCCGGGGGCAGAATGGGCGTTTTTGCCCCCCGCAGCTCACAAGAAGGCTCTTCCGGGGGCAAGATGGCCGTTTTCACCCCCGCCTCGCGGCAGAGCGCCAGGATCTCAGAGGCGTTGCCGCGGATTACGGCAGGCCCGAGTTCGGCAAGAGCAAGGGCGGCACGGGGGCGGAAGCGGCTCAGGCCGGCGCCGACGGGGTCAAGCACCCAGGGACGACCGAGCGCCGCAGCCTTCCGGGCCGCGCAGAGCATCGCGTCAAACTGAAGGCTTTCGATGCAGCCTATGTTGATTACAAGAGCCTGGCTGGAGGAAACGAGTTCTTCCATCTCGGCAGGCTCGGAAGACATAATGGGCAACGCACCCAGCGCGAGCAGAGAGTTCGCGCAGAAGTTCATCGCCACATAATTGGTAATGTTGTGGATTACCGGAGAAGTCCGGCGTATCAGAAGCCGGTCTTCTGCAAAATTTGCAAATGCAGACATAAATAAATCCTTACGACGGTATTAACCGTATCAAGTTCAGCGGGTGTTTCTCAACAGGTTGCCCTGTACCCCGTTATATGAAATTACATCCTTTCCGGAAGCTCGATTCCGAGTATGCCCATAGCCTTGCGGAGAACCGCAGCTATGCAGCCTATGAGCCTGAGCCTGAGTGCAAGCACGGCGGCATCGGGTTCCTTGAGGATGGGAGTGTCGTGATAGTACTGGTTGAACTCCTTGGCAAGCTCGTACGCGAAGTTGGCGATAAGTGCCGGGCTGAACGCGGCGGCAGCTTCGGCCACCTTCTGCGGATACGAAGCCAGAATCTTTACAAGCCTTATCTCCTTGGCACTCAGTTCAGCCGGGGCGGTGCAGGCGCCCTGTCCGGCCTCGGCGGCCTTGCGCAGGATGCTGCAGATGCGGGCGTGAGTGTACTGGATGAACGGGCCGGTATTGCCGTTGAAATCGATCGACTCCTTGGGATTGAAGAGCATCTTCTTCTTGGGATCGACCTTGAGGATGAAGTACTTGAGCGCGCCGAGCCCTATCATATGGTAGAGACGGTCCTTCTCTTCTTCACTGAGGCCTTCGAGCTTGCCGGACTCCTCGCTTGTCGCCTTCGCCTCGGCGTACATCTTCTCGATGAGGTCGTCGGCGTCGACAACGGTTCCCTCGCGGCTCTTCATCTTGCCTTCTGGCAGTTCGACCATTCCATAGCTGAGGTGGAAGATCTGGTCGGCCCAGGCAAAGCCGAGTTTGCCGAGCACGAGCTTGAGCACCTGGAAATGGTAGTTCTGCTCGTCACCGACAACATAGACGTGCGAGTCGAGCTTGTATTCAGCGAAACGGCGCTCGGCTGTACCGAGGTCCTGGGTCATATAGACCGATGTTCCGTCGCTGCGAAGAAGCAGTTTGCGGTCGAGCCCGTCGGCGGTAAGGTCGCACCATACCGAGCCGTCAGGATCCTTGACAAACACGCCTTCATCGAGCCCCTTACGCACCAGTTCCTTGCCCAGAAGGTAAGTTTCGTGCTCGTAATAGGTCTTGTCGAAGCTGATGCCGAGAGCCTTGTAGGTCTGCTCGAAGCCTTCGAACACCCACTCGTTCATCATCTGCCAGAGTGCGCGCACGGCCGGGTCGTTCTCCTCCCACTTCACGAGCATATCGTGAGCGGCCTTGATGCTAGGAGCCTCTTTCTTGGCGGTCTCCTCATCGAGGCCGGAAGCCATAAGTTCCTTTACTTCAGCAGAATAGATATTATTGAACTCGACATAGCAGTCGCCTACCAGATGGTCGCCCTTCTTGCCCGAAGTCTGAGGCGTAGCGCCATCGAAAGACTTCTGCCAGGCATACATACTCTTGCAGATGTGCACGCCGCGGTCGTTGACCAGAGTGGTTTTGATGACCTCGTTGCCCGCGGCCTTCAGCAGATCGCTGACGCTCGAGCCGAGCAGATTGTTACGCACGTGCCCGAGGTGCAGGGGCTTGTTGGTGTTGGGCGAGCTGAACTCGACCATAACGCGGCGGCCCGTGGAAGGCAGCACTCCGAAGTCAGGGTCGGATGCAATAGAATCGAAACTCTCCTGCCAGTACAAATTGCTGAGACTCAGGTTCAGAAAGCCCTGAACAGCATTGTAGGCGGCGATTTCGGGGCAACTGGCAGTAAGCCAGGCACCGATGGCCTCGCCCGTAGCAGCAGGAGCGGCATGTGATATACGAAGAAGAGGGAAAACTACAAGTGTGTAGTCTCCCTCGAATTCCTTTCTTGTAACGGCGACCTGCATCTGCGATGCGGGAACGTCGGTGTTGTAGAGAGCCTTTACGGCCTCGACGGCCTTGGAGGCGATGAACTGTTCGCTTGTCATAACTCCGTCTTCTATCCGAGATAAGTCTTCAGGAGTTTGCTTGCTGAAGGTTTCTTGAGCTTGCGGATGGCCTTTTCCTTGATCTGACGTACACGCTCACGGGTGAGGTCAAGGTTCTCGCCTATCTCTTCGAGAGTCATCTCCTGGCAGCCAATGCCGAAGAAGCTCTTGATGATCTCCCTCTCGCGAGGAGTGAGGATCTGCAGAGCACGTTCGATCTCGGTGCTGAGGCTCTCATTGGTAAGACCCTTGTCAGCCATGGGGCTGTCGGTATTCTCGAGCACATCGATCAGGGAGTTGTCCTCGCCTTCTACGAAAGGAGCGTCGACGCTCACGTGACGGCCGCTGACGCGCATTGTATCGGCAATCTTGTCGCGGGGGATGTCAATCATCTCGGCGAGCTCATCGGTAGATGGCTGGCGCTCGTTCTCCTGCTCGAAGCGGCCGAGGGCCTTGTTTATCTTGTTGAGCGAGCCTACCTGGTTAAGGGGCAGTCGCACAATTCGGCTCTGTTCGGCAAGGGCCTGGAGGATGGACTGGCGAATCCACCATACGGCGTAGCTGATGAATTTGAAACCACGGGTTTCATCGAACTTCTCAGCTGCCTTGATAAGACCGAGGTTTCCCTCGTTGATAAGGTCGGGAAGGCTGAGACCCTGGTTCTGGTATTGCTTTGCCACGGACACCACGAAACGCAGGTTCGCACGTGTCAGTTTCTCGAGAGCTGCCTGGTCACCCTTGCGTATGCGCTGCGCGAGTTCGACTTCCTCTTCAGGCGATACGAGTTCCTCGCGGCCTATCTCCTGAAGGTACTTGTCAAGCGAAGCACTTTCACGGTTGGTGATGCTTTTTGTAATCTTTAACTGTCTCATTATCAAATGAATTTATTTACCAACAATAGAGGCAGCAAAGAGCCGGGCCAATTAGAGCACAACTTCTTCTCCACGGAAATTTACCGTCGAAGTGTATGTCTTCCCGCCACGGATGTACTTGATGCGGGCACTGTCGCCGGGGCGGTAGGAATTGACCTTTTCCTGAAGTTTCGATGTGGATGTGATTACGATTCCGTCAATCTCGATCAGCACATCGCCACTCTTGAGGCCGGCCTTATCCGCTGCGCTTCCTTTGCTTACCTCGACAATATATACGCCATTTTTCGAAGAAAGTTTCAACTCTGAAACTATTCTCTGATCAACAGCCTGCATAACGATGCCAAGACGTGCCCTGCGCACCTCGCCGTACTCGATGAGGTCGGCAACCGTCTTCTTTACAATATTGGAAGGGATGGCGAACGAATAGCCTGTGTATGAACCGGTTGTGGAAACAATGGCGGTGTTGATGCCGACGAGTTTTCCGCTCTTCGTGACGAGCGCTCCGCCCGAGTTTCCGGGATTGACGGCGGCGTCGGTCTGAATGAACGACTCAATCTTGAATTGGCCCGTGTAGTCGGGTATGTTGCGGCCCTTGGCGCTGACGATTCCGGCGGTAATGGTTCCCTGGAGTTCGCGGCCCATGGGGCTGCCGATGGCAAGCACCCATTCGCCGAGTCGGAGTTCGTCGGAATCGGCGAAGTCAAGATAAGGCAGGCTCGAATCAGCCTCGACCTTCAGCAGAGCAACGTCGGTAACGGGATCGGTGCCGATAAGCTTCGCCTCGTACTGCGAATTGTCGTTCAGGACGATGGTAATCTGCGTAGCTCCGTTCACAACGTGGTTGTTGGTGACGACGTAACCGTCGCTGGTGATTATGACGCCTGAACCGCTGCCCTTGCGCTCGCGGCTCTGCGGACGGAACTCGTCTCCGAAGAAGAAACGGAAGAGCGGGTCGTCTATCTGGTAGGGCTCGCTTTCGGTGCGTGCCGTGACCTCTACATAAACAACGGCGTCAACAGAATGTTCCGCCGCATAAGTGAAATCGGGATAATTGTCTTCTGACAAATTGGCAGCGCCCGCAGGGGCTCCGGCGAGCAGTGCAATGGCACTGACAAGGCCTAAAAATGACTTTTTCATAACAAGGAACATTTTACCAAAATGCGTGCCGTTTTGTCGGTAAAATTTGTTAAATTTGCCCGGATGTAAAACAAATGTAATTATTAAAGACATAGTATATGGAATTCACAATTTCAAGCGCCGAGCTTCTCAAAGGCATAATGGATGTTTCCAAGGCCATTCCTGCCAAATCGGTGCTCCCCATTCTGGAAAATTTCCTCTTCAAGGCCGAGGGTGACACCCTCACCGTAACTGCATCGGACCAGGAGCTCACACTCCGCACCGAACTCAATGTCGAAAACGTGAAGAAAGAAGGCGCCATCGCCGTTCCCGCACGTCAGATGACCGACCTCATCAAGACAATCCCCGATCAGCCCATCTGCATCAAGACCACTTCGGACTCTTCGTTCGAGTGCATCTGGAGCAACGGTAACTCTTCGCTGCCGTACTTCCCCGCAGAGGACTACCCCGAAATTAAGAGCGAGCTCGAAGGCGCCCAGAACATCGTCTTCCCCGCACAGACCCTCATCGAAGGCATCAACGGCACCATCTACGCCACCGCTGACGACGAGATGCGTCCCGCGATGAACGGTATCTTCTTCGATATCGACACCGCCGCCACAACGCTCGTGGCGTCCGACTCGCACAAACTCATCTGCTATACCGACAAGGCTCTTGCCGCAGGCATCAAGGCTTCGTTCATCCTTCACAAGAAACCCGCAGGCGTGCTCCGCAGCATCATAGGCAAGGAAATCGAGAACGTTGAAGTATCGTTCGACGACACCACCGTCGTATTCCGCTTCGGCGCCACAATGATGGTATGCCGCCTTGTAGTTGGCAAATATCCCAAGTACCGCGACGTAATCCCCCAGAACAACTCCAACATACTCCGCATCGACCGCGAGCAGCTGCTCAGCACAGTAAAGCGTGTCGCAGTGTGCGCCAACAAGGCTTCGAACCACATCAAGTTCGAGCTCAAGGCCGGCCAGCTCGAGATAACCGCACAGGACCTCGGCTTCGCCATCGCAGCATACGAGAAGCTCCCTTGCGAGTATAACGGAGACGAGCTCGCCATAGGTTTCAAGAGCAGCTTCATCATCGAGATCCTCTCGAACATGAACTGCGAGGCCCTTGTGATGAAGTTCGCCGACGCACGTCGTGCAGCCCTCATCGTTCCTTCAGAGGAAGAGGCCGAGAGCGAGAAGATCTGCGGCATCATAATGCCGATAATGGTTTCTTAAGCACTGGGAATGGAACTCGATCTCAAGAGGCCGTTGCTTTTCTTCGACATTGAAAGCACCGGTCTGAACATTCCGCAGGACTCCATAATCGAACTGAGCTTCGTAAAGGTGTTCCCCGGCGGAGAACAGCGCATAAAAACCTGGAAGATACGCCCCTGGGACTATGAGAAGCAGTGCCAGAGGCCTATCGATCCGAAAGCTTCGGAAGTCAACGGGGTTAAGGATTCCGACCTCGTGGACTGCCCCACTTTCTATGACTGCGCGGATGAGATAGCATCCTGGCTCAAGGACAGCGATCTCGCCGGATTCAACAGCGCCAAATTCGACCTGCCAATGCTGGCGGAAGAGTTCGAAAGGGTGCGCCTTACGGGCAAGAAGGTCGATGTCGACCTCCACGAACCCGTAATGGTCGATGTTCAGAACATCTATCACGCGATGGAGCCCCGCAACCTGAGGGCCGCATACCGCTTCTATTGCGGAGGCCAGGATTTCGACAACGCCCACACGGCAGAAGCCGACACCGTGGCCACATACGAGGTTCTCAAGGCTCAGCTCGACCGCTATCCCGACCAGCTCAAGAACGACGTTGCCCAGCTCAGTTCGTTCGTAGGCCGCAAATACGTCGATTTCGCCGGACATCTCATCCTTAACGACAAGGGCGAGGTTACGGTCAACTTCGGAAAGCACAAGGGCAAGACCCTGCGCGAAGTCTATCGCACCGACCGCGGCTACTTCAGCTGGATAGCCCAGGGAAGCTTCCCTCTCGACACCAAGGCTCGCTTTGCCCATTTCGAAGAAGAATTCGGCCGCGAAGCGCTTGCCAGCAAGTTCGGTTCCAACGGAAACGGGAGGCTGTTTTGAACATAGCGCTCAGAACATATTCCGGACACTGCATCGTACGCCCCGACACCACCTGGGAGCGCGACAACGAGGACGCATTCCTTCCCGAATTCGTCGACGAAGTCTCGCTTGCTCCGGTGCTGTTCGTACGTGTAAGCCGTGCCGGCCGCAGCGTTGCCGCCAAATTTGCCGAACGTTACTACGACTCCATAGGCTACGGAGCCCTTCTGTACCCCGAAAACCTCATTTCCGGGAGCCCGGAAGGCTTTGCCGAAGCCAGTTGCCTGGACCACACGTCCTTCCTCCCCTTCCCTATGTACAACAGGGTGACTCTGGGGCGCGAAGGCAACATCTTCCAGCTTACACGCAACGCGGAGCCCATTTTCGAATGCAGCGCCCACGAGCCATCGTTCATTGAGCAGGCAATCGAAGATATCACGAAACACATCTACATACGCACAGGTGACCTTATCGCCATAGAGCTCGCTCCGCGAAAAAGCGTCTGCTGCCGTGGCGGCGAGCAGTGCCACATACGCGGCAGCTACTGCGAAAACGAGGTCATCGACTTTAAAATCATACTTTAACCTATGACTGACATTCAAGCCTGGACACTAATTCCCTTTATAGTAATGCTGCTGATGATTGCAGTAGTTCCCCTTTTCGCATCGAAGTTCTGGGAGAGCAACCGCAACAAACTCATCTGCACGCTTGCCATAGCCGTCCCCACGGCCATCTATCTCTGCTGCATCGGCCTTGGACATCAACTGATTCACCAGATCGCCGGCGACTACTTCCCCTTCATCGTACTTCTGCTCGCACTCTTCGTGGTAACGGGCGGCATACAAATCAAGGGTGACGTTGCGGCGACACCTATAGTCAACGGAGTCATCCTTTCGCTCGGTTTCCTTCTTGCCTCGATAATGGGCACGACCGGAGCCGCGATGCTGCTCATCAGGCCCCTGCTCCAAATCAACAAGCAGAGGGTTCACAAGACGCACACCGTACTCTTCTTTATCGCGATGGTTGCAAACTGCGGCGGTATTCTTTCGCCACTGGGCGATCCCCCGCTCTTCCTGCTTTACCTGCGCGGCACTCCGTTCGGATGGTTCACAAGCCTCGCGCCTCAGTGGGTTTTCACCGGTATCCTCCTGCTTGCGATTTACCTGATCTGGGACACCATAATGTTCCGCAAGGAGCCGCGTGAAGCACGCAAGGCCGACCTGACGGAGATCTCGCCCATACGCGTCAAGGGCCGCATCAACTTCATCTGGCTGCTGTGCATTATGCTGGCCGTGATCTTCCTCAACGAACACTATATTCCCGCAATGGGGCGCGAAGGTGCATCGTTCTTCGTACAGCATCTGCGCGAATGGGTGCTCGGAATCATCATACTGCTTTCGCTCAGGACTACCTCGCAGACCGTGCGCAAAGGTAACAGCTTCAGCTGGGGCCCCATACTCGAGGTCGCAATCCTGTTCGTCGGCATATTCACCACTATGACCCCTGCGCTGCTCTTCCTCAATCAGAACGCAATGTCGCTCGGTCTGAGCGCTCCCTGGCAGTTCTACTACAGCACCGGTGCACTCAGCGCCTTCCTGGACAACTCGCCCACCGCGGTAGCATTCTATTCGGTAGCGAGCGGTCTGGACCTCAGCGCATTCGCAGGCGGCACGTTCGTAGCCGGAATCCCCGAGATACTTCTCAAGGCCATTTCGCTCGGCGCCGTGTTCTTCGGTTCGCTCACTTACATCGGCAACGGCCCCAACTTCATGGTAAAGGCAATCGCAGAAGAGAGCGGCGTAAAGATGCCTTCGTTCTTCGGCTATATGCTCAAGTTCTCGCTCATAACCCTGCTGCCGGTATATGTGCTGGTACAGTTGCTGTTCCTTTAGGAATTTAGAATATTAAATCGTATATTTGTGACCCTGAAACGCATCGCCGCGATGGCCGCCGGGGCACATTTGCCACTTTAGCTCAGTCGGTAGAGCAACGCATTCGTAACGCGTAGGTCGGGAGTCCGAGTCTCCCAAGTGGCTCATAAGACAAGCCCCGGTTCTCAGCACGAGAGCCGGGGCAGTTTTTGTCATAGAAATAACACAACTTTCTAATATGGAAAATTTACAGAAAATCGCTTCACAGGTCCGTCGCGACGTCATCCGTATGGTAAACGGCGCCGGCTCCGGCCATCCGGGCGGATCGATCGGCATCGCCGACGTACTCACAACGCTGTATTTCAAAGAGATGCAGCACGACCCCAAGACCTGGACACGCTCTGGCAAGGGCCAGGACGTATTCATCCTCTCAGCAGGTCATCTTGCACCCGTGTATTACAGTGAACTCGCACGCAGCGGCTACTTCCCCATCGAGGAACTCGGCACACTGCGCAAAATGGGCAGCCGCCTCCAGGGCCACCCCTGCGTGACCGACAACCTCCCCGGCGTATTCAAGCCCTCAGGCTCGCTCGGACAGGGTCTTGCAGTCGCAGCCGGTATGGCTCTCGGCAAGAAGATGGACGGCGACGCTCACCGCGTATATGTTCTCTGCGGAGACGGCGAGAGCGAGGAAGGCGAAATCTGGGAGAGCGCTATGTGGGCACAGCACCACAAGGTTGACAACCTCATCGCAATGACCGACTGGAACGGCCAGCAGATCGACGGCCCCACCACCACCGTTACAGGTATCGAAGACCTGCGCGACAAGTGGTCGGCATTCGGCTGGGACGTAATCGTAGCCGACGGACACGACTTCGACAGCATCGAAAGCGCTTTCGAGCTGGCTCACGCAGAGAACGGCAAGCCTAAGATGATTCTCTTCAAGACCGAGATGGGTCACGGAGTCGATTTCATGGCAGGCACACACAAGTGGCACGGAAAGGCCCCTAACGCAGAAGAGTGCGCTGCAGCCCTCGCACAACTTGAAGAAACATTGGGAGACTATTAGTATGAAAAAGTATATTGACAGCGGAAAGATCGATACCCGCAGCGGTTTCGGCGCAGGACTCGTAGAGGCAGGACGCAAATTCCCCGAAGTGGTTGCCCTCACTGCCGACCTCACCCCTTCAGTAAAGATGGGTGATTTCAAGAAGGAGTTCCCCGACAGGTTCATACAGTGCGGTATCGGAGAAGCCAATATGGTTGGCGTTGCAGCCGGCCTGGCAATCACCGGAAAGATTCCTTTCATAGGTTCTTTCGCAGAGTTCGTTACCGGACGTGTTTACGACCAGCTCCGTCAGGAGGTGGCATATTCGCACACCAACGTGAAGATAGCCTCTTCGCACGCAGGAATCACCCTCGGCGAAGACGGTGCCACACACCAGACAATGGAAGACATCGCCCTTATGCGCGCCCTTCCCGGTATGGCAGTCGTAGTTCCCTGCGACTACAACCAGACCAAGAACGCCACAGTCGCTGCTGCAGCCTGGGACGGCCCCGTCTATCTTCGTTTCGGACGCCCCTCGGTAGCCAACTTCACCGGAGCCGACGAGCCCTTCGAGATCGGTAAGATCTACAATCTCAACGAAGGCAAGGACGTTACAATCGCAACCTGCGGCCACCTCGTTTGGGAGGCCCTCACAGCAGCCGAAATGCTCGAGGCCGAAGGCATCAGCGCCGAGGTTCTCAACGTGGCCACAATCAAGCCTCTCGACGAGAAGGCACTTCTCGCCTCGCTCGCCAAGACAGGCTGTGCAGTTGTAGCCGAAGAGCACAACTGGGCCGGAGGACTCGGAGAGGCAGTCTGCTCGCTTGCAGCCGCAAACCAGCCCGTTCCCGTCGAGCTCATCAACGGTCAGGACCGCTTTGGCCAGTCAGGCAAACCCGGCGAACTTATGAAGGCCTATGGCCTTGACGCCGAGCACATCGCCGAGGCTGCCCGCAAAGCCATTTCACGCAAGAAATAACATCTCGAATATGATAACGAAGGAAATCAAGCTGAATTTCAAGGAGTATTCATCCATTGACGAACTCGAAGCCGCCGACAAGGCGCTTGCAAAGAGTGCCATCGACGCAATGAAGGGCTCCTATGCCCCCTACTCCCACTTCAATGTGGGTGCTGCGGTACGCCTCAGCGGCGGAATCACAGTTCAGGGCGCCAACCAGGAGAACGCCGCGTTTCCTTCGGGACTCTGCGCCGAACGCACGGCAATGTTCGCAGCAAGCGCCACATATCCCGGAAAGGATATGGAGAGCATCGCCATAGCCGGCGGCGTATACGGAAGACTGACACAGGCCCCCGCAACACCCTGCGGGGCCTGCCGTCAGGTCATGGCCCAGTACCAGACCAAGTCCGGCAAGCCTATGTCGGTGATTATGGTAGGTGCCGAGCGCATATGGAAGTTCGACCGCGTGGACGATATACTTCCACTCATATTCGACAGCATCTGATCTTAAAGGCCGGCAGCGATGCCGGCTTTTATTTTATTTTTGCTATATTTGCAACGGGAAAGTCGTACACGACCAGCTCCCTCTGAATTCCCCCAGGGCCGGAAGGCAGCAAGGGCAGGAGGTTGTAGCGGTGCGATGTGCTAAGCTTTCCCTTTTTTGTTTGAACTTTTCCCACACGGCCACACGGGCCGAAAAACGAAAGATATGAAGTCCGATATTGTAGTCATAGGAGCCGGCGCATCAGGTCTGATGGCAGCCTATGCGGCCGCACGCAGTCTGGTGGATGCCGGATTGTCCCTGCAGGTGAGCGTACTCGAAAAGATGCCCCGTCCCGGGCGCAAGATAATGATAACCGGCAAGGGCCGCTGCAACTTCACCAATGTCAAAGACTGGAACGAGTTCAGCGCACACATCCAGAGCGGCGCGCACGCAGTCAAGAACGCTTTCTACAACTTCACCCCCGAGAGGGTCATTGACTTCTTCGAAGAGTACGGAATGCAGTGCACCGTAGAGCGCGGCGATCGCGCCTTCCCCGCTTCGATGCACGCTTCCGAGGTAGTTGACACACTTGTAAATGCCTGCCAGAGCGTTGGCGTAAAGATAGAAACCGAATGCGAAGTTTCTGAAATCAAAAGCAGCGGCAGCGGCTTCGAAGTGATTTGCAGCGACGCTCGCAAATACCTGTGCAGCAAGCTCATATTCGCGACTGGCGGTCTCAGTTACCCCAGCACCGGAAGCACCGGCGACGGTCTCAGATGGGCTTCTGACATGTCCATCTCTACAACCCCGACCTTCCCTTCGCTTACAGCGCTCGTTCCGCAGGGATACAAGCTCACCGAAGACAAATCGCTCCACATAGACCGCAGCACTCCCCTTTCCGACCTTGGCCACAGCCTTTGCGGCATAAGTTTGAAGAACGTGGGCGTAAACCTTGAAATACAGGGCAATGTAGCGCAGAGCGAGTTCGGCGATCTCGACTTCACCGATGGAGGCATAGAAGGCCCCATAGGCTTCCAGATTAGCCGCAAGGCCGTAAAATCGCTCATAGGCGGCTCCAAACTTGCCATCGTAGTGGATATGAAGCAGGGCGTAAGCCTTACCGAACTTACGGTACGCATCAAGGAACTGTGGGCAGAGATTGACAAGGACCCTCGCAGCGCACGTCTTCGCGAAAAGGAGAGATGCCGCATTCTGCTTGGCAAACTGATGCCCTGGGAGCTCATTCCCGCCTTCACGGCAATGCATCCGGAGATCATCACGCTCGAAAGGCGCAGCCGCACCGAGACAAAGGTATGGATCAATCTGGTATCGATCGCCAAGGCCCTCAAGGAATGGCGTTTCCCTCTTGCGGGCTATGTAGGCTATGAAAGGGCCGTTGTAACAGCTGGAGGAGTCAGCATAGACGAGATTATGCCCAAGACCCTGGAATCGCGCAAATACCGCGGTCTGTACATCTGTGGCGAACTGCTCGACGTCGATTGCGACACAGGCGGCTACAACCTGCAGTGCGCCTTCGCCACCGGCCGTCTTGCCGGACAGAGCGCCGCTGCGGCACTAAAGTCTAGTACTTCCAACTGATAGAAGACTTCTGTTCCTGCAGCCAGGCCGGAACATAGCCCAGACGTCTTTCCAGCTGGGCTTCGTAGAGCGACTCCGGATTCACCGCCTCGCCATAACTGTAGATGATCTTCATCTGAGAGTTGTCGCGCCAGGAGCTTGTCTGCGTTCCGACTCCGTGCATACCGACGACAATGGGTTTAACCACATATACGTTGCCCGACCACCAGTCAGTAAAGTCCAGCGGCATTATCAGGTCCATATTCCAAAGCACGAGGCCACCGAGATGATGAGGCAGTTTGCTGGAATCACCGCCGAACTTATGCGTAACCAGCGCACCACGACAGCAATCAACCAAAGTGGCGTTGGGCTGCGAAGCGTGGCTCTCGAAGGTTGAATCGTAGCCCCAGATATTGCGCCACAGCACGCAGCCGTGGCTGTCGCCGTTAACGCCGGCCGTATGCAGGCATCCCGTCCAGGGGGCATCAACTCCGGCGTTGTACATAGAAGTAGTGCAATCTATCGCACCGGCTGTATAATCGCGGATATTGCCGAACAGCACGAAAGAAGACACGTGCGAGCGGGTGGCGTTGTGTCCCCTCCTGCCGTTGAACTCAAGGTCATAGCCCGAGCAAGCCGCCGAACAGTAGAATGTAGTTCCCTCCACAATATCTTCATAATTGCAGCGGCGTATCCAGGAATTGACGGAAGAGCCAAAATTCAGAATACAGTAGCCACTGTCGTCAAGCCAGCTGCGGTGATGCTTGTACGGGTCGGGGGTATGTCCTGCAAAGCACAGATCCTCAACTCCGTTCTCTTCGAGCATCTTCACGTTCTGCAGATAGACGGTATGGTCACTGGCAGGTACACGGCCCATAAGCATAGGCTCATACAGAATGACATTGTTGCCTTCCACAGCCTTGACCTGATGGAATTCACTGAGGGACACATATTTGTTAATTATCTCCCAGGTACTCATCGCGCTTACGTCAGGCATCCCTTCCATAAGTTCCCTCGCATAATCCGGGTCGGAGACGTGTGCGCTGATATATACCCAGTCACCGCTCTTAAGGCTTCCGGTGCTGCCTACAGGTACTGTATGCGTGCCAGTCAGAAGGTCTTCGGTTATTATAAGATTCTGGCAGCCCGACCATATCCCGCGATAACTGCTGATGGCAAGCATAGGACGGCCCGAATAGAATCCGCCGGAACTTGTATCCTCATCCCATGCACCGGGAGCGTCCATAACGATGCGTGTCTTGTCGTGACCTGCGCCTTTGATGACGAAATGTCCCATATGGAAATTCAGGGTACGGCACACACCATTGTTCGCAGCCGCATCCTCCTCACCGAAGAGTATGAATTCACCCTCGGGAAAATAGATGATGATACGTGCGTCAGGCACATCACCGGCAGGCAGATGTATGGCGTCGGATGTATAGCTGACGCCCTTGTCGGGGAAAGCATCCTTTATGAGTTCGACAAGAGCCTGCCGGTCGCTCTTGCCATCATTCGGAACAGCCCCGTAATCGCAAATGTTGTAGATCGTATATCCGAGTGTGTTCACATCGGGAGGGCAAATCTCACCGTGGTGATAGCCGGCATATGAATAGTCCCTGAGGACATTGTCCTCTTTGTCGAAATGATCCCAGGGGTTGTCGTCGAAAGGAGGATTGTAAACGAAGGGAGCATTGAGGGTGAAGACAGAGCCATCGGCCAGGGCGAAGTCGACAGTGCCTTTGCTTCCGTGACGCCTTATGCTCTTGAACAGACTGTAAGAGCAGGCATCAGGATTGCGCTTCTTGCCGAACTCAAGTTTCTGGCCGTCGGGAAGTGTGAGCGGCATCGTGCCCATTCCCATAAAATCGAAAATCCAGACTCCTGACTCGTCGGTGCAAAGGCTACAGTCCAAACCTTCCAATTTCTCAAAGCTCAGGCAGCCGTCGGCAGACCACATCAACTCGTTCTTTTCGTTAAGATATAGCACCGGTACGGCCTCGGTCACACAGGAGTCGGGTACAACTGAAACGGACTTGCCGTTATTAAGGCAAAACCTGTAGCCGTTTTGCGAATCAAAAATTGAATCGATTCTTACTCCTGGGGCTTTCAACTGTACCAGAGAATGCATATTGCCCTCAATCCAGGCAGCTGTCTGCTCGGATGATGGTCTGTCCTGAGGCTTGTCCGTGGTTCCGGTTTCCGGTTTGCAAGCCGCCAGCAACAAGCACAGCACAGCGGCCGGAATAGTCGATATAAGATTTCTCATAAAAATGTCTAAAGGTCTATCACCCCGCTCATCAGGAGTTCGGGGCACTCGCTTCCATCGGCGGCATAAACAGCCGCGAACTGGCCGGGAGTGATTCCTCTCTGAGGCTCGTCGAACATTACGAAGAGCCCGTTTTCGCGCATCATAAGCGTCGCGTCCTGCAGAGGCTGACGGTAGCGTATCCGGACGCGGGCACGCAATTCCTGTCCGGGGCGCATCTCAAGGTCCGTACGGAGATAATGCATCTCCTCGGCCGAGAGCCTCATACAGCGGCGCAGAAGGCCCTTGTGGTCCTGTCCTTCGCCAACATAAACGGTATTCGACTCAATATCCGTGTCAATTACAAACACAGGGTTGGAATGCCCGCCTATGCCAAGGCCCTTGCGCTGGCCTATGGTGTAAAACTGTGCGCCTTCGTGTGTGCCTATTATGCGGCCCCAGGGATTGTCCTTGTAGCGTGTCTTCTTTGCGTGATGGTTGCGGGCGCGGTATGTCTCGGTTTCGAAACTGATCGAGGAGTACGATACGGGGGTGCTGAGAATCATCAACTCCTCATCGCTCCACTCCCCTTTTTCAAGAAGGCTGCAGCATTCCAGATAATGAGGGTCCTGGGCGTAGAAAGGGTCGTACACCTCCACCACATTACCCTCGACGCTTTTGAGTTTCTGCTGCAGGAACACAGGCAGGTCGACCTTGCCTACGAAACAGATTCCCTGCGAATCCTTCTTGTCGGCGGACGGCAGGTCGGCTTCGTGGGCCAGAGTGCGGACCTCGCTCTTGAGGAGGTCTCCTATGGGGAACATAGCACGTGAAAGCTGCTCCTGATTAAGCTGGCAAAGGAAATAGCTCTGGTCCTTGCCGGGATCAATGCCTTCAAGAAGGCTCCACACGGGGCTGCCATCCGGATTGAAGAGAGGCTCTCCGTCAGGCCCCAGGGCCTGCTGCTTGCGGCAATAATGGCCTGTTGCCACCATATCGGCACCCATCTGGCGGGCCTTGTCGAGGAAAGCGTCGAATTTTATCTCACGATTGCACAGGACATCGGGATTCGGCGTACGGCCTTTAGCGTACTCGTCGAACATATAGTCCACAACCCTCTGACGGTACTGTTCCGACAGGTCCACGAAGTAGAAAGGAATCTCGAGCTTGCGGGCCACCATTTCGGCCACAAACTTGTCTTCCTCCCACTCACAATCGCCGTGAAGCGTGCCTTCGGTGTCGTGCCAGTTCTGCATGAACATTGCGAACACGTCATAGCCCTGCTGCTTGAGAAGCAGCGCAGCAACACTCGAATCAACTCCGCCGGAAAGGCCTACACAGACTTTCATAATTATTTTACGGCCGATTTAAGTTCCTGAAGCCAGGCGGGTACGGCGCCAAGACGCCTCTCGAGCTGGGCTTCATAGAGCGAGCCGGGCTCAACGGCCGTACCGTAGCTGTAGTTCAGCTTCATCTGGCTCTCATTGGTAAAGTGCGAAGAGTTCGTTCCGCTGCCGTGCATTCCCACAACCATAGGCTTTACGACAAACACATTGCCAGACCACCAGTCCTTGAAATCAAGCTGGATGGGCAGAGTCTGGTTCCAGATAACCATATCGCCAAGGTGATGCGGTAGCGCCTCTGGCGAGCCACCGAACTTGTGCAGGATGAACGGACCCGTGCAGCAGTCGACCAGCGTGCAGCTGGGCTGGCTGGCGTGGCACTCGAAGGTGGAGTCGTAGCCCCACTTGTTGCGCCAGAGCACTGCTCCGCGGCTCTCGGCGTTTACACCTGCGGTGTGCAGACAGCCGGACCATTGAATCTGCTCGCCAGCCTTATAGTTTGCAGTCGTGCAGTCAACGGCGCCCGATGTCGCATCAGAGATGGCAGCCTGAAGGATGCGCGAAGAACTTGACGAGCGTGTGGCGTTATGACCACGCTTACCCGTGAACTTGAGGTCATAGGCCGAACAGTTTGCGCTGTATGTGAAGGTCACGCCCTCTACGACCGACTCGAAATTGCAGCGGCGCACCCAGGAGTTGACGAGATACTGCATAGTCAGAATACAGTAGCCGCTGTCGTCGAGCCAGCTGCGATGGTGTTTGTAAGGATCGGGGCTATGGCCTACGAAACAGATGTCCTCTACTCCAACCTCTTCGAGAGGAAGGACGCCGCGCACACTTATGGGGAAACGAACGCCAGGCAGGTCTTCGAGCAGAGTGTCGTAGAAGTAGAGAGTATTGCCCTCGATTTTTTCAATCTGATGCATCTCGCTAATTTTCAAGCCACTGGAAAATATCGACCACTGTGTCCAGTTGGATATCTGAGGCATTCCGTCCATAATGCCCACAACATAGTCGCGGTCCTTGATTACGGACTCGATGCGCACCCAGTCGCCCTCTTCGAAACGGCCGGCATCATCGACCGTGACGGAATAATCGCCGCGTACAGCATCAGCAGTCATAGTGGCGTTGATTCCAGGATAGAAGGCGGAATGCGATTTCCCGATAGTGATCATCGGAATGCCGGCATACATCGTGTCCGTGGATTCAGGGTTGATGGTAAAGTAGCCGGGATAGTCCATCACTATGCGGGTCTTTTCGCGTCCGGCACCCTTGAACACCATATGCCCGCACATAATGTGCAGTGTCTGCGTGATGCCTCCGTTGGCGGCATTGTCAACGGCATCGTGCAGGATGAATTCGCCTTCGGGGAAATAAACTATGATATTACCTTCGGGACGCACGGTACCGGGCATACCGTCTTCGGTAGATGCCATTGTGGGGAAAGCGGCCTTGAAAAGGGCCACAAGCGCGGCACGATCGTTCTTGCCGTCATTCGGAACGGCACCGTAGTCGCAGATGTTGAAGGTCCTGTATCCGAGGGTGCTTACATCGGGAGGAGCGATCTCTCCCCTGTGGTAACCGGCGTACGAGAAGTCGGGAAGGATATTGTCTTCAGTGCCAAAGGCATCCCAGGGATTGCCATCTACGGCAGGTTTGTACTCATAGGGAGCCTTCTTCGTAAATGAGATGCCGTCGGCAAGATTGAAAGTGATCTTTCCATCCGAGCCAAGATACTCGATGCTCTTGAATGCACTGTAGCTGATGGCCTTGGGATCGCGCAGCTGGCCATACTTGATGGTGGCTCCGGCAAGGTTCGTCAGTTCCTTTGACTCAAAACCCATATAGTCGAACGACCATACGGCCTTGTCATTGACACCGAGCTCTGCAAAAGCCCCTTCTTCCTGCAGCCAGGAATTCGAGCCGTCAACCGAATATGAAATGTTGCCGTCCTTCTCGCGGATAAGAACGGGAACGGCATAAGGGACGTTTTCGTCCGTAACGATGCTGTAACTCTTCTTTGCCAGGACGATGCGGTAGCCTGTGGAAGTCTCGAAAACCGAATCAACCGTCGTCACGCTGCCTCGCAGGGTATCCACAGCATCCATATTCGCATTGATCCAGTCAATGTCGGCCGCAGCCTTTTCGCGGTCGAAATCAACATTTTCAACAACCTCTCCGCCGGGTTCCTTGCAAGAAAAAGCAAGGCAAAGCATTGTGGCAAAAACAAAATATCTCTTCATTCTCATAATTATTTTTTCAATTCAGCGGCCACACTCATCGCGGCCCTTATCCCGTCAACGGCGGATGACACTATTCCACCGGCATAACCGGCACCTTCTCCGGCAGGATAGATTCCCTTGAGTGCAGTGCCGCACAAGGTCTCCGGATCGCGCGCTATGCGTACAGGCGAGGATGTGCGCGACTCTACGCCCAGCAGCAGCGCCTCGTTGGTATAATAGCCCCTGATGCCAACCTTCGGGAAGGCTTTGCGAAGGCTACCTGCCACAACCGGAGGCAGAATCTCGTGAAGGGGCGAACTTACCGCACCACGCTTGTACGAAGTCTCGGGAAGCGTCGACGAGATGCGTCCTTCGCAGAAATCCTTCATCCTCTGGGCGGGAGCGGCAAAAGGCTCCGAACCAGGCACAACGGCACGCCTCTCGGCTTCCTGCTGGAAATCGAGCAGGCGCAGAGGATCGTCGCCGGGCACGTCTTCGGGCTCAATCTGCACCACCACGCCGGCATTGGCCCAGCGCGAAGAGCGTCCGCTGCCGGACATTCCGTTCAGCACGACAGTGCCGTCCTCGGTCGAAGAAGGCACCAGCACGCCGCCCGGGCACATACAGAACGAGAACACTCCGCGGCCATCGACCTGCTGCACGAAACTGTATTCGGCGGCCGGCATACCGGGACGCCAGGCGCCGTGGTACTGCGCGGCATTTATCAGGCTCTGCGGGTGCTCAACCCTCACGCCGAGCGCAAAACCCTTCGCTTCGAGCTTGCCACCGCGAGCGAGCAGCATTTCGTAAACGTCGCGTGCCGAGTGCCCTGTAGCGAGGATCACGGCCCGCACATCGTATGCCGAGCCATCGGCAGTGCGGACCAGTTTGCCATCCGGCAGATCGTCTATTGAAACGACCTTCGAGCTGAAATGGTACTCTCCGCCGTGCTCAATGATGCAGTTGCGTATGTTTTCGACTATCGCGGGGAGCCTATCGGACCCGATATGCGGATGCGCGTCGATGAGAATTGACGGATCGGCACCGAAGCGCACGAACTGATGCAGCACTTCGCGGTTGTCGCCACGCTTCGAGGAGCGCGTGTAGAGCTTTCCGTCGGAGAAAGTACCAGCCCCGCCTTCGCCATAGCAGAAGTTCGATTCGGGGTCCAGAACGCCGTTGCGGCTCAGCGCGGCTATGTCCTTCTTCCGCTCGTGCACGGACTTTCCGCGCTCGAGGATTATCGGCTTCAGGCCCTCCATCAGAAGGCGTAGAGCGGCGAACATACCGGCAGGGCCGGCTCCCACGACAGCCACGGCAGGCGCGTCGTGAACGTCGCGGTATTCGGGAAGGGTGTACGGAACATACTCCTCGTCCGGGGCGTAGACATCAACGCGGTAACGCCACAAAGGCTTTCCGCGGAGGTCGGCCGAGCGCTTCACCACAACGGCACGCAGGTCGTCGCGGCGCAGTTCCCTGCGCACAGCAGCGGCAACGTACGCGTCATCGAGCGCGATGCCCAGAGGAGATGTAAGTTCCAGCGTATACATAGACTAAAAATCGGCGAAACGCGAAACGGGAGCGGCATCGAGACCGGCCTTCTCGCCCGCCAGATAATGGAAGTATCCGGCAATTGCGATCATCGCGGCATTGTCGGTAGTGAACTTGAATTCAGGCAGATAGACATTCCAGCCGCGCCTTGCGCCCTCTTCGAGCATACGGTTGCGAAGACCGCTGTTCGCGGACACACCGCCGCCGATGGCTATCTCGCGTATGCCTGTCTGCTTTGCAGCCTTGATGAGCTTGTCGAGCAGGATGTCTATGAGCGTCTTCTGGAACGAAGCGCAGATGTCCTCCTTGTTCTTCTCCATAAAATCGGGGTCGAGGGCAATCTGGTCACGGACGAAGTACAGGAGCGAAGTCTTCACGCCGCTGAACGAATAGTCGAGTCCGGGGATATGCGGCTTGGCGAAGGTGAAGCGCTTGGGATCGCCCTGCTTGGCAAGCCTGTCAATGATGGGGCCGCCCGGATAGCCGAGGCCCATCATCTTGGAGCATTTGTCGAAAGCCTCGCCCACAGCGTCATCGATGGTCTGGCCGAGGAAGGTGAACTCGAGCGGCGAATCGACACGCACGATCTGCGAGTTGCCGCCACTTACCAGAAGGCAGAGATAAGGGAATTTCGGCTCACGTACGGGAACGTCCTTCTGCCGCACGAAGCTGGCCAGGATATGGCCCTGGAGGTGGTTCACATCCACAATGGGTATGTCGAGAGCCAGGCCGAGCGACTTGGCGAACGAAGTACCTACGAGCAACGAGCCCAGCAGTCCGGGGCCGCGCGTGAATGCTATTGCGCTGAGTTCGGAAGCCTTCACTCCGGCGCGGTTCAGGGCCTCGCTCACCACGGGCACAATGTTCAGCTCGTGGGCACGCGAAGCGAGTTCGGGAACGACTCCGCCGTATGCGCGGTGCACATCCTGCGAAGCGATTACATTCGAAAGGAGAACGCGGTCGGCAATGACGGCCGCGGATGTGTCGTCACAAGACGACTCTATGCCAAGAATAATATCAGACATCTTTTCAAGCCAGAATCAAAAATACACACGGACGCTTGCCTATGGGCGAAGCGTCTTTCGAGAGCAACTCACGCCAGGCGCACACCTTGCGGGTGATGATGGTCTGCGTGGGCAGAGTGAGGTCGGCCGCGGCGCAAAGCATCACCTCTCCGCCAAGACAGGCGGCAAGGTCCTTCAGAAGCGAATCATTCCTGTATGGGGTTTCTATGAGAATCTGTGTCTGCCGGAGCGAGCGGGAGGTCTTCTCGAGCGAACGTATCTGCTCGCGGCGCTCGTCGGTCTTTGCCGAGATGTAGCCGCGGAATGCGAACGACTGCCCGTTAAGGCCGGAACCCATAAGGGCCAGCATCAGCGACGAAGGACCGACCAGAGGCACCACTTCAATGCCCTTGCGGTGGCAGAGAGCCACGACCTGGGCACCGGGGTCGGCAACGGCGGGAAGGCCGGCCTCGCTCACAAGACCGACATCGCCCGCGTCGAAAAGCGCGGCCATGGCCTCCACTTCGGCGGGCGTGGTATGCTCGCTGAGTTCGACCATCT
Organism: Candidatus Cryptobacteroides aphodequi; assembly: GCA_018065265.1. Lineage (GTDB taxonomy): Bacteria > Bacteroidota > Bacteroidia > Bacteroidales > UBA932 > Cryptobacteroides > Cryptobacteroides aphodequi. The sequence continues at coordinate 16,035 of JAGHTP010000064.1, read as the reverse complement.
TGAGTTCGGAGATGCTGCCACGCAGGCCTGCGCGCGAGAGGAAGCGCCTTACTGTGCGCTCATTCTCAACGATATAGGTGCCTATCGAAGGCAAAAGTTCAAGTACGCTTGCAGGCAGGACCTCACGCGGGTCGTTGTCGCCAAGTGTCGAAGGTATGAGGTAGAGTTTACTCATCTATTGTTATGCGCGTCCGCTCTGTCTTGCCGGACGCTATTTCAAGGTCTGCAGCCTCCTTCTCCTCCTTGCTCATGAACAGACGCTTGAAGAAGTCGGAGATTTTGTTGTATTCCTGCTGATATGTTATACCAACGCCATTGCGCTGGGTGTTGTCGAGGTACGAGGTATAGTCGTCGGCCGAATGCGAGAACAGGTTCAGGCGAACCTTGCCCTGGTCGTCGAGTTTGACTTCGATGTCCACATCGCCCACCACGGAATCGTCGCTCTGGGTACTGTACTGCCTGTTGCCCACCGAACCGTTCACCACAACCCTGTTGCCGAACAGCTGGGTAGAGACAGCCACGTCGAAGATATCGGTACCCATCTCGTTCTGCTGATAACTGAGACCAAGGTCGAGCGGAATGTCGAGCTTCTGGAGTATGTTGTTGAGCTGACCGCTCATTATCGACGAAAGGTTGTTGTAGAGAATGTTGTTGCCGGTTGTGTTGACCACACCGCTCTGCTCGCCCGGTATGAACGAACCTGTGAGAAGCAGTGCTATGAACTGTTTCTGAACCTTGTCCTCGGTATTGAGTTCACTCTCCACCAGAGACTTGGTGGTAGGATCGAGGTCGGGTATGGTGATCGAGAACGAAAGATTGGGGTTGCGAAGACGCTCCGTGATATGTATTCCGCACTCAACCAGACGACGGGTCGATACCGATGTGGTATCGGACATCAGGGACGATAGCGAAGTCTTCAGCGAGTGCTTTGCAAGCACGTCGAATTCCGAATCCAGGACATCGCCGTTGAACTTTATGGAGCTTCCGTCCTGAATGGTGAAGTCGCGGTTGGCCATATTGCCGAGCACGCTGAAGTGGTACTTTCCTTCGGTTATGCTGTAGTCGCCGCCCACCGAAAGCGGAGCGCCGGGCTTGACATCGAGGGTGATGAGTCCGTCACCGCGGCCCGAAATGACATTGCCGCTCTCCTTGTCTATCTCAAGCAGCGCTTCGAGGTTCGGGTTGGCGTCTATCCTGCACTTGGCATTCACCTTGAGAGCGCTGTCGCTGTGCTTGTCGGCGGTGCTTATGCGGTAGAGTTCCTCCTCGCCCTTCTCGCCTTCGCGGAACGAGAGTATGGACGAGCCGTCTTCGAGATTGTCATTGACGAGAGATATGTGCAGTTTGCCTTCCTTTGTGGTGGCAAGATCGGCATCGACATCGAGGCTGCCGCCGGCTCCAAGGGCCACCGTGGCATCGCCGGATGCGAACAGATTGCCATAGATTCCGGTGCCGTCATCGTCCTTGTCCATAAGTTCGAGTTTGTCGAGCCTGGCTTCGAGCCTGTCAAGCGTTCCGCTGACCGTTGCGCTTCCGCCATGGTCGTCCTTGATGCTGAGTCCTTCGATGTAGAGATTGCCACTACGGAGCGAAGCGCGTCCCGAAATGGTATACGGCACGCCGGTAAAGCCGACTTTGAGCCTTGTCTCCCCTATCTCAAGCGCATCGCTGTCGAGCGAGAGTTCACTGATGGGGCCGGAAGCCCTCACGCTACCGCTCACTACTCCGTCAAGGCCCGAAACGGCATCGCCAAGCAAAGCAGAAGCGACTCCGGGGTTGAAGCGGTCGAGGTCGAGCGTTGCGTCAAGCATTGATTTCGAACTCAGATATTCTCCGTCGGCTACAATGCATTTGATTCCGTCGCGGGTATTTGTCAGATTGGCCTTGATTCCGGTTCCGGCCTCATTGCGCGAAGCTTCGAGAGCCAGTTCGCCAAGCGATTCCGCTCCAAGACTGGCATTGGGACATACCAGATGCGACCACACGCCGAGGTTCTTGCCCGCGGGCGTGGAGACCTTAACATAACCGAACAGGTCGCCGTCGAGCCCGAGGCCTTCGCCGAGGAAGTCATTTGCGATACCCAGGTCGAAGTGGTTGAAATCGACGCTGAGCGTATCCTTGTGCGAACGCGAGAAGCCGCCCTGGGCGGTCATCGAGCCATCCTGGCTGCTGAGGCTGAAGCCATTGACCTTCCAGTCACCGGCACAGTAGTTTATTCCCTCGTCCAGGAACATCCAGGTCGAGCCGTTCAGAACAAGGCTTGAACCGGCCGTAGTGCTGTTGACAACAAGCGAGTCGCGCCGGTCGCGGCTGAACGCCGAAACGACACCAAGATTGCCGGCACCCCTGCGTCCTCCGAACCCGCTGTATGCGGCATTCAGGCGCACAGTGTCGGCAGTTGCTCCGGCACTTGAGATTATGCTGTTGATTTCGAACGCATTGGTATGCAGATTCTTTACCGAAACGCTGACTGCCAGAGCCCCGGATCCTCCACCCACGTTGGCGTTGACATCCTTGAGATAGGCCTCGCCTATGGCTATGCGGTCCGACAGGACCTGGGCATTGAGTTCGCCGCTGCGCGACAGTTTGGCCGATATGCGGCTTCCTTCGGCGATGTACGCGCCAGGCAACAGGTAGGCAAGCAGTTCGCCACAGTCGGCAAAGCGCAGCGAGACATTCATCTCCTCACCGTTCCATTTGCCGCCTTTCAGATGAAGTGACGGAATGGATTTGCCAAGAGTCGCATCGAGGAAACGGCCGGGCGCATCGAGTATGGGACAGTCGCCGTTATATTCGCCTTCGGCGAACGAACTCTTGAATGTTATCCTGCGTCGCGAGCCTGTGGTCGCCGACGAAGCTTCAATATCGCCAACCTCGTGCACACCGCTGCCGTTGGTCAGTTTGAGGCCTTTGAGCTGAATGTCACCAAGAAGGCTTCCGCCAGGCGTGCGCCGCAGGTTGACGGTGGCCTTGGTGGATATTTCGGAGCGGTCTCCCCTCTTGTCGAATCCGAGTGCGGCAAGATTGGCGTAACCGATGTTCGCAAGGAACTTGTAAAGTGCATTGCCCTTCTCGTCGGGCAGACTCAGAATACCCTGGAAGAGCAGCGACAGGTTCGGGTCTCGGCTTATGATCTTTCCGTCGAAAGTATTGCTCGTAAGCACTCCGCGGCCCTGGATTGCCGAATAGTCGTAACCCAACAGGCCCAGGCGGTCGACCGAAAGCGCACTGATATTCACCGAAGGCTTGCCGGCACCAAGGCTGGCTTCAGCCGCAACGCTTACCGTCGCCTTACCAACGTCTCCGCTGTCGAGAATCAGGCCGAGGTCAAGTTCCTGAGTCGAAACTACGCCATCTATCTTAATGGGAGCCGATTCCTTTCCAAGGTTTGAGACGAGGGCCTCCGCACGAACACGGCCGATTCCGCTGTCGAGCGAAGCGCTGAGCCCGAGCGAATCCACGCGTCCGTTGATGGATGCATTGAAGACTATCGGCTGGCCTGGCACGTATGAACTTATGTCGAAACCGCTGTCGGGCACGAGCGTGGACACGAGGTCCGAAAGGCTGCCTGTCGTGAAGCGGGCATTGTCGAGGAAAGCATCAATGTAGATGGGAGCGTCCATCTCCTCCTTCAGGCCGCGCACGTTACCGGTGAGGCCGAAGCTGACCTTGCTGGCCTGGTCCTGAGCCTCAAGACCCGTAATGGTGAAGTCGTCCAGAACACCGCTGATCTCGCCGCCGCTGAGCAGCAGGACTGTCTTGCTGTCAGGAATTGTGTTGCCAAGATAGTATCTGAGCGACTGGAACGCCACACTCGAATGCTTGACAACTCCGCCCATCAGCACGTTCATCGCGTAATCGCGGAAGGCGTAGATGTTGGGGTAGGACATATCGTACCAGTCGACAAAAACCTCGGACCACTTGTCCTTGAGGGAGATGTCGGAGATTCGCACATATCCGGGGCCGCCCGAAACGAAACCGCTCACGCTGGCCCTGTAACCGCTCTTCTCCTGCATGTAGCAGCTCTCGACGCGGCCGCTGATGCTGCCGCCAAGACACTTGAGGTTACGGCCTTTGATGGAAGCGACCAGATCAAGGTCGTCCCAGTTCATCTCTATGCCGCTATATACGAACGCCGGTTCCCAGAAGTTAAGGAAGCGGAAATGGAAATCATTGATTTCTACCCTTCGGATATTGAAAAGGTCGGGATAGGGCTGCGGGATCACCGACGGAGGCGCAGACTTGAAGATGCGCGGCAGGTTGCAGGCCACCTTTCCGTCCGGCTCGTGGACAAGGTTCATATCCATTCCGTCCACCCTCACGCGGTGAAGATATATGCCGCCCTCTTTAGAGAGGAAACTCCGCAGATTGAACGTTGCGGTTATCTTGCGTGCATACACACAGGTATCGACAGGAGCCCAGCCGCGATGGAAAGTGTCGGCCGTGTAAGGATTCGAATCAAGGAGGAGGACATCCTTTACAACAATGGAATTGAAGCCGGAAACCGATATCGAAGAGAAGCTGACCTTGCCTTCAATCTTGTCTTCAAGGCCGTTGCAGACCTTCTTGACGATGCCGGTCTGGACATCGGGGATCTGCAGCAACAGCAGCACGATGCCAAGCAGGAGAGCGACTCCCGCCAGTATCTTCGCAGCTATTTTAAGGCCTTTTTTCATCGCGCGCACGCATTAGCCTTCAAAAATAGCAAAAAATAAGGAGAAAAGCGAATCCTAGAGAGTCTGCTCCACTATTTTGCCGACAAGCGAAGCGTCGTAAGGCCGGGTGACACGGATATAATTACCGGTATAACCGCCCATTGTTCCGTCCTTTTCGCGTGATTCGAAGAGAATTTCTAATGTAACACCTTTGTTACTTTTGATAAATTCATCGTTAAAATCGGTACTCAGGCCCTCCAGAACGGCTACTCGGCGTTTCTTCTCCGCTTCATTGACCTGATCGGGCATAAGGTCGGCCCTGGTACCCGGCCGGCGCGAATAAGGGAACACGTGAATGAAGGCGGGGCGCACGCTCTTTATGAAATCGACAGTCTCGAGGAAGCGTTCGGGGCTTTCGCCGGGCAGACCGACCATAACATCGATGCCGAAGAAGACCTGAGGCCTTCCGGCGGCGGCAAAGGCACGGCGTATGTACTCCAGCCTCGAAGCGAAGAAAGCCGTATCGTAATGGCGGCCCATAGTCTTGAGCAGAGCGTCGCATCCGGTTTGAAGCGGAATGTGGAAATGCGGCTGGAACTTCACACCTTTGGTGGCTATCCAGTCTATGATTTCGTCAGTAAGAAGATTCGGTTCAATGCTCGAGATGCGGTAGCGCTCTATCCCATCCACTTCGTGAAGAGCCTTGAGAAGCGAGAGGAAGCTCTCCCCTGTCGTACGGCCGAAATCGCCGGTATTCACGCCCGTGAGCACTATCTCCTTCACGCCTTCGGCGGCGATAGCCTTGGCTGCGCGCACGCACTCGCACACAGGCACATTGCGGCTGCGGCCGCGGGCATATGGCACGGTGCAGTATGCGCAGAAATTGTTGCACCCGTCCTGCACCTTCAGGAAGGAGCGGGTGCGCTCGCCCGTGCTGTATGCAGCAAAGACGCCTTCGGGCATAGCAGAAGGCTTTCCGGCCGGGCAGGTTTCGGGCTCGGCGGGGCCTTGGGGGCAGGTTTCGGGCTTTGCGGCAGATGACGCCTGCTGCGGGGCCTCGGCGGCGAAAAGGGCCACGGCGCGATCGACCAGCAGAGCCTTGTCATTACAGCCTATCACCAGCGAAACTCCCTCCATAGCCTTGAAGACCTCTTCGCGCAACTGAGCACTGCAGCCCGTCACGACTATGCGTGCGGAAGGGGCCGTGCGGTGCACACGGCGCACCAGATTGCGCGACTTGGCATCGGACGTAGCCGTCACCGAGCAGGTGTTAATAACATAGAGGTCGGCCTGCTCGCGCGGAGATACGATCTGCCAGCCACGCTGCGCAAAATCGCGCGTATATGTGGATGTTTCGGCATAATTAAGCTTGCAGCCGAGGGTAAGGAACGCTGCTTTCATCATAGGCACACGCTCACGGCTGAGGATTCTACGGGGCCATCGACTGGCGGATTCTTCTTGACCACCCTCACGCGGATGTTCTCAAGCTGGGGAAAGGCCTGAGCAATGGCCCCGGCCATATCGGCAGCCAGAGTTTCAAGAAGGTTGGAAGGAATGGCCATACGCGCGGCAATAAGCTCGTATATGGCTGCGTAGTTTACGGCATAGTCAAGGTCGTCGGAAGCCGCAGCGGCCGAAATGTCGTAATCGGCGCTGAAGTCGACAAGGAAATCGTTACCCTCGATCCTTTCGCTCTCGAGGCAGCCGTGGAAGGCTCTGAAAGCCATTCCGTTCAATTCTACAGTCCCTTTCATCGGCGCAAAAATAATAAGAATCCGGCTTACTTAAAAAAACTATGACTATATTTGTATGCTATGGCAAAACTGACTTTTCTTGGCACCGGAACATCTTCCGGCGTACCTATGCTGGGTTGCGGGTGCGACGTATGCCGCTCGACCGACCCTAAGGACAAGCGGCTGCGTGCCAGTGCGCTGATCGAGTACGAAGGCCTCACGGTGGCCGTGGACTGCGGCCCCGACTTCCGCCAGCAGGCCCTGCGCTCCGGAATCAACCATCTGGACGCAATACTCATCACCCATTTCCATATGGATCACGTGGGCGGTCTCGACGACACACGCGCGCTCAACCTGTGCGAAGGGCACCCCATCAACATATACTGCGAAAAGTATGTCGAAGACGCCCTGCGTCAGAGTTATCCCTACGCCTTCACCGAAGTGCGCTATCCAGGCGCGCCCGAATGGCGCATACACCGCATAGACCCCTCGAAGCCTTTCGAAGTGGTGTCGAACGTGGGCGACGAAAAGCTCCAGTGGGAAAGGGGCTTCGGTTACTGCCACTTCCCTGCCGACACCTCCATCGTTCCCGCGAGGGCGCAGGTCGTGCCCATTCAGGCCTGGCATCTCAAGGACCGCAGCCTGTCGGTGCTCGGCTACCGTTTCGGGCCGATAGCCTATCTGACCGATGTCAACCTCATAGACGACAGCGAGATAGAGAAGCTGCGCGGCGTAAAGGTGGTCACCATAGGCTGTGTCAAGGAAGGCACGCACCGCTCGCACTTCTCACTTGCGGAATGCCTCGATTTCTTCGGGAAAGTGGGCGCCGAGCACTCATACATCACGCATCTCTCACACCTCCTGCCCGCTCACGAAGAGTTCGCCAAACGGCTGCCCGAGGGCGTCGAGCCCGCCTGGGACGGTCTGAGCATCGAAGTCGAATAAGAAATAATCAATTATGAATACAAAAGTAATCACCGGGGCCATAGGAGCCCTGCTTGCATCAACAATGATCAGCTGCAACAACACCAATCCCCTTCTTGAGGAATCCACCCTTTTCGGCGGAGCCCCGAGGTTCGACAAAATCAAGACCGAGCACTATATGCCGGCATTCCAGGAAGGCGTAGCCCAGGCCAAGGCCGAAGTTGACGCCATAGTTAACAATCCCGAAGAACCCACATTCGAGAACACCGTGGAGGCTCTCGAATACGCCGGAGGCACCCTGAACAGGGTCCAGGGCATCTTCTACAACCTGCTCGAGGCCGACACGAACGAAGAACTTCAGCAGATTGCCGAGGACGTCACCCCGCTGATGAACGACTACGCCATGTACGTATCGCTCAACGACGCCCTCTTCGCACGCATCAAGGCCGTTTTTGAGAAGCGCGCCGAGCTCGGACTCGAAGCCGACCAGCTCAAGCTCCTCGAAAACACATACAAGGGTTTCGCCCGCAACGGAGCCAACTTGAACGCCGAAGACAAAGAGACCTATAGTGCTCTCAGTGAGCAGCTTTCGCTTGCCACTCTCAAGTTCGGCAAGAACGTTCTGGCAGCCACCAACGCCTACACTCTCAACATCACCGACGAGGCCGACCTTGCAGGTCTTCCCGACTATCTGGTCAGCGCTGCGCTGCAGACCGCAAAGGAGAAGAACCTCGAGGGATGGGCATTCGACCTCTCCTACCCCAGCTACGGGCCGTTCATGCGCTTCAGCGAGAAGCGTGAGCTCCGCAAACAGATCTACACCGCCTACAACACACGCGCCGTCGGCGGCGAATTCGACAACACCGCAATCGTCAAAGAGATTGTCGACCTGCGCACCCGCATCGCACAGCTCCTCGGCTACGCTACATACGCCGACTACGCCCTCGAAGAGCGTATGGCAAAGACCCCTGCAACCGTGAACGGATTCCTCAAACAACTTATGGACCCGTCGCTTCCCGCAGCCCGCAAGGATGTTGAAACAGTACTTGAGTACGCGAAGGCCAACGGCTTTGAGGACAACGAGTTGAAAGCCTGGGACTGGAGCTTCTGGAGCGAGAAGTACAAGGCCGCAACATACACCCTCAGCGAGTCTGACCTCAAGCCCTACCTGCAGCTCGACAACTGCATCGAAGCAGTCCTCGGCCTCGCCGGAAAACTCTACGGGCTCAAGTTCACAGAGCGCCCCGACCTGCCGGTTTACCACAAGGACGTGAAGGTATTCGACGTCACCGACGAGACCGGCCGCCACATGGCCCTCTTCTATGCCGACTTCTTCCCCCGCGCCTCAAAGCGTGGCGGAGCCTGGATGACCTCGTTCACCGACCAGTACATCAAGGACGGAGTCGAGCACCGTCCGCTCATCAGCATCGTAACCAACTTCTCGAAGCCCATCGAAGGCCAGAAGTCTGCCCTCATCACCCACGACGAGCTTGAGACCTTCCTGCACGAATTCGGCCACGCTCTGCACGGAATGCTGGCAGAGGGCCGCTACCCTTCGATGACCGGCACCTCGGTCAGCCGCGACTTCGTCGAACTCCCCTCTCAGATAATGGAGAACTGGGCATATGAGCCCGAATACCTGCAGAGCTTCGCACGCCACTACGAGACAGGCGAAGTGATGCCTGACGAACTCATACAGAAGATCGTCGATTCGAAGAACTACCTCGCCGGCTACCTCCAGGTACGCCAGCTGCACTTCGGAATCATCGATATGGCCTGGCACAGCCAGAGCAGCATCACCCCTATGGGAACGGTAGAGTTCGAGAAACAGGTTCTCGCTCCCTATGCCGTTCTGCCCGATGTCGAAGGCACCTGCATCTCGACCAGCATAACCCACCTCTTCAGCGGCGGATATGCAGCCGGATACTACTCTTACAAGTGGGCCGAAGTGCTCGAGGCCGACGCCTTCGCTCTCTTCAAGGAGCAGGGCATCTTCAACCGCGAAGTCGCCGGCTCGTTCCGTGAGAACATCCTTTCCAAGGGCAGCAGCGCCGACGAGGCCGAACTCTACCGCAACTTCCGCGGCCACGATCCTCAGCCCGAGGCATTGCTCCGCAAACTCGGCATCAGCACGAAATAATACGTGAGCCCCTCCGAAGTACTCAAGCGCTACTGGGGCTACGACTCCTTCCGTCCCCTGCAGGAAGACATCATAGATGCCAGCCTGCAGGGGCGGGATGTTCTTGCCGTTCTGCCCACCGGCGGCGGCAAGTCAATCTGTTTCCAGGTGCCCGGACTGATGCGCGAAGCTCTCACGCTCGTCGTCACGCCGCTCATCGCGCTTATGAAAGACCAGGTGCAGAACCTGCAGGAGCGCGGCATAAAGGCGGCGGCCATCTATTCGGGTATGAGCCGGCACGAACTCGAAGTGGTGCTGGGCAACGCCGCCTACGGAGACACGCGATTCCTGTACGTCTCGCCCGAAAGGCTGGGGACCGAGCTCTTCCAGTCGTATCTGAGCGTCCTGGACATATCGATGATAGTCGTGGACGAGGCGCACTGCATATCGCAATGGGGCTACGACTTCAGGCCCGAATATCTGCGCATAGGCGAGCTTCGCGAACAGGTGGACGCGCCTCTGATGGCCCTCACCGCCACGGCGACGCCCGAGGTGTGCAAGGACATCGTCGAACGCCTCCAGACTCCCGGGCGCGAGTTCGTAACGCTCAAGTCGGGCTTCGAAAGGCCGAATCTGAACTATATAGTACGCCGCTGCGCCGACAAGACAGGCCAGATGCTGAACATCTGCCGCAAGGTGGAAGGCAGCGGCATCGTGTACATACGCAACAGGCGCAAGTGCGAAGAGACAGCCGCCCTGCTGCGCTCCGAAGGCATTGACGCGTCGTTCTACCACGCCGGGCTCGATGGCGCGACCCGAAGCGAACGCCAGAAAGCCTGGAAAGAGGGCCGCACACGCGTAATGGTGTGCACCAACGCCTTCGGAATGGGCATCGACAAACCGGACGTGCGATTCGTGCTGCATTCCGACCTGCCCGACTCGCCCGAAGCCTACTTCCAGGAAGCGGGACGCGCCGGACGTGACGGCCAAACCTCGTACGCCGTCCTGCTCTGGAACGAGCGCGACTCCAGGCACCTGCGCGACCTGTGCGAAGCGGCCTATCCCCCGCTCGCCTGGATCGAAGACATATACCAGAAGCTGCACATCTACGCACAGATTCCCTACGACCTTGGGATGGGCCGCGAAGTGCGATTCAAGCTCGAAGAGTTCTGCGCCCAGTTCAAACTGAGTCGCAGTTCAGCCCACTACGCCATACGCTACCTCGAGCGCGCCGGGCATCTGATCTACGCCGAAGATACCGAGATCAGCACGCGCGTCCAGATTCTGCCCGACCGGCAGACCCTCTACGAAGTGAACCTCGAGCCCGACTGCGCGCGGCTGCTCGACACCCTGATGCGCGAGTACACGGCCCTGTTCTCATACCCCGTGAACATAGACGAACAGAGGCTCTGCACGAAGATGGGCATTGGAGTGCCGGCCTTGCGCCAGCTGCTCTACCGCCTGGCAGTGGAGCACGTCATACGCTACATACCCGCAGACCGCTGCACCGTAATCTACATCCTGCACGACAGGCTGAGGCCGGGGAACGTCGACCTCAAACCCGCGCTTTACGCGCATCTGCGCGAGAGCACGCTCGCCCGCGCCAAGGCGATGACTGATTTTGTCTCGAACGAGGCCGAATGCCGCACCGAGCAGCTTCTGCACTACTTCGGGCAGGAGAAGACCAGCCCCTGCGGGCAGTGCGATGTGTGCCGCTCCGCGAAGGGGTCCGCCGCCACTCGCGAGGCCGTTGAGGAGTTCCTCTCTTCGCACCCCGGAGCCGATGCCGCCCAGATTGCCGCTTTCTGCTCCGACCCCGCCAACAGACTGTCGTCAGATGCACTTGAGATTGCCCGGGAAAGCCTTGACAAATAGACAAAAAAAACGTACATTTGCGCCGCAAAAAAGCAGTAATTCAAAATCAAAAACATAATCTATCAAACCATGTCAAAACTCTGTTTAAACAAGTATGGCATCAAGAATACGAAGGAGATTGTTTACAACCCTACGTACGAAGTGCTTTTCAATGAAGAAACCCGTCCTGAACTCGAAGGCTACGAGAAAGCCCAGGAGACAGAACTCGGTGCACTCAACGTTATGACCGGTATCTACACCGGCCGTTCGCCCAAGGACAAATACATCGTTATGGACAAGAACTCGAAGAACACCGTATGGTGGGACAGCGAGGAGTACCACAACGACAACCACCCCATGTCCGAGAAGGTTTGGAAGAGCGTAAAGAAACTCGCTCTCAACCAGCTCAGCGGCAAGAAGCTCTACGTAGTTGACGGCTTCTGCGGAACCAACGCAGACACCCGTATGAAGGTTCGCTTCATCATGGAAGTTGCATGGCAGGCTCACTTCGTTACCAATATGTTCATCCGTCCGAAGAACCAGGCCGAATTCGACCAGGAGCCCGATTTCGTAGTTTACTGCGCAGCAAAGGCAAAGGTTGAGAACTTCAAGGAGCTCGGTCTTCGCAGCGAGACCTGCGTTGCTTTCAACGTAACAAGCAAGGAGCAGGTTATCCTCAATACCTGGTACGGTGGTGAGATGAAGAAGGGTATGTTCTCTATGATGAACTACTTCCTTCCCCTCAAGGGCATCGCAGCAATGCACTGCTCCGCCAACACCGACCTCAATGGCGAGAACACAGCCATCTTCTTCGGTCTCTCCGGAACCGGCAAGACCACCCTTTCGACCGACCCCAAGCGCAAGCTTATCGGTGACGACGAGCACGGCTGGGACGACCACGGAGTATTCAACTTTGAGGGCGGATGCTACGCAAAGGTCATCAAGCTCGACAAAGAGAGCGAGCCCGATATCTACAACGCAATCCGTCGCGACGCTCTTCTCGAGAACGTAACAGTTGACGCCGAGGGCAAGATCGACTTCGACGACAAGAGCGTTACCGAGAACACCCGCGTAAGCTATCCTATCTACCACATCAAGAACATCACAAGGCCCCTCAGCGCAGGTCCCGCTGCAAAGCAGGTGATCTTCCTCAGCGCCGACGCATTCGGTGTTCTTCCTCCGGTAAGCATCCTTACCCCCGAGCAGACCAAGTACTACTTCCTCTCCGGCTTCACAGCCAAGCTCGCAGGAACAGAGCGCGGTATCACCGAGCCTACTCCTACCTTCAGCGCCTGCTTCGGCCAGGCATTCCTCGAACTGCATCCTACCAAATATGCAGAGGAACTCGTAAAGAGGATGAAGAAGAGCGGTGCAAAGGCTTATCTCGTGAACACCGGCTGGAACGGTACGGGCAAGCGTATCTCCATCCGTGACACCCGCGGCATCATCGACGCCATCCTCGACGGCACCATCGACAGGGTTCCTACCAAGACCATTCCTTACTTCAACTTCACCGTTCCTACCGAGCTCAAGGGTGTTGACACAGGTATCCTCGATCCTCGTGACACATACAAGGACGCTGCAGAATGGGAAGTCAAGGCCAAGGACCTCGCCGCCCGTTTCATCAAGAACTTCAAGAAATATGAAAGCAACAAGGCTGGCAAGGCTCTCGTGAGCGCCGGTCCTCAGCTCTAGGATTCTACCCGTAACGGGGTTTTCCCGTTCCATCGAGGGGATGACCCAAAAGTCCAATTTGTGACTTGGAGGTCATCCCCTTTATTTTATATCTTTGCATAAAACTGAGGTGTTCCGATATCCGATGAGACAGTATTTTTACGATTTGTTCTGCCTTCTGCCGTTCCTTGTGTGCCTCTTCTGGAGCATAATACTGGGTGTGGATTCAAAACGCAGGTACCACTCAAGCAGGAATCTATGGTATTTCTGCCTGGCCTGTACAGCTCTGTATTTCTGCCATTCGCTCAGCTTTTCAAGTCATATACAAGAAGTGCCATTCTGGTCGCAGTGTGTCTATCTCACGTGCAATCTGATGGTTTATCCACTATTCAATATCTATATCTGCTCGCTGACAAGGTTGGAGGGAACGTCAAAACTACTCCTTATGACTTTGATTCCGGCACTGCTTGTGGGCATCGTGTCGGGTGTAACAGTGGTTCGTGGAGGAAGCCTTTCCGTGATAAAGAGAGTTGCGTCAGTGATATTTGCGCTTCAAGTGATCCAGACCGGGGTGTTCGGAATGCTCGACATCACACGATACAGGAGCAAAGTAGCCAATTTCTATGCTGATACCGAGGAACGGGCTTTGCCTTCGCTGATGATGTTGGTGATTCTGTTCCTTGTCACAGCGGTGATATCCATTGCAGCGAACATTATTGGGAAGAATTTCTTCAATGGGACGATACTGCTGGCCATACCGTCCTGTTTGTTTTCCGCATTGCTGTTCAGCATCTTCCACTGGGGCTACAGATGCAGTTATAGCGCCGAGGATATGGCCTCTGACATCGCTGTCCAAGCCTTCTCGTATGAAAGAAAGAATATCGAGAATCTGCCACAGCAGGACATTCTGTTCTCTTCCATCTGTAATGTAATGGAAATGAAGCAGCTTTTCCTCAAGCCTGATCTCAAGATTACTGACCTCCTTCCCGAAGTCGGGTCGAACAGGACATATGTATCCAACAGCATAAACAGGAACAGCGGAAAATCGTTTTCCGACTTCGTGCATTCATACAGGATCGGCTATGCTGTTTCCCTCATGCAGGAAAGGAAATATCCTCTGTCTGAAATCGCTGCCCTTTCAGGATACCGCGACGGGAACGCATTCTACAAGGCTTTCTCAAAAATACAGGGCAAGTCCCCTTCCAAATGGATGGAGGAGCATGCCGGGGAGAAAGAATAACGCCATCCAAACGCTATGTTTTTACAATCGGGAGAGTGTTTTTTACATTCTGCCACAATCTGTTCGCGTCTTTATTATGAAATTAGCACATCATATTCCGCGTACGATTGCTAATATTCTCAATATATGGAAAAGATAACACAATTGGAATGTATTGATTACATTCCCCCACAGGCAGACATCCTTCACGTCAACTGCCAGAAAGTCCTTTGCCAGTCCGGTGAAGTTCCGGATATGCAGGAAGGATGGAAATTTGATATTTAACCTGTCAAACCTTATTGAAATGAAAAGAATCGCAATATTGTCGGCTGCGGCACTCGTAATGTTCGTGTCCTGCCAGAAGGAAGGCCCCGTTGCTTCGAATAATGGTATTGAACTTACCGTTTCTGCCGAAGTTGCCGCTCCGGCACCGACAAAGACCTCATATGAATATACCGCCGGCACTCAGGCCGGAACCATCGCAACGTCCTGGGAAGCCAAGGAGTACGTCACCCTTGTATCCATCGGCGAATCCGGCATTACAGCCGTTGACGAGTTCTGCTCTACAGGAGAAGCCGGTCGTGAAAAGGCCGAGTTCACAGGCACCTGGACGGGCAATGCAGGCGACAAGGTTATATGCCTTTATCCCGCAATCACGAACAACGGCGTGGCTGTTGCTGCCGCCAACCAGAGATTCTCCGGCGTTACCGTCGGGGCAGCTTCAATTGCAGTAAACTGCCCGGCACACGCACTTTCCCAGGATATCAGCACCATCAAGAATTACGATATCATGATCGGCGACGTGACTATCAGCGGCACCGCCGCCTCTGTCAGGATGCAACGCAAGATCTCCGTCATAAGGTTGGGCATCAGTGGAGCATATCCGTATGAATATGGGGTATATGCCAGATACATTTCACAGTTGGGCATCGGGGCACGCACCTCGAGCGGCACCGCAAAGCTATTTGCATCTTCCGGCACCATAGCAGCCACTTCATCAACTTGGACGGGGGAAATTGTCCCGAATGCCTTCTATTCTGAAAACAGGAATGGAATATCGCAACTTGTTAAAGAGGGTACTTTTTACCACTACGTTCCCGTACTCGCTTTCGGAAGTCTTGAGGCCGGTGACATTCTATCGGTTTTCTTTACTGATAAGGAATACACTGGGACACAGTGGTATTCGCCAGCTAACCGAACGAAGGAAAAGACAATCGAGTCAGTTCTCGACTTTGCTCCGGGCTACGTTTATGCAATCAACGCCGGATTATAGGGTTCTATGCTCAGAAATGTACGCGGGCGCCGAAGGAAATGGTCGTGATTGTCCCCAGACTCGCTTCCGCATAAGCGCCGATACGCTTTACGCCAAGTTCAACACCTACAGGGATGAACTGGAAATTGGGAACGCCTGTGCAGTTCTTGTCCTCAAACCCCATAGTAAGTCCTGCCCGGGCAGCGGAATATAACGAGAAATTATCGAAACTCAGCCATATTCCCCTCACAGTCGCCGAGAACATAACGAAGTCTTTCCTGAATGGGGTACTCACTGGATATGATACACCACCCGGGGTATCACGCTGGCTACGATGCTCACCTGAATTGGACATCCATCCTAAATCCACACCGACGCCGAGCATTTTGAAAATCCGGTACTCATAGCCAAAGTTCAGCACTCCGGAGAAATTGTAAATATCAGACTGCTTCGAGGTGACATAAGCTTGGGATGTATTCCTGAGGCTGTATCCGGCATATACGCTTTGCCGGAAGAAATCAGGATTCCCATACGAATCCCAGGCAGATGACGGAAGCGCGGAAAGAAGCGCAAAAGCAAGTATTGTGACTATCTTCTTCATAGGC
>JAGHTP010000118.1 GCA_018065265.1 Candidatus Cryptobacteroides aphodequi | reverse complement strand
ATCATCATCGCCGGCGACGCTTCGGCACGCGGAAGCTTCCTCAACGACCTGGCCGCCAACGTGGCCGACCTCTGCTTCGACTATCTCGACGCAGCTCCCGTCGTTCTGGGTTCACGCAACTGGAGCACCCCTTGCCACGAACTCGAAGAGGCGTTCTTCCCTCAGCCCGAGTGGTTCCTCGATGCCATCAACGAGAAGATGGTTCCTCTCAAGGACTGGACTCCGGTAAGCAATATGACCGCCGCCCAGCAGATTCTCCGTGCAAAGAAAGGTATCTAGTCCTATGAACAGAACAGACGTAAACGCCCATCTGCACACTCCGTATTCGTTCAGCGCGTTCAAGGACGTGCGTCAGGCCCTCGACATGGCCGCGGCGGAAGGAGTGAAGGTTGTCGGCATCAACGACTTCTATTCTATGGACGGTTATAGCGAATGGAAGGAGGAGTGCGGCAAACGCCGCCTCTTCCCTCTTTTCAATATAGAGTTCATCTCGCTCAACGCCGAGGACCAGGCCGCCGGACTCAGGGTCAACGACCCCAACAACCCGGGCCGCACCTACCTCAGCGGAAAAGGTCTTGCGTACCCCGTCATCCTGAAGGGCCGCGAAGCCGAAATGCTCGCTGCCGTCAAGGCTGAATCGAACGCCCAGGTCGCCGCGATGTGCGACAAGCTCAACGACCACCTCGACGCACTCAAGGCCGGGTTCAAGCTCGACTTCGCCCAGATACGCGCCACCCTCACACGTGGCTCCATCCGCGAGAGGCATCTGGCCACCGCACTGAGGCTCGCTGTCGAAGCGGGCGTGCCCGAAGCGCAGAGGCTCGCGTTCTACGAGATGTTGTTCGGAGGCAAGGCCGTAAAAAGCGGTCTTGACAACGCAGCCGGGCTCGAGAACGAGATACGCAGCAATCTGCTCAAGAGCGGAGGCGCCGCATTCGTACCCGAAGACCCCAAGGCATTCCTGCCTATGGAAACGGTTCAGCGCATAATCGAAGCCGCCGGCGGTATTCCGACCTATCCTTTCCTGGCCGATGACGCCAAAGGGAACTTCACCGACTTCGAAGGCGACCTGCAGAAGGCTGCCGACACCCTGAAGAAACGCGGGTTCCGTTCGGTAGAATTCATCACCACACGCAACACCACCGCCGTACTCGAACAGTACGCCTCCTACCTCGAGGACGAGGGCTTTGCCGTCACCTTCGGAAGCGAACACAACACGCCCGCAATGGAGCCGATAAAGCTGCGCACACGCGACTGTGCCGACCTCTCCGAAAAGCTCAAGGACATCAACTACCGCGGTGCCTGCCGCGTTGCTGCACATCAGGCCGGACTCGAAGGAGTCGATGCCGGCGATGAAATAATCACTAAAGCAATAGCATAGAGTAATGAAAAAGGAAATCGAGAATCTCGTGGAAGTCTCGCGCCGCTATGGTGCAGACCCCAGGTTTGTCATTGCCGGAGGCGGAAACACCTCCTATAAGGACGACGCTCATCTGTGGGTGAAGGCCAGCGGTCACGCTATGGCCACCATCGGAGAGGAGGGCTTCGCCGTGCTCGACCGCACACTTCTGGCCGGCATGGGCACAAAGAAGTACAGCGACAAAACCGCCGAACGCGAAGAGCAGGTCAAGAACGACCTCGCCGACGCCTGCATCACACGCAACCTGCGTCCCTCGGTAGAGACATCGCTGCACAACTGCATCGGCTTTGCCTATGTGGTGCACACGCATCCCACCATCGTCAACGGGCTGATGTGCTCGGCAAAGGCCGCGGAACTCTGCGCCGAACTCTTCCCCCAGGCTCTCTACATCGAATACACCGACCCCGGTTACACCCTCTTCAAGAAGGTCTATGACCGTATCGAAGCCTACAAGGACGACAAAGGCTACGAGCCTCAGATCATCTTCCTGCAGAACCACGGCGTATTCATCGGCGCTGACAGCATCGAAGATATCGATGCCCTCTACACCGAGATAGTTTCGAAGCTTGCCACCCGTGTCGAGAATCTGCCCGAAGGCGACGCTCCCATCTGCGAGTGCATCTCCGAGACAATCCCCGCGATACGTACGATTCTCAGCCGCAGCGGACGCGGCCTCAAGACCCTGAAGATAAGCAACAGCGCCCTCATCAACCACTTCCTCTGCGAAGGACGCGAGAAGGCCATCCTAAGCCCCTTCACCCCCGACGGCATAGTTTACTGCAAGAGCGAGTACATCTTCCTCGAGGCGGGTGAAACCCTCGTCCAGGATGCCGAAAAGGCCATAGAAGAATACGTCGCACGCCGCGGGCACACTCCCAAGGTACTGCTCATCAAGGGTATAG
Source organism: Candidatus Cryptobacteroides aphodequi (assembly GCA_018065265.1). Taxonomy (GTDB): domain Bacteria; phylum Bacteroidota; class Bacteroidia; order Bacteroidales; family UBA932; genus Cryptobacteroides; species Cryptobacteroides aphodequi. The sequence goes on along the minus strand of JAGHTP010000118.1, from coordinate 17,559 downwards.
GACTCGTTGCCGTGGGCGACAACGCCAAGGGTGCGCAGGTGATCACCGACGTTTTCACCGACGCTGTCAAGGTAGCCTGGTATGCCGCATCGTTCGGCGGACAGAGCCCGATGACTCCCGAGCAGATTGCCTTCATAGACAACTGGGAGGTGGAAAACTACCGCCGCAAGGTCAGCGCTACCTCTTCGAAAGGCCGTGTCGAGGGCAAGACCATAATTGTCACCGGCGCAGCCCAGGGCTTCGGCGAGGGCATCGCACGTAACCTTATGAAAGAGGGGGCCAACATCGTGGTGGCCGACCTCAACGAGGCTGTGGGTCAGAAGACCGCCGATTCGTTCAACGCCCTGGCAGTCGGCAACAAGGCCATCTTCGTGAAGACCAATGTGGCCGATATGGAGAGCCTGGCGAATCTCATCCGTCAGACCGTGCTCAACTTCGGTGCACTCGACGTGTTCGTCTCGAACGCAGGCGTGCTCCGCGCGGGCAGTCTGGAGGCTATGACTCCCGAGAACTTCGAATTCGTCACGAACACCAACTACAAGGCATACTTCTTCTGCGCCAAGGTCGCTTCGCACGTAATGAAGATCCAGACAGCGCTCGACCCCGAGTACTTCGCCGACATAGTGCAGGTGAACAGCAAGAGCGGTCTTCGCGGAAGCAAGGCCAACTTCGCATACGCAGGAGGCAAGTTCGGAGGCATAGGCCTCACGCAGAGCTTCGCGCTCGAGCTCGCGCCCGCACGCGTGAAGGTGAACAGCATCTGCCCCGGCAACTTCTATGACGGACCTCTCTGGAGCAATCCCGAGAACGGACTCTTCGTACAGTACCTCGCCGCAGGCAAGGTGCCCGGAGCCAAGACCGTTCAGGACGTCAAGGATTTTTACCTGAACCAGGTGCCTATGCACAAGGGCTGCAACCCCGAAGATGTTACAAAGGCTATTCTCTACGCCATCGACCAGACCGGAGAGACCGGACAGGCAATTCCTGTTACGGGCGGTCAGGTAATGCTCGCATAATACAGACAACGATATGAAGACAAAAGCAGTACGTCTTTACGGAAAAGACGACCTGAGGCTCGAGGAGTTCGAGCTTCCCGCAATAAAGGAAGACGAGATTCTCGCAAAGGTTGTGAGTGACAGCATCTGTATGTCCTCCTACAAGGCCGCCCACCAGGGCACAGACCACAAGAGAGTACCCAACGACGCCGCCGAGCATCCGGTCATCATAGGCCACGAGTTCGCAGGCGAGATCATCGAGGTCGGTGCAAAATGGGCCTCGGAGTTCAAGGCCGGAGACAAATTCTCCATCCAGCCCGCCCTCACCTACGAGGGTGGCCCGGTCGGCGTGCTTTCGGCTCCCGGCTATTCATACCAGTACATAGGCGGAGATGCCACATACATCGTCATCCCCGCTGAAGTAATGCAGCAGGGCTGTCTTCTCCCCTACAAGGGCGAGGGCTTCTATCCCGCTTCGCTGAGCGAGCCTCTGAGCTGCGTGATAGGCGCAATGCACGCCTGCTATCACACCACTCCCGGTTCGTACGTTCACTCGATGGAGATCAAGGACGGCGGCAAGATGGCACTTTTGGCCGGCGTCGGCCCTATGGGACTTGCCTGCATCAACTACGTTCTTCACCGCGAGGACAGGCATCCCTCTCTTTTCGTTGTCACCGACATCGACCAGGCCAGACTTGACCGCGCCGCCAGCCTCTACACTCCGGAGTTCGCCGCTTCGAAGGGCATAGACCTGCGTTATGTGAACACCGGTGCCGTGGAGAATCCCGCCGAAGCACTGCGCGAAATCTCGGGCGGCGAAGGTTACGACGAAGTCGTGGTCATGGCTCCCGTTGCGGCTGTTGTTGAGCAGGCCGATGCCATCCTGGCATTCGACGGCTGCCTCAACTTCTTCTCAGGCCCCGGCAGGGCAGACTTCAAGGCTCCTATGAACTTCTACAACGTGCACTATGCAAGCACGCACGTCGTGGGAACCAGCGGCGGCAACACCGACGATATGAAGGAAGCCCTTCACCTTATGGGCAAGGGAATGGATCCGGCTGGCCTCGTGACCCACATCGGTGGACTCGGCGCCGTAATCGACACCACGCTCAACCTCACCTCCATCCCCGGCGGAAAGAAACTCATCTACACTCATATAGATATGCCTCTTACCGCAATTGCAGACTTCGGAAAACAGAACAAGCCCGTCTACGACGAGCTTGACCGTATCTGCAAGAGCCATCAGGGGCTGTGGAGCGTCGAGGCGGAAAACTACCTCCTCGCCCACGCCGAAGAGCTGTAGCCTGTTTACTCTCCTACGTGGAAGGCAACTCTTAAATCCTCCACCTCGTCATCAGTGATGGGGTGGAGTTTTCCTACCGGTGCGGCAAGAATGAGCGACTTGGCACTGAACTCGGCCACCTCGAGGCGGTCGAAGGCGTTGATGAGGCTGTCCGACGCCACAACTATCGAGTCGTTGGCGAGCATGGCGCAGGGACGAGACTTGAACACGTCGGCAACAGCGTCGATGTCGTTGTACTGCGAGGCGAAGGGGAACTTGGGAACATCCTGAAGGAAAATCCAGCTCTCGGGAATGGTGCGCACGTCGAACTTGGCGTCGGTCGTGCAGAAGCCCATAAGCGAAGGACACTGGGTGAGGATGATCGCATTGACCTTGGGATTGCGGCGGTAGATTTCCTGATGCAGAGCCACGGAGCGCGAAGGCATCTTTCCGGCCTCGACCATTCCGTCACGGACCTGAACTATATCCTCTTCGTCAATGTCCCAGCGCTGTACGCCCGGAGGCGTGATAAGGAAGTCGTTGCCTTTCCAGCGGCAGGACACTGTTCCGTACGAACTGCTCATAAGCCTCTGGTCGCAGGCGCGGCGCACAAGGCGGCAGATGTCGGTACGCAGAGCCCTCTCGTCCGAAGGATAGCGAACGTCCATAAAATGCTGGAAGCCCGTGGGCAGGCAGCGGTCGTGGAAGTGTATCTGCTCGTCGGTCAGATAGGTCGGAGCACCGAGTGTGCGGGCGTTGATGATGGTGCGGGCGCAGAGCTCGAGAGTCTCGAAACGCTGATATGCATCGGCGATGTCCTCGCCCATCAGCACTACGCCGTGGTTTTCCATAATGACAGCCTTGTACTCGGGGTTCTTCTTGAACTCGGCGGCAATCTTCTGCCCGAGGGCCTCGCTGCCGGGTACGTCATAGGGAGCAAAACCGATAGGGCCGCAGACACCCTTGGCCTGAGGGATGATGTTGGTATTGGGTATCTCGTGCACCACGCTGAATGTCACCAGTCCGGGAGGGTGCGCGTGAATAACTGAATGAAGGTTGGGACGGATCTTGTAAAGGGCCCTGTGGAAAGGATATTCCGACGAAGGGCGGTGAGGTCCGACGATGGTTCCGTCAGCCTTGACACACATAATGTCGGAAGGCTTGAGAGAGCCTTTGTCTATGCCGGCGGGGGTGATCCATATATCCCCGTTTTCATCCATAATTGAAAGGTTGCCGCCCGACGTGGTGGTCATACCCCCACGGTAAATGCGGCTGATGATGATGCATATCTGTTCTGCAGGATGCATCAGAGTTGTGTTGAGTTGCTTCATATCAATCTTCTTCTATTCCTCTTGAAGTCTTTCGTAGTTCCAGTCACGGCGCGCGAACTTCGCTTCGTTGATGGCGTTTATCTGCTGCACGGCATCAGCGGGAAGGGGCATCTCTTCGTCGCCGGCTGCGAATATGTCGTGAAGTGCGGCCTGCAGCTGATCGAGGCTGGCGAACTGCGGCAGCAGGTCCTTGAGATTCGCGACCCTGCTGTGCACGGAGGCTATGCCCTTGAGATGCAGTTTGCTCTCCGGAGTGTCGAGCACCCTGGTAAGAGTGTCGATGTCAACATCGTACATAAGTGTTCCGTGGATGAGTTCGCGGTCTTTCCAGACGCGCCTTGCGTAACCCGAGACCTTGCGGCCGTCAACGAAGATGTCGTTACGGCCTGTGCGCTGGGCATCCACGCCGAGCGAGCGCAGGGCATCCACAACCATCTGCACGGCATCTACACTGCCGGTCGGGGCCACTATCGAGTAGTTGAGGTTCTGAAGGTCGTGGTAAACGGCCCCGCCGCCTGTCACTCTGCGGGCGAGCACTATCCCCTCGCGCTCCAGGAAGGGCAGATTCACTTCGGTCCGGACGTTCTGGTTCAGCCCGACGATCACCGACGGAGCATTGCGCCAGAGATAGAAAAACGGCTCATCCGACGAGCAGTGCTCGAGACACCACTCGTCGAAGGCCATATTGTAGTGAGGGTCAGTCGATGAGTTCCTGACAAACTTCATAAACTACATTTCGTTGCCGACCTTGCGGGCACGTGAAGGCTTGTCAAGGTTGATTCCGAGAGCAACGCCAATCTCAACGAGGATATTCCATCCTGCGCAGAGGTCAACGTACTGCTGGAGATCGCCGGCGTCGGGAACGACGACGGTGTCGAAAGGAGTCTGCTTGGGAGCGATGGCCACAACGTGCACATTGGCGCCGCCGAATACCTTCTGATATTTCTCATACTCGCTTTCGATAGGCTCAACCACGAATACGATGTCGCCGTCCTGCATAACCTCTTCGGGTCCGTGGAGAGCATAGGTTCCTTCAAGGAAGTCGCTCTTGCGGCGGGTGATTTCGTTGGTCTTGAGGGTGAGCTCTTCAGCGACACCGTCATTCATACCTGCGAAATAGATTGTGTTGGCACCCTTTACCCATTCTACGATATGGGCGGGAACCTCGAGTGTGAGAGCCTTCTCGACCTTGTCGGCGAGGGCTGCAGTGTCGAAACTCTTGCCTGCAAGCTTGCGCACGATGGCCTCATTGAAGAGCACCTGCTCGACAACGCTCTTTGTGGCGGCAACGGCATTCTCCCAGCCGCAGCGGAGCACGTAGGTGTAATTGCAAGCCTCCTCGAGAGGAGTGTTCTCATTGGCGGTAACGGCGAAGCGGCGCTCGTTTCCGGCAGCGGCGAGCTGCTTGGCGAGCATCAGGGTCTCCTTGGTACGTCCCGAGTTGGATGCGAGAACAACGGTGTAATTGTCAAGCGCATATTCGCAGCTCTGGTGTGCGCCGTCGGTGTGAACGAACTGGTCGATACCCCAGGTCATCGCCTTGCGGATGGCATTCTTTGCGGGCATGATGCGGCTTGAGCCTTCGCCGGAAAGGAGAAGGTGACCTGTCTTTGCGGCAGATTCAGCCACGGGAGCGGCTACTTCTGGGTCAAACTTGCGGATAGCTTCAACCGTGTCCATCATTTCGCGGACAAGGTAGAACTGAGCATACTTGTTGTCTTTCAGATTCATAACTTTATTCTTCTACTAATTTGATATTTTCAATACGTACGGGGTCGATGGGGCAGTCGCGGAAATCGACATAAACCCTTGCAATGCGGTCAACGACATCGAGTCCCTCGATGGTCTCGCCGAATACGGTGTACTGGCCGTCAAGGTGTGAGCAGTTGCGCTCGTTCTGAACGATGTAGAACTGGCTTCCGCTCGACTCGCGCATAGGGTTGGCGGCATCGCCGCGGCGGGCGGCGGCAAGAGCGCCTTTCTTGTGATGGTACTCTTTCCTTATCTCGGCCGGAACATTGTAGCCGGGGCCGCCGGTGCCCCAGAGGTCGGACTGGAGTTCATCCTTCGAGAGAGGGTCGCCGCACTGGATCATAAATCCGTCGATGACACGGTGGAAAAGGATGCCGTCATAAAAACCGTCAAGAGCGAGCTTGGCGAAGTTGTCGCGATGCTTGGGTGTTCCGCTGTAAAGTTTCACGCGGATGGTACCCATATTGGTGATGATGTCGAATACGGGTTCTTCTGCAAGAGTTGCCATAATTTGTGCTGTTGATAATTTCGGTTTGAGGGAATCGGGCAGAGCCGCAATGGAATCGCGCTGCGCTTTGGTGAGCGTGTCGGCGACAGCCTGCCCTGCGGCCTCCGCTGTGCGGGACTGACGTCCCTGCCCGCACGATGCGAGCAGAAGCGAGCCGGCGGCAAGCAATGCCAGTATTCTGTTCATTTTCATATCTCCTTGTGTTTTTTCAAAGACTTGAGGACCGCGAGGCCGTAAAGGGCCAGCAGTATTGTACCGTAGGTGATGCTCAGCCACGCTGGAAGGTTGGCACCGAGCCATACCGGCAGGCTGTGCAGGCAATAGATCAGCACGCCAAGGCCGGCGAAGCCAAGGATTCCGCGCACATCGTAGGGGACCTTCATCTTGCTGCCGCCTATCACGAGACTGAGGAGCATAGAGGTGCCGTAGCCGGCCAGACCGGCCCAGGCGCAGGCCCAGTAGCCTATGCGCGGCACGAAGATCACATTCACGGCAATCATCACCGCCGCGCCTGCCGCACTCATCACCGCTCCCCACCAGGTCTGGTCCGAAAGTTTGTACCAGAACGACAGGTTGAAATAGACGCCCATAAACAGTTCGGCCAGCATAACGACGGGCACGACACCGAGTCCCTCCCAATACGAACTGCCGATAATATGCTTGAGCAAAGGCAGATACACTATCACGGCGAGGAACGCGAGCACGGTGAAGATGATGTAATATTTCATTCCGGCCGCAAGGGTCGAAACATTATTTTTGTCTTTCGAGGCGCCGAACACGATGGGTTCGTACGCGTAGCGGAAGGCCTGGGTAAGCATAGCCATTATCATTGCTATCTTCGCGCAGGCACCGTAGATGCCAAGTTGCACCAATCCTTCGTGACCGGGGACGAGGTGTTTGTAAAGAATCTTGTCTGCCACCTGGTTGAGAATTCCAACGAGGCTCAGAAGCAGAAGCGGCCAGCTGTAAGCCAGCATACGGCGGCACAGGGCCCAGTCGAACTTCAGCTTCAAGCCCTTCAGCTCCGGAATGAAACCGAAGGTGACAAGGGCTGTACAGATGAGGTTTATCAGGAAGATGAATCCCACGCCGTAGTCGAACCTCTGCCAGGCGCTTTCAAGCGCGGGGAAGCGGCCGAAGAAGCGCGGCATCACCAGGAACACCAGCAGGTTGAGGATTATGCTTGCAAAGATGAACGACAGCTTAAGGGCCACGAACTTTATGGGCCTGCGCTGCTGCCTCAGCCTTACGAACATAATGGCCTGGAAGGCATCCAGAGCGGTGATTACCGCAAAAATGGCTATGTATTCGGGATGCAGGGAATAGCCGAGCGCCCCGGCGATGGGTTTCAGGAAGAATGCTATGAGGGCAAGGAACACGACGGCAACTCCGCCCACCATCTTGAGCGCCGTGCCATAGACACGCTCCGGGTCTTCATCCGCCTTGTTGGAGAAGCGGAAGAAGGTCGTCTCCATACCGAAGGTAAGCAGGGCAAGCAGCAGTGCCGTCCAGGCATAGAGGTTCGACACAATGCCATAGCCGCCACTTTCCGCGGGGATGGTATATGTGTACAGGATTACGAGAAGATAATTGAGGAATCTTCCGACAATACTGCTCAAACCATAGATGGCTGTGTCCTTAGCCAGAGACTTCAGATTCATAGCTCGCAAATTTAACAAATTTTAGCGGGCTTTCCACGCGCGCGCGGCGCTTCTTTCGTGCGTTAAACTCGGGAAGGTGGGCACGAAGGGCGATTTCGCCCCTGCACGAGTTATACTGCAACCGGAGCGGGGATTCGCGGCCAGGGATCGTAATCGACAAGAGTGAAATCTTCGTACTTGAAGTCGAAGATGCTCTTCACCTCGGGGTTGATTATCATCCTGGGCAGAGGGCGCGGCTCGCGGCTGAGCTGGAGCTCCACCTGCTCGAAATGGTTGAGATAGATGTGCGTGTCGCCGGTGGTATGGATGAATTCACCGGGCTTCAGGCCGCACACCTGTGCCACCATCATAGTGAGAAGCGCATAGGAAGCAATGTTGAACGGCACTCCGAGGAAGCAGTCGGCGCTGCGCTGATACAGCTGGCACGAAAGCTTGCCGTCAGCCACATAGAACTGGAAGAGGCTGTGCAGGGAGGGAGGGCCATCTTTTCGACCTCGGCGACATTCCAGGCCGAAACTATCATCCGTCGCGAGTCGGGATTTTTCTTGATGGTCTCGATGACGTTGCTGAGCTGGTCGATGGTGCCGCCGTCGGGGGTGGGCCAGCTGCGCCACTGGTGGCCATAGACCGGGCCGAGGTCGCCGTTCTCATCGGCCCACTCGTCCCAGATTGAAACGCCGTGATCCTTCAGATACTTTATGTTTGTATCGCCCGAGATAAACCAGAGCAGCTCGTAGATTATCGATTTGAGATGCACTTTCTTGGTGGTCAGCAGAGGGAATCCCTCGCTCAGGTCGAAGCGCATCTGATGTCCGAAAATGCTCTGTGTACCGGTGCCGGTACGGTCGCTCTTGATAACGCCGTTTTCGCGTATCTCGCGCAGAAGGTCAAGGTATTGTTTCATATCAATGCAAATATAGCAAAAAACTGCCGCCCTTGTGCGGGGCGGCAGGAGTTGTATGGTTGACCCGGAAGGCTAGAAGGCGAACCCAAGTTTCAAAGAAATTGCAGGGTTGTTGCCGAGTGAAATGTCGAAGTCGGAAAGTTCGACATCGGCGGTACCGCTGTGCTCGCTGGAGTTGTTCGCAGAATTCGTATAGGAAATCCCATAACCGAATTCAATGCCGCAGACAATCGCCTTCCAAAGACAGATATCAACGCCGAGAGCAGGGCGCAGACCAACCTGAACAAGCAGCGCGTCCTCGGCAGCGTCTCCGACATACTCGTTGACATATCCCTGTCCAAGACCGGCGAAAGCATCAAGACTTATATAAGGCGAAATATTCGCAAAATTAAACAGATTGAGATTGTTCAGATTCTTCAGGATGCCCACAGAAAGCATTTCCTCATGCTGCATATAGTCAGACTTATAATTCTGATGCGGCGAGCCCGAGACGTCGGTTGATCTAACGCTTTCATCTCCTATTGAAACATCCGAAACGAACGAAGCCTTCAGCGCCAGATTGTCCTTCAAATACCTGCGGTACTCAAGCCGCCAGAGATCGTTCCCCGAAGAAGGCTTTTCGTATGTATAACCCAGGAAATTCGAACCTCTTTCGCCGAACGTGGCCGGCTCTTTCGCAAATGCCGAGGCCGCAATCAGCAGGAACGACACAATAAGAATGATGCTTCTTTTCATAATTTGGACAAAGATACTATTATTGAGCATAAGGAACAACAATAAAGTCTATCATTCCTGTTGAATACGTATTGAGAGTATATGTACTGTCGGTAGCTGATCGTACGACATAATCAATAAAGCTGATTGATGCACATCCAAGCGAATCAGCATCAGCTGTTCTGGTATAAGTTTGAGTTGTATTTTCAATATTTGAACTCCAATTGAAAGAAAATTTCAACGAGTCCGGCAACTCAACAGAAAAAGACAACGCCCGTTGTTTTTTTGCCGGTGCCGTTACCGTAGTATTGTTACCCGAATCTTGCTCAAATATCGATACATTAATTATGTTTGAATCCCCACAAGGGTCCCATCGGTCAAAGACTAGCGGGGTCGGCAGATAATACCATTTAGGAGCCAAATCTCGGACTTCTGCTACATATTCATACAAGCGCGGCTTAAACCAAGTTTTATGATAAAAAGTCCGTTTGATTTTAGTAATATCAAACAACTTATATCCTTCGGCAACAACTGTTGGCGTTGAAGAAATAAGGGACTTGGTCTGATTATTATTATCAATAACGTTGGCCACAAACTGTATGACGAACTGCCCGCTTGACCATAAAAGAGTTTTCAACTGCTCGGCAGAATAACCCGTTTCGCCCTCCTTTGAAACCTGACGCAATTTCGGGTCTGATGAGTTGTCCATGCACCCACTGGTCAACCGAAGACAGATAGCCATAATTGATTCTCGCATATGAATGTTCTGAACCCCAAGGGAATCTCCGTTATGTATTCCATAATAAATCATCTTTCGTTGGCAGCTGGTTGGCCCGTATCCATATTCCTCCCAGCCCTGTACTGCCTCTGGGAACATATCCTCAAATGATTCTGCCTCAACAATATTTGAAGATGGATCTGTAGCGGGATACAAATAGGATATTTCGTAATCACGCGCTTTCGTATTTGCAGGATTGAATGCCTCATTGGCGTAATCGTATTTAAACGAACCTGATTTTGTGCTTTGACCGACAACTCTCATTCTATGGTTTGACTTCACAATGAGAGTAGGCGTCACTGGGAACGACCCATTCGGCAGGGATCCAACCTTTTGACCTCCTTGGATAATAATATGAGAATCGTTAACAGACTCATCCGCTATCGAGACTGCTATGTCATCCGATGACGTATCCCAGGTCAAGATGCTGAAGGCCCCCAACCACGACCAATCGGGAACAAAAACATTTAGAAGTGGTGCCGCATTTTCAATTGAAGTCAATGTGTATTCATCCGAATATGTCAAAAGCACTTCACGAAATGTCCTTCCCGGCTCCACCTCAGCATTAATTATAAAAGGATAGAAAACATCATAATTTCTATCGAACTTACGCTGAGCTTCTTCCTTAATAAAGGCGCGCAAAGGTTCATTCTCGCTTACCGCTTTTGAAAGAATTTTAGCAAATGATTCAAGAGCGTCTTTTTCAGAGAGAGCAGGACTTTCTTGCACAAAAACACTCTCCCTTTCGCAGGCGGCAAAAAGGAGAATGCATGAGAGCCCCATATAATACAACTTCTTCATAATTCGATGTCATTTATTTGTAATAATATCCGCAGTATGACCTCCCATTCTGCAGCGTTACGATTATTTCTACAGCATCAGAATCTGGTAATGGGAGACCAACCGGAACACTGGAGACATACACTGGGACCTCAAGACTATCGTTTGTTACCAAATCACAGATTTCAACATTAACATAATCAATAATTGTTTCCGAATAGAGGTACAACGTCCCTGTTGATTCCTGCACATACGCAGAAACAGGAGCCATTTCTGGCGCGTGGTGAATTGGGCCGGAAGGGAAAGGCCGGCTTAAATGAACCTCAATGGTTTCATCTCCATCAGCAAAACAAAATAAAGGGAAAGCCAATAATAAGGCCTCAATGATTAAGATTGTAACTTTTTTCATGATGCATAAGTTTTTCGCAAAGTTACAAGCGTACCGTAATGGGCATGCAAGAATAATAAAAAATAGCATTACACACCACAGCGACATAAGACGCTGATTATCAGTAGATTATCTGGGGAGGGGTAAATTCGAGACACCCAGCCCTCATTACTATCCAATTATAAATCAATATATTAAAGCTAATCTTGGTGTAATGCTTTTCACTCACGAAGCAAGTAATAATACAGTTTGCTATTATTTGTAGGGTGCAACTTTATATATTTTAGCAAGCGCGATTTCTTTACACGCATATTGTTTAGATTACTATTAAGCAAGACGGCTCGTGTAGTAGCATCGAAACCAACAATTAAGTAACTCAAGAACCTGAAGTCATTATCACTAAAATTCGGATAATCTATTCTCAATTTTTCCATAATTCCATCGAGATCACGATTCAGCCTATCTTCAAATCGATTCTGACTTTTAATGTCGTTCTTTATTTCAGATATTAATGACTCTATTTCTTCCATTGATTTGCGATGTGATGCCTCTCCGTAAAATGCCTTTGTCTCTATCATTTCTCCAATTTTCTTGAAGCTATTACGATAATTAGACATCAACGACTCTCGAAGTTGTTCAAGGAGCGGCTCCTGATTTTTACTGTTTTTCTTGCGTCTTGACGAAATGTTAAGTTGTTCATATTGTTTTTTGCATTCTTCCGCATATAAGGTGATACGTTCCAAATCAGCTTGATATTTCTGCTCCTTCTTACTATGATACAGCACATATATTATTGAGCCTGCAATGAAAACGATTAAAGCAATAACGATTATCAACCGCATATTGTTTTGCTTAATCTTTGACACCATCATCTCGGTTTCATAGTATTGCGCCTCTGATTTAATAATAGACTGGCACAATTGCGTGTGAACAATCGAATCAGCAAGAAACATATGCTGACGGAACATATCAAGCGCCGCGCGATAATCTCCCTCCCGCTGCGCTATTTCACCTTTCCATTTTGTCCCAGAGAGCGAATTATCATACCCTGTTAACTGACGCAATATCCCATCGCTTTTATTTTTTTCTCCCGTGCGGTATAATGCATATGAATACTGATAGTAATCATCAACTATCATATATTCCGCGTTTTTACAGGCAACATTGTACCATTCAACAACTTTATTAAAATCCGGATACGGGCGCTTTATTTCATTATCCGCCCGTAATGGATATACATAGTAATCTAGAGGATTTCCATCACATAATAAGAAATACAAACTATCAGCTGTATCAAAGCACCTGTTATTATGATATGCTAATGCTAAACTGGATATTGCCTGCCTAATATGAACACTGTCACCATACTCGTTCCAGCTTTCCATCGCACGTGAAAAATATTCCAATTCCCCCTCATATAGATAATTTTGATGATGCGCCCAGCCGATATCTGAATAGCACATCGCCTTCCAATAAGTCTGATTTGTGGCTTCGGCAATGGAAAGGGCTTTACGAAGAGCAACTATGGCGCTTACAGCATCATTTTTATACAAATAAATCCTGCCGAGATAGAACTGCGACATCATTCTATACTGCTTCTTGCCATGTAGTTCGTAGTATTCGGCAGCCGGAAGTATTACTCCCAGGTCATCTATGAATTTATCGGTCTTGTCTAGAGCAATCGTATGAAATAGCGAATACTTTGCCCGCAGCTGTTTTGGTGTGCGCGAGAGGTCAAGGCGTTCCAGAGCGGCGCGCGCACTGTCAGGTGCGTCCTGAATATACGACTCAACATCTTTTAATGTGCTGCCGATATGCCCGGTATTGCACGAAATTGCAAGTGATAACCCAAACAAAACACCTATAGCCCGATTCAATTTCATAGCGCTTTTTAATTTGTGTAGTTTAGTCTTCTGACGAAAGTATGCCCATCAATTCCGTATTGAACCAAACGAACTCCTTACCTATCTTGTTTTTCGCGAGGAGCCCGATAGATTCAAGTTCCGAAAGATACTTCTTTGCCGTATTGACGCTCTTGATCTTTTCTCCGATAAGGTTTTTGGAGCGGATATACGGCTGCTCAAATAACTTGGCTATATCAATTTTGGAAAGAGATGGATTATGAGACAAAACCTGCTGTTCTGTCTTTATCATCAATGAGCGTATCTGCTCAATTTTATATCGGGTGAAATCAGATGTCTGAACTACAGCTGTAAGCATAAACGTTAACCACCGCTTCCAGTTTTCCGTTCCCGTGACACTGCTCAAAGCATAGGAGTAATCGTCTTTATTTTGAATAATGAACGAACTAAGGCACAAAATCGGCATATCCAGAAGGCCTTTGTCAATAAGATAAAGAATACACAGGATTCTTCCGGTTCTGCCATTGCCATCACGGAATGGGTGAATTGCTTCAAATTGATAATGAGCCATTGCCATCTTTAGCAACGGATCTATTGGGTATCGCTGATCATCGTTCAAAAAATCCACCAAATCGGCCAGCATCTTTTCAACTACCCCTTTGCCTCTTGGCGGAGTATAGACAGTTTTAACTCCAACTGTCAAATATAGCCAATTTTTGACAGTTGCCAAAAATCTGTCAATTTTCCCCTACGGAATTCTGCATTTTGCTGTTAAAAAACTGCCGTCTGATACCCTTCAATGCTCCTTTCTCATATTTTCAGACAAGCGGAACATCGATTTCCGGGAGATACATGTCAGGAGTTCCAGCTCGCTGTCTGTAGAACATGCAGTAGTATACTGGCATATATGTGACTCCTCCATTTTTCCTTATCTCCCTTTCATTGCACAGGACAATAGCATTCGTTATGCCGTAATCCTTCACATTCAGAAACCTATCCAGGGCGCTGTGCTCGTCGTAATCCTTGCCGGACTTCACTTCGATGGGAAGCACAGTCAGGTTCTGGTAGTCGTCAACCAGGAAGTCCACCTCCCCCTTTTGTTTGTTGTCATAATAGTTCATCATAAACCCGTGAGCCTTCAATTCCTGCGCAACCACAGTCTCGTATACCGAGCCAAGATTGACACTCCTCTGGTCCTGCAACACCGCATTGATATTTGTACTGTATAGGAGATTTGTGAGAAGCCCTACGTCATTCATATACAGTTTCAACAGGTTCTTCTCCTCTGATTCCTTGAGCGGAAACTTCGGATTGCTTATGGCCTGGACGCCGATGGCTATCCCTGAATTTGTAAGGTATTCGAACTCCTCGGCATAATCGGAAAACTGCCTGTGAGCCTTCGTCTCCTCTATATCATTCACGAATACCCTCTTTTTCTTGTTCTCCATGTTCGAGGGGATCATCTTATATATCCTTCGGATCACAAGCTTCCTTTCTTCGTCGTACTGCGAGGCGTCAATTCCGTATAGGTCGTGGATGTCTTTCTGGATTTCGCGAACCTTCGCGATGTTACGGCTTTCATTGAATGTTTTTACAGCATCCGGCAACCCTCCCACCAGAAGATACAATCTGAATTGTTTCATCATATACGCATGCATAGCCTCGTTCAAAGGTTCGCCTGCCTTGAACTTCGCCTCTATTGCTTCAATGGTCTCCTGCCCGCAACCCTGGGAAATGAGAAACTCTTCGAAGTCAAGGGGATACATTTCCTTTATCGCAATACTGCCCAACGGGACAGACGGTGTCTCAGCCAGGGCGACGCCCAACTGTGAACCGCTTGCAATATACCTGTATCTTTTCTCTTGATTCAGGAACTTGAGCATCGTCAACAAGTGCGGATACGCCTGGATTTCATCAAGAAAAACAATCGTGTTCTCCCTTTTTCCAAGACGGTCTCCCGCTATCGCGCCGAGTTGAAGGTAGAAATCGTCCGTGCTATTTACACTCGCAAAGATACCGTCACCTTCCTTGTCCTCCTTGAGGTTTATCTCGACATAGTTCTTGAACAACTTCTTTGAAACGTAACTTATCAGGTATGATTTGCCGACCTGCCTTGCCCCATTCACAAGAAGTATCTTGTCCGGTTCCGTCTGAAGAAACTCTTCTAGCGTGCGCGTGAATTTTCTGAACAGCATTGATTTATATATAAATACGATGCGAAGGTAGGAATAATTCTTCTAAATCCTATGTATTATTTAGGAAAAATTCATAAAGAACTATGCCGAATTTAGGAATTATTCCAATTTTTGCCAAAAAAAACTGCCGCCCTTGTGCGGGGCGGCAGAGAGGGTGTTGTTGAAACATGTGCTAGAATGCGAATCCAAGTTTCAAAGAAACTGAAGGATTGTTGCCAAGAGAGATCTCGAAGTCGGAAATCTCAACATCGGCAGTGCCACTATGCTCGCCGGAACTGTTAGCAGAACTTGTGTATGAAATCCCATATCCGAACTCAATACCGCAAACAATTGACTTCCAAAGGCAGATGTCAACGCCAAGTGCCGGGCGCAAGCCAACCTGGACAAGAAGCGCGCCCTCGGCAGCGTCACTGACATATTCATTAGCATATCCTTGTCCAAGACCGGCGAAAGCATCAAGGCTTACATAAGGCGAAACATTCGCAAAACTGAACAACTGGATATTGTTCAAGTTCTTTAGAACGCCCACCGACAGCATTTCCTCGTGCTGCATATAGTCGGATTTAAAGTTCTGGTGCGGAGTTTCCGTTTATTTAAAACAGTTTATTTTACTTCTATCTGTCTGTAAAGAGTATCGCTGTTTCCGGAGCTGTATCTGACCACGGCCTTGATGGCGTGTATACCCGTGCTTGCGGTTACATAACCGTAATTCAGCACCCTGTCGTCATAATACCACGAAACCGAATTGACTGCCTCACGGCCGGGATTGAGGTTGAAGTACAGGTTCTCGCCGGGGCGTATGTTGTCCCTGATTACGATTACAGGAACGTCAAGTACACCGCACCTGGCAATGGGATTACCACCATAGGCAGTGGTACTCCCTACAACATACCACTCACCGTTCCACTGATAGGCAAGTACAATTCCGTCGTCAGGTTTGATGTCGGAAGAGGTGATTGTGCAGCTGGCAGATGAAGGCCCCCCATAATTCATTGAAGGAATGGAAGTACTCATCTTGCTGCTAATCATCTCCTTCAAGACATTGTTCCTGTCCGCCAGAAATATTGCCAGATTGCCATCGAATGTTTCCGCTCCCAAATTGGCCAAGCTTTCAATCGAAACCTTGAACGTAGTTCCTTTGGCGATATCGTCTGAAACCGAAATGCCTCCGTCAATGAAGTTCAGATCAGGTACATATCCCGGTTCGGAAGAAGTTGCCGGTTTGAGTCCGAAAATGGCATCATCGTAATTGCTGAAAACACCTGAATTGTTGTCGCCAAGATAAGAGACGCTGAAATATCCGTTGCAGGAACCATTCCATCCCCAGTTGATACGGACATTGCCCTTGCCGTCATAGCCGTCGCATACAAACTGGTGACCGCCATCATTGCTGACACCGCTGTAAAGAACAGGGCGGCCATTGTCAATCTCGCCTGCAATCATCTCAAGCCATTGGTCATTAGATACTGAACTGCGGGATATGAATCTCGCCGTCTTTGTATATCCCATATGTTCGGCGAGAGCCGGTATTATATCCTCGCTAAATGCTCCGGAACTATTAGCAGTATAGTCCATCTGAACCATCACACCGCAATCGTGGACGAGTTGGGCGACAGCATTGCGCTGCGCGTCAGTAGTAAATGACCTTTGGTCGTACGGCATAAGATCCCAATCATAAAAATGGTCATCAATACTATAGCCTTCCACTTTGATGCCTTTGGTTCGTGTAGTATAAGAAGGGAGCGTTCCCGTGCCGTGGGCGGGATACTGATGATGCCTGAGCACTATGGACATCGCCGTAGCCACACATCCGGTAACGCTCCTGTAACCGTCATCAAGAGGACACAAGTCATTGAAAGGACTGCCTTGTCCCCAGAGTGCTGTTTCAATGACTTTGCCACTGCCGTATCCTGACATACGCGCTCCACCAGTCCATGCCTTTGAGGGTGCGGCATTCTTTGCCTTTGCCTCCTTTATCCTGATTTTCACTGTTCCGAGCCAGGCGTTCATACTGGTGTTCTCCTGTATCCCGGTCATATCCAGACTGCCAGTAGGGCTGTAGGCCAATACCGGAGCTGCCACATCGTCACCGGCGATTATCACCCATCCGCCATTCTCATTATTGAATATATGGAAGGCCTCAGGTTCGGCAGCGGAAGACGTTGCCGCAACAGTGCGGGCATTGACAGGAGTTACCTTGCCGGATGCGAAATACTTCTTTGCAAAAGCTTCAGCCTTTGCATAATCTACGACCTCCGCCGATGCGAGAACCGACCAGAGAAGCGATACAATTATAAATATGGTCTTTTTCATAATCCGTTCATTTTAGAGGTTAAGGATAAATCCTGTGTTCATATCCGCGGAGAGCAGCCAATACTGACTGCCTTCAGCCTTTACAACATCATATTT
>JAGHTP010000078.1 GCA_018065265.1 Candidatus Cryptobacteroides aphodequi | reverse complement strand
TTACTATATTTGTCCCAATGTATAAAGCAAAACTGGCGGTATTCGACCTTGACGGCACTCTCCTCGACACTCTCGGGGATCTTGCCGCTGCGGTCAACCATTCCCTCTCGGAGGCCGGCTTCCCGACTCACGAAATGACCGATTATCGCAAGATGATAGGGCACGGAGTGCGCAATCTGGTGAAGAACGCTCTCCCCGAAGGTGCTGCCGACGAGATTATTTCTCAGCGTCTGGAAAGTTTCAAGGCCTTTTACGCTGAGCATATCGATCTTAATACCAGGCCTTATCCGGGTATTGAGGATCTCCTCGTCGACCTTCAGAAAGAGGGAGTCAAGCTTGCCGTTGCATCAAACAAACTTCAGAGCGGGACAATGACACTCATCAAGGAATTCTTCCCGGACATCGACTGGGTCGCAATTCTTGGCGATTCGCCCTGCACAGCCCTCAAACCCGATCCTATGGTAATAGAGACAATCTGCCGCAAGGCAGGTCTTGGTGCCGCGGATACGGTAATGATAGGCGATGCAGGGTCGGATATCAAAACAGCCCGCAATGCAGGTGTGCGCAGCATCGCGGTCAGCTGGGGCTTCCGTCCGATTGAAGATCTGGCCGGAGCCGATGCAATTGCGCACGATTCCTTTGAACTGAAAAATTTGATCTGATGGCAAAAGTCTGGGAAAACAGTAAAGGCTATTTCTTCCTGCGCCCCTATGTGGACTGGTGCACCCGCCGTTCTTTCAGCTATATACATATGCACGGCAAGGAGAATATCCCTACCGACGGAGCCGTTATTCTGGCTCCCAACCACTGCAATACGCTGATGGATGCGCTCGTAGTGCTGCAGGCCGACAAGCAGGGTTCGTCGTTCGGCGCCCGCGCCGACATCTTCAAGAAACCCAAGGTCGCCGCGCTGCTGCGCTTCCTTAAAATCCTGCCTATGGCCAGGATGAGAGACGGCGCCGAAGCGGTGGAACGCAATCTTGAAGTGTTCGAAGAGGTCATAGACATCATCGATCACGATATGCCTTTCTGTATATACAGCGAAGGAACTCATCATACATCGCACTCCGTCCATCAGGTGCGCAAGGGAATCTGGCGTATCGCCAAATCGGCCCAGGAGAAACTCGGTGACAAGCCGGTGTACATCGTCCCTGTCGGCCTCGATTACGAAGATTTCTTCCGCTACTGCTGCGGTCTGGACATACGCTTCGGCGAGCCCATCCGCGTGAGCGAGTATATGGATGTCGACAATCATAAGCTTGTGGAGATGCTGCGCGAGCGTATCCAGGACTTGATTGTCCGTACCGACGAGCCGGTTGTCTACAAACATCCCGTGCTCAGGACTATCGCCGGTGTGCTGATGCTGCCTTTCTTCTTGATGTGGGCGGTGCTGAGCAGCCCTATGTGGCTTGCTTCGACCTTCCTTGGAACCCGTCTCAAGGACAAGGCATGGATGAACACCGTGCGTTATGCCTGCAAGTTCGTCTTCCTGCTGCTGTATGTGCTGGCATTGCTGATAGTGGCAATCAGCACTCTCAATTGGTGGGTGCTGGCCCTGCTGCCGCTGCTTCTGCTATGCCACAGTGCATATTATTGGCACATAGCATTTTACCAAAACCTTTTCCAATCATACAAATCAAATGAAAAAGCTTAGTGTTGCGCTTGTGGCTCTGTTCCTTTGCGGAGCCTCTCTCTTTGCGCAGGACAAAAAGGAAATCATCAAGACCGGTTACAACCTCGGACCCCTTCCCGTTGTGGCATACGATGCCGACAAGGGCTTCCAGGCCGGTGCAATTCTGAATGTCTTCGATTACGGTGACGGACATAATTATCCCAATTACGATTCGAAACTCTATATCGAGGCTTCCTTCTACACAAAGGGATCGCAACTCTATCAGTTACGCTACGACAACAAAGAACTCATCCCCGGTGTGCGCTGGAGCTCGGCTCTTCGTGTCAACATAGACAAGGCGTACGACTTCTACGGATTCGGCGGCTATCAGACCTATTTCAACCACGAACTCATCGCGGACGGCAAGGACGACCCGAACCTTCCGCTCTTCAACCCCTTCTACCGCTATTCGCGCAAAGAGATGCTTTTCAAGAGCGACTTCCTCGGACGCATCAATGACAACCTGCAGTGGGAGGCCGGCGTTTTCGCCAACTACTTCAATCTCGGCAGCATCGACTATGCGAGCATAAACAAGGGCAAGGACCCCGCAAAGAAATATCCCGAAGGCGCACCCACCCTTTTCGATATCTACAAGAAGGCCGGAGTCATCTCCGAAGCCGAGGCTGACGGCGGATGGGCAAGCGGTCTTCGTGCCGGACTCGTTTACGACAGTCGTGACAAGGAAGGTGCTCCTACGCGCGGAATCTGGGCCGAAGGCCACATTACCGCTGCGCTTCCCGGCATCTCCGAGACTCCTTACTATCGCTACGCCCTTACCTGGAGGCAGTATCTGCCCATCATAGGCAACGATGTGCTCACATTCGCCTATCGCGCTATGTATGAGGGAACATTCGGTAACGAGGCTCCTTTCTACGCACTTTCATATATGACCGTTATGGGAGAGAAGTCCGACCTTGAAGGAATGGGCGGATACAACACCGTACGCGGTATTATGCGTACCCGTGCCGTCGGTCTGGATATGGCTACATACAATGCCGAACTCCGCTGGCGCTTCACCAAGTTCACGGCCGGAAGGCAGAACATCGCTCTCGGACTCAGCGCATTCAGCGACGGAACTATGGTTACCCGCAGCCGCGATCTCGGAGTTCTCGCCTCATACGCTTCGGCTCTCAGCACCCTGGGCTCGCTTCTAGGAACCGACCTTTCGTCAAAGATTGTCACCGACCGCGAGAAAGACGCTCCGCACATCACTGTCGGTGCCGGCTTCCGTTTCATTATGAACGAGAACTTCATCGTTGCTGCCGAATACGGTATGCCTGTAACGCACTTCATGAAGAACAGCCCCCTGTACAACCAAGACGGCACAGGCGCCTTCTACCTGAACCTCGGTTATCTGTTCTAGCAGATAACGCGCAAAAGAAAGAGGGGTGACCAAGCGGCCACCCCTCAATTTTTATTGATTACTGCGAATATTATTCAGCAGCAACAACTTCGAGTTTGACGTTGGCGAAGACGCCCTTGTAGCACTTCACCTTAACTTCGAACTCACCGCATTCCTTGATCTCAGGAACGGTGATGTCCTTCTTGTCGATGCCCTCGAGGAGCTCGGCAACCTGAGCGGCTGTAACGGCACCGTAAAGTTTGCCGCTTTCGCCAACCTTGGCAGCGATCTTGAGAGCCTTCTTCTCGAGCGAAGCTGCGAGAGCCTGTGCGTCAGCAACAAGCTTGGCCTCTTTGTGAGCCCTCTGACGGATTGTCTCCTCGTGCTGCTTGATAGCGGAGGGAGTACCTACGGTAGCAAAGCCCTGGGGAACGAGATAATTGAGAGCGTAACCTGCCTTAACGTTTACAATATCACCGGCCTCGCCGAGATTTGCAACTTCTTTCTTAAGTATGATTTTCATATGGCTCTCTGATTATTTAAGAAGGTCAGTAACATAGGGAAGAAGAGCGATGGCGCGTGCACGCTTTACAGCCTGGGCAACCTTGCGCTGGAACTTGAGTGAAGTACCGGTGATGCGGCGGGGAAGGATCTTACCCTGCTCGTTGAGGAACTTCTTGAGGAACTCGGGATCTTTGTAATCCACATACTTGATACCGGCTTTCTTGAAACGGCAGTATTTCTTCTTGCGGACAACCTCAGTTGCGGGGTTGAGATAGCGGATTTCGCTGTTTTCTACATTTGCCATAATTAAGCCTCCTCTACATTGGATTCAACATTCTCCTCGGCAACTTCTGCCTTGGGAGCAGCGGCCTTGGCGGCCTTGTTCTCGCGACGACGCTGTGCGTATGCCACGGCGTTCTTGTCCAGCGAAACGGTGAGCCAGCGCAGGATGCGCTCGTCACGGTGATACTGGGTCTCGAGGTTTGCGATGAACTCAGGCTCAGCCTTGAATTCTACGAGATAATAAAAACCAGAGGTCTTGTGCTGGATAGGATAGGCAAGAGCCTTGAGCCCCCAGTCCTCTTCGTACACGATCTCTCCGCCATTGTCGGTAATGAACTTCGTGTACTTGGCAACCGCTTCCTTCATCTGGGAATCAGACAAAACGGGAGTTGCAATGAAAACGGTTTCGTACTGTTTGATCATAATTGTTTGTATAAAAAGTAATAATGTTTCCCCAAAAGGGGTCGCAAATATAGTAAAACTTTTTGTCAGTGCCAAACATCCCCGCGAATTACTTCTTCGCGTCGTGATACCCCTGTTGCGGTAGCGGCTTTGTCGGACATTTTTCGTATCTTTGAGGCAAATTATCAACCAATAACGAATGCTTAGAAAAATAACACTTTCGATTGCCATCCTTGCCGGTATGGCTTCCCTTGCCGATGCTCAGGTCTACATAGACCGTTTCGGCAATGCCTGTAATGAAAATGAGGCTGATGTGCCCGAATACACCCTTCCCGACCCGCTCGCAAAGAAGTGCGGCCGCAAGATAACGACAGTCAAGGCCTGGGAGAAGAAACGTCCATCTGTGCTCGGAATCTTCGAGGACGAGATGTACGGCCACGCCCCCGGCCGCCCCGAGGGTCTGCATTTCGAGCTTGCCTGCCCCGATGAGCTCATCTACGACGGAAAGGTTCTTCGCAGGAGCGTGCGCATCTGCATTGACGACAATCCCGAGCACAGTTTCGTGGCTCTGATCCATCTGCCCGCCGACGCGAGCGCCGAGCATCCCGTCCCGATGTTCGAAGGAATCAATCTGTTCGAAGATGCCCTGACACCCGGAAGCCCCCACTCTTACCGCTGGCCTGTCGAGTACATTTGCGGCGAAGGCTTCGGCCTGGCAACCGTTTTCCACTCTTCGATAGAGAAGGATGTCGATTTCACGAAGGTTGCCGGTGGTGTGCGCGACTGGTATGGCCCCGAATATGACTGGGGCGCCATCGCGGCCTGGGCCTGGGGTTTGAGCCGTGTTCTCGACTATCTCGAAACCTGCCCCGAGATCGACGCCACGAGGGTTGCGGTAATCGGCCATTCACGCGGAGGAAAGACAGCTTTGTGGGCCGGCGCGACCGACAGTCGTTTTGCGATGGTATGCTCGAACTGCTCCGGTTGCTGCGGTGCCGCCATTTCGCGCCGTGTGTTCGGAGAGAACTTCAAGAGCATAAGCCAGGTATTCCCTTACTGGTTCACTCCCAATTTCTACAAATATGCCGACAACGAGAACGCATTCCCCGCTGACCAACATTGGCTTGCGGCGCTCATAGCACCCCGTCCGCTTTATATCGGGAGCGCAATCGAGGACCTCTGGGCCGACCCGAGAGGGGAGTGGCTCACCGCTGTGAACGCTGGTCCGGTTTATGAACTTTACGGCAAGCAGGGCGTAAGCGGACGCGAGCCCGAACTCGACGTCCCCGATGCAGAGGGAACTGTAGCCTATCGCGTACGTACTGGAATTCACAGCCTGCTCACCTCCGACTGGTACGACTATATGGATTTCGCAAAGAAACACCTCAAATAAATGAAAAAGCTCATCCTTATCCTGGCAGCACTCTGCCTCCTGACACCCGTACGTGCGGACGAGTTCGACCTTCGCGGAATGCATATCGATATGCGTGCGCAGGTGATGACTATGCCCGCCCTCTATAAACTTGCCGACCGCAGCGCCGAACTCGGAATGAACGCTCTGCTGATGGAATGGGAAGGCTCATTTCCTTTCAAGGAGAATGCGACCATACGCAACCGCTATGCTTATACCGAGAAGGAAGTGACCGACTTCATCTCCTATTGTGCCTCAAAGGGGATAGAGGTGATTCCTCTGCAGAACTGCTTCGGCCATATGGAGTACATACTCCAGCACCAGCGTTATGCGAAAATCCGCGAAAACAACAGCAACGCGTTCCTCTTTTCGCAGGTCTGCCCCACGGTGGCCGACATTCCGGAAGAAGTCTTCGAATCCATATTCAGGGACGTGGCCAGGCTCCACCCTTCGAAGTATTTCCACATAGGCTGTGACGAAACACGTCTTCTCGGTGCCTGCCGCGGCTGCAAGGCAGAGATGGAGAAGATCGGCCCCTCGGCCCTCTTCTGCCAGTACGTCAGCCGTATGTGCAAGATAGTTTCCGATATGGGGAAGATTCCCGTCATCTGGGGCGATATCGTTCTTAAATACCCCGAGGCTGTTGAGATGCTTCCCAAGGACCTGATCATTATGGACTGGAACTACGGCTGGAAAGTCGATCACTTCGGCAAACTCGAGAATATGGAGGAGGCCGGTCTGGAACTGTGGGGCGCCACATCGCTGCGCAGCAACCCCGACCATATCTACACCACCGACTGGATGAAGCACTTCAACAACCTCACGACTTATGTCCCATTTATGAGGGAGAAAGGCGCAAAGGTTATGTTCAACACAAGCTGGTCGACTTCCGGTGTCTATGGCTTTACTCTTGACAATTCAGACAACCGCGACGTCATTGAGATTCAGCCCCTGCGCCAGTGCTATCCGCTCAGTGCATACGACATCCTCATCGCGGCTTTCGCCAAGGCTACAGGCAGTGACGAGGTGTTCGACCCGAAGAGTTTCATATACGAGTATTGCGCTGACCGCTACGGCTTCGATGAGCAGGAATGCGCTGTAATGTACGATTACTTCAGTCTGGCTCAGCCTATGCCGTACTTCTGGAATCAGAAGCCTGAGGAAGTCATTCCTGCAAGTCTGGAAGAGACTCTCGCGCTTCGCGAACGATTCGCAGGCCTGAAAGCCCGCAGCCACCGCGACGAATTCGCACACTTCGGCCTGATGCTCGATTTCCGCATCAACTGGCTCAAGTGGCGCATAGCTGAAATGAAGTACGAATCGCCTGAAGGCACGCAGGAGAACCTGGGCGCGATACACTCCGAGATAAAACCTGTGCTCCGCGAAGCCTATAAGCTCCGCCGCCGATATGTGCGTATGAACAAGGATTACCTCAAGGACCCTATGGCTTCGTCAGTAGGCGAGCAGGGATATATCCACAAGATGGAAAAGGTCTACGGACTTACTCGGTAACGTAGCCTTCCGGGTGCAGCGCGGTAAGGTTCATTTCCTTGTAGCGCTCCTGAATACGGTCGGTGTCCTTGCGGGCATCGGCCGTTATTTCTACCGGCTCGGGCAGAAGGCCCACCTCTTTGGCCGCGTAGTCGAAATAGCCCATATAAACGGGAACTCCGGCGTGGGTGGCGATGGTGTGGTATCCCGTCTTCCATTTGTGCACGGGCTTGCGGGTGCCTTCCGGACAGATGGCAAGAATATAGCTGTCGTTGTTCTCGAATTCGTGTATCAGGCGCATCATCGTGGCCTGAGGGTTCTCGCGGTCCATAGGGAATCCGCCCATAGCCTTCAGAAGACCTCCGACGGGGAAGAAGAACGATTCCTTCTTGATCATCACGTGGAGTTTCTTGCCCTGGGCGCGGCAGTAGAAGAAACCGAATGCGAAGTCCCAGATGCTTGTGTGGGGCGCGGCGAGGATGATGAATTTGTTGAGGTCCTCGGGAATGTCATACTTGTAATGCCATCCGAGAACCTTTGTAAGGATGAATTTAGATATTGACATCTTCGAGTTCCTCCTCGCTCTTCAGGTTGTGGCGTATGAAGTTCTGGCGCTCTATGGTATTGTCGCCCATATAGAATTCCATTATTTCGGCAATCGATTCCTCTTCGGCCAGTTTCACCTGGTCGAGCCTCATATTCTCGCCTATGAAGTCTTCGAATTCCTTGGATGAGATTTCTCCGAGACCCTTGAATCGTGTTATCTCGACTCCGGTCTTGAGTTTGGCAATCGCGCTTTCCTTCTCTTCGGGAGAGTAGCAGTAGACATTGTCCTTCTTGTTGCGGACGCGGAAGAGGGGAGTCTGCAGGATATGCACGTGGCCGCGGCGGATGAGGTCGGGGTAGTACTTCATAAAGAAGGTAAGTACCAGCATACGGATATGCATACCGTCATCATCGGCATCGGTCGCAACTATTATGTTGTTGTAGCGCAGATTGTCGAGGTCCTCCTCCACGCCGAGCGCGCTGATGAGAAGGTTCAACTCCTCGTTCTCGGCCACTCTCTTGCGGCTTTCCTTGTAGCAGTTGATGGGCTTTCCTCGCAGTGAGAACACGGCCTGGAAATTTGCGTCGCGTGCCTTGGTGATGGTTCCGCTCGCCGAATCACCCTCGGTTATGAAGATGCTCGATGCGTCTATGAAGTCTTGGGTCTTTTCGCTGCGCTTGTCGCAGAAGTGGTAGCGGCAGTCGCAGAGTTTCTTGTTGTAGACATTGGCCCTCTTGTTGTGCTCGCGGGTCTTCTTCTGGATGCCGGCAATCTCTTCGCGCTCCTTCTGCGACGACTTGATCTTGTCCTCGATGGCGGGACCAATCTCCTTATGGATGGTCAGATAGTCGTCGAGCGCCTTGGCTACGAAATCGTTGATGAACGAACGTATGGTAGGGCCGTGCTCGGCACCCTTTTCCCAGGTGTAGATGCTTCCGAGCTTGGTCTTGGTCTGCGCTTCGAATGTCGGCTCCTGAATTTGGATGCTTATCGCACCCACAACACCCTGGCGGCAGTCTTCGGGCTTGTAGTCCTTCTTGAAGTAGTCCTTGAGCGTCTTGGCGATGGCTTCGCGGTATGCGGCGAGATGCGTTCCGCCGTCGCGCGTATTCTGGCCGTTGACGAACGAGGAGATGTTCTCGCCGTAGGCGTTGCCGTGGGTGAGAACTATTTCTATGTCTTCGCCCTCGAGGTGTATGGGGGCGTAGATGGGGCTTTCGGTCAGATTCTCGTTAACGAGGTCGAGAAGTCCGTTCTCCGACCTGTAGGCGGCGCCGTTAAGGGTGAGGGTAAGGCCTTTCTTGAGATAAGAGTAGTTCTTCACCATCGTTTCGACATAGTCGAGATGGTAGTTGAAGTCCTTGAACAGGTCTTTGTCGGGATAGAAACGAACCAGGGTGCCGTTCTTCTCTTTCGTAGGCTCCTTGGCGCTCTCGATGAGCTTGCCTTTCTCGAACCTTGCGTGCGAGCACATTCCGTCGCGGTGCGAACATACGTAGAACCACTCCGACAGAGCGTTCACGGCCTTGGTACCCACACCGTTGAGGCCGACTGACTTCTTGAATGCCTTGTCGTCGAATTTACCTCCGGTGTTGAGGATGCTGACGGCCTTCACAACCGAATCGAGAGGAATACCGCGGCCGTAGTCACGTACGGTAACGACATTCTCTTCGATGGTGATGTCTATCTGCTTGCCGGCGCCCATTGCGAACTCGTCCACCGAGTTGTCGATGATTTCCTTGAGCAGGACGTAGATGCCGTCGCCGATGTTCTTTCCGTCTCCGAGACGGCCGATATACATACCCGGACGCTGCCGGATATGCTCCACGCCTTCCATCGTGCGGATGTTGTCGTCGGTATAGCTTACTTGCTCGATTGTGGGTAGTATGTTCTTTTCTGCCATAAACTTTTGTTGAAAGAGCGCGAATTTAATAAATAAATCCGGTAATGAAGAGGTTTACGATCGGCCTGAGCGGCGAATTGGTGTACAAAGTCGCGAGAATTGTCTGCTCGCCTCTTTCAAGGGCGTTGCTGTCCACGCTTATGCGTATCTCCCCGTCCTTGATGCTTTTAACGCTCGCCGCCGTGGTGCCGAGGTCTATCTTATATATCTTGAAGTCGCCGGTAGGGCTGTAGCGGAAGACCGCTTCTATGCTCTTGCCCTTGGGCTGGGGATCGAAGGAGAATGTATTGCCTTCGAGCGAGAGGGTGGGGCCGGCCTTCTTCTCCTCGCGCGTGAGGGAGCTGAAATCCTCCTTGGTGACGGCCCAGAGGCTTATGTGGCCTGTCGGGCGGCCATCTTCGAGCACTTCGGCCTCATAGGTGTTTCTGCCCCAGAGGCTGCGGTCGGACGAAACGGTGTAGGATATCTGGCCCTTGCCGCGGGCTTCGATGCTTATCTGCCCGGCGCCGAATTCGAGCTGCGGGCTGAGGCTGCGAAGCGAAACGCTTTTCCTGCTTTCGGAGAAGTTGGCTATGCGTATGTAGGCGCTCTTGACTTCGCCCTGGCTCATATTGCCGGCCTTGATGGATAGGGCGGTGAAGCCGAGGTCGCCCAGCCTTTCGGGGAACGAGTTCTCGAGCGTGACTTCTCCCTGGTGCACGACTCCTCGCAGATGGAGGACAAGGGGCTTCTTTGCCGTGTCGAAATATACGGTGAGAGTCTTGTCAAAGGCATACGCGCCCTCGTCATTGGAGTAGCGGGCCTTGATGATGCCCTTCGCTCCGCTCTGAATGGCTTCGCGCGTCCATTCGACCCCGGTGCAGCCGCAGGAACTCACCACGCTGGTGATGGTCACGGGGGCGGGGGAGATGTTTGTCACCTCGAAACTGCAATCAAGGGGGCCGTCTTCCGTAGATACGTCGCCCCAGTCGAAGATAGTCTTGTCAATGGTGATGATGCCTCCGAAGGGAATTCCCTTCGCCGGCTTCGCGTCATTGGACTTCGACTGCTTGGCATCATTGGACTTCGACTGCTTGGCATCATTGGACGCTGGCTTTGCATCAGATTTTTTCGTCGATTCCGCTTCAGCGGCTCCCGTGGGCTTTGCATCGGTGGATCCTGTTGGTTTCATTTCGGCGCTCTTACTGGCAAATGCCGAATTGTCCAAGGCGCTACCGGGAGCGTCTGCCGCCGCCAGCTCGCTGCTGTCGCCTGAGGCGGCCGCAGTTCTGTCATTACCACCGGAAGTTTTCTCCGTCGCTATTCCGCTGTCGCTGCCTGAGGCGGCCGCTTTGGATCTGCCGCTGCCCGAAGCGCAGCCGGAAACGGTGAGAACTGCCACCAGAAGCGTTATGATCTCATTCATAAACATCGCGCAAATTTAGTTTTTTTGCGATAAAATTGCTAATTTCGCATCCGTTGAACCAAATATTAACCAAATACAATTATGGCTTACAAAATTTCTGCAGATACCTGCGTAGCATGTGGAACCTGTATGGGCGAGTGCCCCTCGGGCGCCATCAAGGAAGGTGACGTTTATTCAATCGACCCCAACGTTTGCATCGACTGCGGCACTTGCGCCGATGCTTGCCCTATGGGAGCAATTGCACCTGCCGAATAATCGGATATCACGAATGCAATTAGCGGACTATCCTCCCGGACGGCCCGCTTTTTTTGTCCGGTTGCCCTCCCGGACCCCTCGGCTCGAGGGATTACGAGCAAAATCCTGTGTCTCTCACCTGAGGCGACACGCTTCATTGAGTTCCACAATTGGTT
This sequence comes from Candidatus Cryptobacteroides aphodequi, assembly GCA_018065265.1. GTDB lineage: Bacteria > Bacteroidota > Bacteroidia > Bacteroidales > UBA932 > Cryptobacteroides > Cryptobacteroides aphodequi. The sequence continues at coordinate 226 of JAGHTP010000078.1, read as the reverse complement.
GCAGTCTTCCGGGTTGTTCGTCTTTCTAACGAGACTCAAAACCGAAGTACATGACCCCTTGAAAGAGAGCGCTCTATTGGGGGTATATGTTTTTCGAGGTCGATTTTTCGGCTTCGAAAAACACAGGGAGCCTCTACAGGGCCCTGGGAGAGGGGGTCGTGTATTTCGCATTTGCATTTCATTCTCCTCTTCCCTCCATGCTGCGCCAAAGCGAAATCACCTCCTC
>JAGHTP010000028.1 GCA_018065265.1 Candidatus Cryptobacteroides aphodequi | reverse complement strand
TCTCGGAGCGCTTCATCTTGTAGAGGTCGCGATGCTGTTGGTAACGGTCAAGCACCTGCAGGCCGTCAGGCAAACCTTCGGGACGCGGGCAGTCGCGAAGATGCAGCTCGCTCACCTCATCCGCCCCATAGCCCAGCAGCTCGCGGGCCTTGCCTATGGGCAGAATCACCGTCCCGGCCTCATCCTCCCCTTTCGGAGAAAAAAGCATCGAAGGATGGACGTTTATGCTTCGAAGCGAAGCGGCTGGATTCGAAAGCGATATGCTCGCCTCACGGTCGGGGAAATAGAGACGGAGCATCTCCAGCCTTGCCGGCCTGACGCCCAGCACCGAAGCCACGTCGGCACTGACGCTGCAGGCTGCGGCATCGCTCCGCCCGAGGGCCATCACCACCGACTCGGAACCGTCGTAAGAGGCGAACACCCTCTGCCGCACCACCTGAACCACGTCATAAAGCGGAGGAGGGACGGAAGACACCGAATCGGCCGGATTTTCGGCACAGAATTGTGCAGGCACGCTGATAGTGCCGCCATCAACGGCGGAAACCACCCAGTCGGGGCTGGAAGTGGAAATATTCCTTTCGATTATCTCACCGAAGCCGTTGTAAACGCTCAGGACAAGAATGAGGGCAGCGGTGCCAATCGCCATTCCTGCCACGCTGACCGCGCTGATGCGACCTGTCACATTGCCGGAGCGGCGCGAAAACAGGTAGCGGGCAGCGAGTCTGAGCGGAACACTCACTTCTTCAGGAGTTCTTCTATATGCTCGGCGTAGTCGAGCGTTGTATCAAGATAGAAATCGAGATCAGGTACTATGCGTAGCTGCTGGGCAACCTCGCGTCCGAGTTCGCCACGGATAGAGGACTTCTGCTCGGCAAGAATCTTCATCGCGCTCTGCTGCTTGTCCGAGGGGAACACGCTCACGAACACCTTGGCCTGCGAGAGGTCCGGGCTGATGCGCACCTCGCTGACACTGAGCATAGCGCCGCCGAACTGCGACATAGGCCTGCGCCTTATGATCTCGGCAAGATGACGCTGCACCTCGCGCGCCACCTTGAGCTGACGTGTACTCTGTCCTTCCATTACTTGATGTTGATTATGTAATAGTCCTTCTTACCCTTCTGGGCAAGGATGTATTTACCATCCACGATATCGGCCTCGGTAAGAGAGCCGTTGAAGTCGGTGAACTTCTCCTTGTTGATGCTTACGCCGTTGCCCTGGATCATCTTGCGGGCCTCACCCTTCGAGGGGAAGATGGAAGTCTCCACAGCGAGGGCGTCGAGGATTCCGAGAGGCAGTTTGCTGCGCTCTATGTCGAACGTGGGCACGCCTTCGAAAACAGCGAGGAAAGTCTTCTCGTCAAGGCTCCTGAGGTCGTCGGCCGTTGCCTTGCCGAAGAGCATCTGCGAAGCCTTGAGGGCATTTTCGTACTCCTTCTGCCCGTGGACCATAACGGTAACTTCCTTGGCAAGAAGTTTCTGGAGAGTACGGCGACCGGGATCCTGACGGTGCTCCTCGATGGCGGCCTCTATGGTTTCGCGGTCGAGCAGGGTGAAGATTTTGATGTACTTCTCGGCGTCGGTATCGCTGACATTGAGCCAGAACTGATAGAACTGGTAGGGGCTGGTGCGCTCGGCGTCGAGCCAGATGTTGCCCTTCTCGGTTTTGCCGAACTTGCCGCCGTCAGCCTTGGTGATAAGCGGGCAGGTAAGGGCGAAAGCCTCGCCCTGGCAGGTGCGGCGGATGAGTTCCGTACCGGTGGTGATATTGCCCCACTGGTCGGCACCGCCAAGCTGCAGACGCACGTTCCTGTGCTGGTACAGATAAAGGAAATCGTAGCCCTGGAGCAGCTGGTATGTGAATTCAGTAAAACTCATACCTTCGGAAGAATCGCGTTCGAGCCTCTTCTTCACGCTGTCCTTGCTCATCATATAATTGACGGTGATGAGTTTGCCTATATCCCTTGTGAAATTGATGAAGCTGTAGTCCTTCATCCAGTCGTAGTTGTTCACGAGTTCAGCCTTGTTGGGCGCGTCGGAATCGAAGTCGAGGAAGCGCGAAAGCTGGGCTTTGATGCAGGAAACATTGTGGGCGAGGGTCTGCTCGTCGAGCAGATTGCGCTCCTGGCTCTTCATCGAAGGGTCGCCGATCATACCGGTGGCACCGCCGACAAGGGCGAAGGGCTTGTTGCCGCAGGCCTGGAAATGTTTGAGTATCATTATGCTCACGAGATGCCCGATATGGAGCGAGTCACCGGTGGGATCTATGCCTACATAAGCGGCCATAGGGCCTTTGGCAAGTTCTTCTTCGGTGCCGGGAGTGATGTTGTGAATCATCCCCCTCCATTTGAGTTCTTCTACAAAATTCTTCATCTTATTTTATGTTAAAGCCTACAAATTTACTAAATTTGCGCCGCAAAAGAAATTACCAAACATTATTTATATGAGAAAACAAATAGTTGCGGGAAACTGGAAAATGAACACCACCGTTCCCGAAGGCATCGAGCTCGCAAAAGCCGTAGTCGAGAATGCCGGCCGCGTGAGCAGCAATGTCAAACTCATCATCGCCACTCCTTTCACACACCTCTGGCCCATCGCCGAAGTTGTAAAGGGTACCGAAGTAGGCCTCAGCGCCGAGAACTGCGCAGACAAGGAAAAGGGAGCATACACCGGAGAGATCTCCGTTGCCATGCTCAAGTCAACCGGCTGCCAGTACACCATCCTCGGACACAGCGAGCGCCGTCAGTACTACGGTGAGACCGATGCAAAACTGGTCGAGAAGACAAAACTCGCCCTCGCTGCAGGTCTTGATGTAATCCTCTGCGTAGGTGAGAACCTCGAGGAGCGTGAGGCAGGCAAGCACTTCGATATCTGCAAGGCCCAGATCGAGAACGTTCTGTTCAACTTCACAGCCGAAGATATGAAGCACATCATCGTAGCCTACGAGCCCGTATGGGCCATCGGAACCGGCAAGACCGCCACATCCGAGCAGGCAGAGGAAATCCACGCCTTCATCCGCAAGACCATAGCCGACAAGTTCGGCGCCGAGGTTGCAGACGAACTCAGCATCCTCTACGGTGGAAGCTGCAAGCCTTCAAATGCAAAGGAACTCTTCGCTCAGAAAGATATAGATGGTGGCCTCATCGGAGGTGCAGCCCTCAAAGCTGAGGACTTTATTCAAATCGCACTGTCATTTTAAGCGATTCGGAGCTATTCCATAGCCAAGCTGTATCGCCCTCGAGTTTAACGACTTCGAGGGCGATTGCTTTTCGCTCCTCGAACCCGCGGGGTCCGCTCCATAGAAGATCGGCTTCTATCATCTCTCCTTCCGCCACCGGAAGCGAAGCGAGCACCACCGAATAGAACGCGCTCATATTGTCGGTATGTGCACGGAATGAGCGCCGCTGCAGATTGTAGGTATACTGGCAGTCAGCCGGATTGAACGTAAAAACGCTCTGCCGTCCGTTCTCGAAACGCAAGGTACTGTCAGTCAGGAACTCCGGTGTATAGGTGTGACCGTTGCAGCCTGCCAGTAGCAGTACCCCGGTCAGAAGCGCAAAGATGCCGGCGCGCCTCGCAGGGCCAGGCACCTGAGCGGAGAAAAAGGACTTATGTGCGGGACGTTTCATTGCGCGGAAATGTATTTGACAATTACATCGGTGCTGCCGTCGGGCCAAAGAACCTCGGCGCGGAGCACCCCGCTCACCTTCACCGTGTACATTCCGAGCGCATCGGGGCCTATCTCCACTCCGTCGAAAGTCCATCGCACCGATTCGGCATCGGGAGCGTTATAGACCATAAGCGGAATGCGCGCGTCCTTGCGTATCGACCCGTCTGCCGTGCGGTCGACGTCGTTCAGATAGATGTACGGGAAAGTGTTGCGTTCGTCATAGATTAGCATCTGCACGCTGGTCGTGGTGCTGAACGGCACTCCGCCCGAAACGAGCTGCAGATCGATTTTGTATATGCTCGGATTCAGATAGTCCGTGCTTGGCTCAAGCCCTTCGATAACCGCGCTGCACAAGCCATCATCGGTGAGAGACAGCCTCTTGCGGCCTTCTGAGCGTCCGGCACGGCTCCACGAAACCACGCAGCTGTCCGCATCCGCGAGCAGGGACGGGTCGATCTGCCACTGCAGGATGCATCCGCTCTGAAGAACGATGCGCGAAACAAGTTCGAACGGCCTGATGACATTGAACGAAACCGACGAATCGGCGGCATCAAACCTTATCCCGGTCAGAGCCAGGCCGCTCTGGGTGCCGTCCCAGCCTCTCCAGGCCGGGGACGAATCGGAGGTAAAACTGCCTTCGGTAAAGAAGACGTCGGCCACGCAGGCCGCATCTCCCGAAGCCTCGACCAGATCGGTGCACTGGTGCGAAGGGTTGCAATTGACCTGAGGCGTGTCCAGAGACCAGCGCTCGGCGGCCGTCAGGTCGCGGCCGTAAAGAGTCGAATACCCGGCATCCTGAATGCTTCTGTCGATGTGATAGACAAGCAGGCCCGAGCCGCCGACAGCCTTGTCCCAACCGGACTGGGCGCGGCATTCGAAAAGATAATAGTCGCCCTCAATGGAAGTGGGGGCATAAAGGAAATGGTGTTCACCGGGGCGGAGAGTATAATTGCCCGTGGCAAGCGTATCGCGCGTCCAGGCTTGCGGGCAGATGAAACCGGCAGCATCGAGGCAATCGTATTCCACCGCACCGAACGAAGGAGGAGTACATCCTCCGTCATTCATATTGCCCTGGTCCATAAGGCTTATCGAGCCCCAGAGCGCCTCTGCGGAGCCACGGCTCCCCTCGCCGTCGGAATCGTACAGGTCGGGAAGACCGAGCGAATGGGCGAATTCGTGGCAGAAAGTACCCAGGCTCACCGGCTCGCCATTCTGGTATTCGCTTACCACCGAGATCGGGCCCACCTGCTTGAGGTCGGCACTGACATAGCGGTGCAGGCGGTCGAACTGCGGCCAGATGGCATCGCCCGAAAAGATGACACACACATCATCGATGACCTTGTCGCCATCGTAATCGTAAAGCGAGAAATCGACCTGTTCATCGGCCAGACGCACGGCCTCGGCAACAGCCTGACGCACTGAAGTATTGTCATAGGTGCGGCTGAGGAGCACTTCCGCTCCAAAATCGAAAACATAGCTGACGGCAGGAGCGAACTGGTCGCTGAAATAACGCCCGGCCTCGACAAGAAGGCTGTCCCAATGCTCCTGGCCAGAGCCGAACGGCATATCAGGCTGGACGGCGCGAAGGACAATGACGTGCCTCTCTTCGGCCCTGCCGCTCTGCAGCGAAGCGCAGAATATAAGCAGCACGGCAACCGCCGCCCTGGCTAAAAAAGCCAGAGTACCAGAACGTTGTATATGTGTATGGAGGAACGGCACGCCTTCGGAGAATGGGAAAAAGCAAAGGGCCGGAACCTCACGGCTGCCGACCCTAAGACGTGTACTAAAACCTAAACCTGCACTATAGATGCAGAATAGTTTCAGAACGTTGCAAAGTTTCTAAAAAATTATTTGCTAGCAGCAACAGAAGCTTTGCGGAACTCCTTGAGGTCCTTCATAAGCTCGAGAGCGGCCTTGCGAGCACGTGCACCAGCAGCCTTGTTGCCCTTAACTACCTGAGCCTCGGCGTCCTTCTGGAAAGCAGCGATCTCAGCATTGATCTTTTCAACGAGAGTTTTCATTTTGAAATTGGTTTTAATGGTTTATAAAAAATGTGTAAAAATTCTCAAATTCACTGCAAGATAATTATTTAATGGCAAAAAAACAATTTTTGTGATTAAAAATTCACTTTATTGTATTTTTTGCGTTCAAAAAGTTCATTGCACGCTCAGCACCCATGAACGCCCAGGTCTGAATACCGGATACAAGCTTCTCAGAGATGGATTTCATAGCTTCGAGTTCCTCCGGAGAAAGTTTGCCGAGCACATAATCACACTGGTCGCCGGCCGAAAATTCGTGTCCGACACCAAGCCTTATGCGGGCATATTCCTGCGTTTCGATGTTCTCGGCAATGTTCTTGAGCCCGTTATGGCCGCCGTCGCTGCCGTTCTTGCGCATACGTATGGTGCCGAATGGCAGATTGATGTCGTCGCAGATCACGATGCAGCGGTCAACTGTCACCGGCAGTTTCTGAAGGTAATACCTTACAGCCTTTCCGCTCAGGTTCATATAAGTGGAAGGCTTGAGCAGATAGAATGTGCGGCCTTTCACCGAAACCGACGCAAGGTCGCCGTAGCGCTGGGTGGAAAAAGAAATGTTGGACGCCTGAGCCCAGGCATCCAACACTATGAAACCCATATTATGACGGGTTTGCGCATACTCGGGGCCTATATTGCCAAGGCCTACTACGAGATAGCTTTCACCTGCCATACCGCTTGTTACTGCGGATTATTCCTCAGTCTTGGCTGAGTTGCGGGTACTTGCTACAGAGCAGATGATTGCGTCCTTGTCGGTGAGGACTGTAAGTCCTTCGAACTTGAGGGCACCTGCCTTGATCCTCTGATCGAGACCGAGGTCGCTGATGTCGACTGTAACGTCGTCGGGGAGGTTCTTCATAAGACCGCTGATCTTGATGTTGCGGGCGTTCTGAGTGAACTTACCACCGAGTTGCACACCCTTTGAGTGACCGCTGATCTTGACGGGAACGGTGATTGCGATGGGCTTCTCCTCATTTACTGCGAGGAAGTCAACGTGCAGGCACCTGTCGCTTACAGGGTGGAACTGGAGTTCCTGGAGGATGGCTGTGTATTTTGCGTCGCCGAGAACGAGGTCGATGATGTGTGACTTGGGAGTATCGGTAACGCCCTTGAGTTCCTTCTCGTCAACTGTGAAGATTACGTTTTCGATTCCGGCGCCGTAGAGGTTGCAGGGAACGAGGCCCTGAGCGCGGAATGCTTTGATGGTGGCCTTGTTGCCTACCTGGCGGAGTTCGCCTTTGAGTTCAAAATGTTCCATTGTTCTTGTTGTTAAAATGTGTTACTCAGTCTCGGGTCACAAGGGCCCTCGACCCCATTGCACCAAAACCGCTTACACGGTTTTTGAAGTACTAGTAGCGGTCTTCTGAAGAAACGGTGAGTTTCTTGCGACCGTGCGCACGACGTGCTGCAAGCACGCGGCGTCCGTTGGCTGTTGCCATACGCTCGCGGAATCCGTGTTTGTTGATTCTCTTGCGTTTTGAGGGTTGGAATGTCCTTTTCATATCTGTAAATTGTTATATCTCACTTTTTGGGAGGGCAAAGATATCATTTTCTTATCTCAATTACAAATTTTTCGGCAAAATACTCGTCTTCAAGCCAATCGCTTATGCGCCACACGCGCACCTTCGATGGATCGACCTTGCAACGGGCACAGAAAACCGCCACTTCGTCAAGCACATCGCCTCCCTTCAGCGCAAGGATGCGCTCGCGGAAACTGTTCTTGACCCAGGGATAGAATTTGTCGAGGGTGGTCACGGCACGCGTTACCACGATATCGTACTTCTCCCCCAGCGATTCGGCACGCGCATTGACGCACCGCACGTTCCCGAGCCCCAGGGCCGAAGCGACCTCGGAAGCTACAAGTATCTTCTTGCCAATGCTGTCGCAAAGGGTGAATCTGCTGTCGGGCCATACCATTGAGAGCGGAATACCGGGGAAACCGCCTCCCGTGCCCACGTCGAGCACGCTCTTCCCGGCCGGATCGAGGCCGCAGCGGTCCATATATGCCGCTATCGCAAGCGAATGCAGGATATGATGCTCGTAGAGCATATCGATGTCCTTGCGGGACACCACATTGATCTTCTCGTTCCAGTCGCGGTAAAGCTGCACCGCGCGATCGAACATATTCTTATCGGCCGTAAACATTGTGAAGCGCATTCAGGAGTTTGTCTGTGGGGCAGTCCTTCATCAGCACGGTCTGATTGCCATCAAGCAGGTAGGTCGAAGGGATTGCCCTGATATGGTAGATGTCCTCCCAGTCGGAGAGGTCGTCATCGACGGGAATGTTGACAAGGACAACTTCGCCGCTCTCAAGGAGTTCCTGCAGGAGTCCGTCCGACTCGAAGGCGGCCTTGATGTCCTTGCAGGCGTGGCACTCGATGTTACCGAAGAGCACGATTATGAAGTCGGCCCCCTGTACACCGTAGAGGCTGCGGGTACGGCCGTCTTCGTCGTAGTACACGAAATCGGTGGCACGGCTGCCCACCGGATTGAGCCGGCACTGCGCAACCAGCGGGTCGGAAGGGTTGGAGACGGCTACCATCTCACCCCAGAGGTCCTCGTCGCGCATAGGTGAGTTGGGGTCGTACAGATAGAGTTCGGCCACCTTCATCGCACCCGGAACGGCAGCGAGTCTGCGGGCATAAGCGCGCACGGCTTCGAAAGCATCGGCCCTGTTGCCGAGATTTTCACAGATATACACGAAATTCGAGAATTCCTGCTCGAATTCGGCCTTGGTCACTCCGAGCATGTGGAGCGAGTCGGAGCGGTATCCCTTCCCGGCGGTATCGGCCAGAAAGCCGTCCCAGAAATGCACCGCCAGCCACTCTGCCTGACTTGTCACGATTGCCGGAATCTGCATATTGGGGAATGAACGCACGACATTCTCACTTCTCCGCTGGCCACAGGCGGCGCTGCAGAGCACCAGGGCCAGAACTGCGAAAATCTTATTTAGCTCTTTCATCTTTGGCTTTGTCCATTATGCCCTTTGCCCTGCGGATGCGGGTGCGGACCGTGTTGAGTTCCATCTGCAGTTCGTCGGCTATCTCCTTGTACTGCATCTCCTCTATGAAGCGGCAGCGCGCCACGTCACGGTAGATGGCGGGAAGGCCGTCGATGAGCACCTGAGTCTCGCTGGCATCCTCGTCGTGGATAATGCTGTCAAGAGGCGAAGAGAGAGCGTCGTCGGCCATATCCTCCGCCTGAGGCGATGATATGTCGAGCGACACCGTCTGCCCCGCTCCGCGGCTTTCGGACTCGATCGTGTCGAGCGCGGTGTTGTGCGCTATGGTGCGGAGCCAGGTTATGAACTGCGAGCGCGAAGGGTCGTACGAACTTATCTGCCGGAAGGCCTTTTCGAAGCTCTTCGAGCAGATGTCGTCTATGTAGAAGTCATCCACGCCTTTAATCGTGGAGCGGATGTAAGAGCGGAGCGCGCCGATGTGCGTGTCCCAAAGGGCCGTGAAGGCTGTTCCGTCGCCTATGCGGGCGAGGCGGATGAGTTCGTCAATGGGCTTCGAGCCAGTCCTTTCCATAATTGCATTCTGCTGTGAGCGGTACGCTCAGTGAAACTACGTTTTCCATACAATCCACGAGGAGCGCCTTTACGGCCTCTATCTCCTCCTCCGGCACCTCCAGCACGAGTTCGTCGTGTATCTGCAGCACCATACGGGCGCGCAGACCCTGCTCGCGAAGAGCACGGTCGACGCCGATCATTGCCAGTTTTATGATGTCCGCCGCCGATCCCTGGATGGGAGCGTTGACGGCGTTGCGCTCCGCCACGGAGCGCAGGTTGCCGTTGTGCGAATTCACGTCGGGCACGAAGCGACGGCGGCCGAAGATGGTCTCGACATAGCCGTTGCCGCGGGCGAACTCAAGCGTGTAGTCGATGAACGACTTGATGCTCGGGAACTGAGCGAAGTAGTCGTCGATTATGCCGGCGGCCTCCTTCCGGCCTATGCGCAGACGCTGTGCAAGACCGAAGGCGGATATGCCGTACATAATGCCGAAGTTGGCGGTCTTTGCGATGCGGCGGTCATCCTTGCTTACTTCCTCCAGAGGCTTGTGGAAGATCTTTGCCGCCATCGCGCTGTGCACGTCGGCACCGTCGCGGAAAGCCTGGATCATATTGGCATCGCCGCAGAAATGCGCCATCAGGCGGAGTTCTATCTGCGAATAGTCGGCCGACATTATCACCCAGCCGTCCGGAGCCGTGAACGCGCGGCGTATCTCGCGGCCTTCGTCGGTGCGCACGGGGATGTTCTGCAGGTTTGGCGATGAGCTCGAAAGCCTGCCCGTACTTGTAAGAGCCTGGTTGAAAGTCGTATGTACGCGGCCGTCCACGGGGCTGATGAAGCCGGGGAACGGTTCTATGTAAGTGTTCAGGAGCTTGCGGGCACCGCGGTATTCGAGAATGGCGTCAACGATGGGATGCTGTATTTCCAGAAGAGTTTCTTCGTCGGTACTCCAGTTGCCTTTGACAGGCTTCTTCGCGTTCGGCACGAGTTTGAGTCTCTCGAAGATGACTTCGCCTATCTGCTTGGGGCTGGATACGTTGAGTTCGGGCTCTCCGGCAAGTTCGCGCACGCGCGCTTCGGAAGCGAGCATCCTTGCACGGAGCGAATCGGCGAAACTCTTGAGACGGCCAACATCGACCTTGACCCCGACACTTTCCATACGGGAGAGAACGCCAATCAGAGGTTCTTCTATGTCGTCGTACAGTTTGCGGACCGGACTTCCGGCAGGAAGTTCCTTCCCGAGCGCTTCTGCTATTACCCAGATGGCGCAGACCCTCAGCGGGCCGGAATCCTCGTTCTGCGCGGAAGACTCATCCTCGCCACCGAAGAGGTCCAGCGTCACCACCTGGCTTTCGGCCTGCGGCTCCAGGCTGAGGCCGAGGAACTGTTCCGAGAGCGATTCGAGACTGTGGCTGTGTTCGGGGTTGATGAGATAATGCATCAGAGCTATGTCCTCAAGCCCGCCTTCGAGATTTATCCCGAGGGACTTGATGTCACATCCGCGTTTGGCTATTTGTCTGTCTTCAAGTATGCTGCGGAAGTCTTCCGCCGGGCCTTTGGCATAGTTGTTCTTTACTGCGACAAGAATCGGTTTGCCGCCGGGGTGCAGAGTGGCGTTTCCGGACGCGGCGGCATTTTCGGGCGAGGCGGAGCACAAGGCGCAGGCCCCGGCCTCCCTGGCAAGAGCCTCTATCTGTGCGGCAGGGCACAGGGCAGGGGCAATGGTTACCTGGGCAGTAGGCTCTGCCGGATTTTGCGTTTCGGATGCCGGCTGTACGCGCGCCGCGACGGTCGCATCAGTGTCGGCCACTGCGCGGAGAGCAGCGTCAGGCGTTGCAGATTTGTTCGCGGCACCTGACAGAACGCGGGCCGCCTCGCCGCCGGAATAGCCGGCGAAAGAAGGGTCGACGTTAAGGCGGCGCTTCAGGGAGCGCATCTCATAAAAGTCGAAAATCGATGCCGCGTCGGCCCCGAAGACGGTTTTCAGAGTCATATCTTCGGCCGAAACGGGGACATCGATATCGGTCTTTATGGTAACTAGTTCGTGACTGAGGTCTATGTGATCCTTCGCGGCCTCGAACATTGCACGCTGTTTTTCGGAAAGTTCATCGAGGTGGTCATATATATTCCCCACCGAACCGTATTTGCGTATGAGTTTGCCGGCGCCGACGGGGCCGACGCCCTGGACGCCGGGCACATTGTCTGCAGAATCGCCACAGAGAGTCAGCACATCGATCACCTGCAAAGGATTGTCAATACCGTGCTTTTCACATATCTGCGCAGGGCCGTAGATTTCGGCATCTCCCCCACCCTTCGCGGGGCGGTACTGGAGGATATGGTCCTCTACGAGCTGGCCGTAGTCCTTATCGGGCGACACCATATACACTTCGAAACCTTCGCGGGCGAAGCGCTTTGCCGCCGAGCCTATGACGTCATCGGCCTCGAAACCGGGCATCATCAGCACCGGCATGCCGAGAGATTTCACTATGGCGGTGAGGGGCTCGAGGGCATCGATCACCAGCTGCGGAGTTTCGCTGCGGTTGGCCTTGTATTCCGGATAGATTTTATTGCGGAAAGTTCCTCCGGGAGGGTCGAAGGACACGGCAATGTGGCTGGGCTTTTCCCTGTCGATAAGTTCGAGCAGGTATTTGGTAAAGCCGAAAAGGATGGACGTGTCCACTCCCTTGCTGTTCACCATAGGCCTTCCGAGGAAGGCGTAATACATTTTGAAGACAAGCGCGTGCCCGTCAATCAGAAAAAGTTTCATAGGCTTCAAAATTATGAAACTTTCGTGTATTTTGAAACTTTTTTCGCCTTATTTCCCAGGTCATTGCTACATTTGCTTATTATCACAATGAATCTCAGACCCTTCATAATTGGAC
>JAGHTP010000037.1 GCA_018065265.1 Candidatus Cryptobacteroides aphodequi | reverse complement strand
GATGCCACCTATGTGATACTTCCCGACGCCACGACGATGCTTATCGACTGCGGAGAGATGGATGACCGCTGGGGAGTTCCCCAGGTCCCGGACGACAGCAGGACGGCGGCGACCTCGGTGGCGGAAACCACCATTACAAATGCCGCGAAAGGGACATGGAAACCGCAGTGGGAGAACTCTGCGGCCCCGTGACCGTGGCAAAGCTCGACCATCATGGATGGAAGGATTCGTCCAACGCACGATGGCTGAATTCAGTGCGCCCTCAATGTATCTTGATTCCTTCCTGCGCAAAGGACCATCCCGCCGAGAACGCACTCCGCCGCGTCCTTGACCCGCTCGTATACGGGGATGGCCTCGAGCGTGATTCCAACGGCCCGTCGACCGGAGTGTTCGTCACCACTGACGCAAGCCGCAAGCTTCTCGGCGATGAGCTTTTCTCAAGGATGAAGCCCTACGGCCATGTCGTAGTGAGGGTATACGAAGGCGGCAACGCCTACCAGGTATTCGTCCTCGACAACCGCTCTATCGACTACCACGTCATCTACAAGACCGGGATCATAAAGCTGTAACGGCGCCGGATTTTTCCGGAAGACTACTGAAGCTTACGCGAATTTGCCGTGGCGCGTAAGTAGCTGATAAATACAGAAATAACGAATCATGGGGTATTCTTAATGGGTACCCCATAATTACATAATACGTTGTGTGTAAATTACTTCCTTGCCACGGCTATGTATCGCCAAGAGGTCTGAACCACACGCTTTCCGCATCTAATGACTGTTACTGCAATATATAAGAATATTTACGGACGACGAATCTCGTTTAGCCCATGTTCGTGAAACTCCTCACGTCCCCTTCCCTCTATCTCAATATCTTGTATTTCGCAATTATTGAACATCCTTATATTGTGTTCCAATATTATTTCATATCTTTGCGCCATGAGAGTGGTGTCACATAGGAAATTGAAAGAGTTTTACGAAACTCCGGGAAGGGAGGACAGCAAGCCTGCACTTGAGAAATGGTTTTCCATAGCCAAGGATGCACAATGGACAGGATTGACAGATATCAGGAAAGATTATGCTTCATGTGATTATGTGGGAAAACAGCATTATGTATTCAACATAAGAGGAAACCGATACAGACTTGTCGTAGTCGTAAAATTCGCAATGGGATACATTTTTGTCCGCTTTGTAGGGACACACTCGGAATATGATTCAATAGACGCTTCAAAGATATGAGAGAGATTACAGAACTTCAATACAACTATGCCCTCGAACGCATCGAGGACCTCCTCCCCCTTGTTGACGAGACTACCGATCCCGCCAGCTGCGAAGCGGTGGAGCTGTCGGTATGTTCAGATATCGTGATAGAGTATGAGTCTCTTCATTACCCCATTGAAAAACCTTCTGCGGCAGAACTCATCTCAACTTCTCTCGAAGAGAAGAAAATGAGCCAGAAAGAGCTGGCTTCAATAATCGGAGTCAGCCCTTCACGAATCAATGATTATGTCAACGGCAGGGCGGAACCCGCTTTGAGACTGGCGGCAAGTAACTGCGCGGTACTTGGAATCTCTCCAGCCTCGATG
>JAGHTP010000032.1 GCA_018065265.1 Candidatus Cryptobacteroides aphodequi | reverse complement strand
TGGAGGTGTAGGCTCCGAGCCGACACCTCGCTCACAGACTGCGTTGTATGGCACATTTTGCTGCAAGGTGATTTCGGGTTGCGGGGAAAACCTGTGGTACGTGCCGCGAGGAAAAACTGCGTGGCGGGGGCGTGAAATCGGAAGATTTTGTGTAAGTTTGCATTTATGATACTGAATGTACTTACTGCTTTGCTGATGGCGTGCTTCATTACAGCACCCGAGGCGGAACCTTCTGCCGAAAATCAATGGATCGCTTACCGTGCCGACGTGAAGGTGTCGGGAAAAGTGCCTGAGGAGGCACCCTGCACCATCGCTTGCGACAGCAAGTACTGGCTGTGGATCAATGGCGAACTTGCAGTCTTCGAGGGCGGCCTCAAGAGGGGCCCGAAGCCCGATGCGGCCTACTACGACGTAGTTGATATCGCTCCTTATCTGCACCGTGGCCGCAACAAGGTGGCGGTGCTGCAGTGGTATTTCGGCAAGACCGGATTCTCGCACGTATCAAGCGGCGCACCGGCGCTGTATTTCAGTTCTGAAACCGAAAGCGTGGATCTTTTCAGCAGCACTGACTGGAAGGCCGCTGTCTATGAAGCATACGGCACACGCGACGGCGCAAAACCCAACTGGCGCCTGCCCGAAAGCAACATCTGCTTCGACCAGAGGCTCGCGATGAAAAACTGGCAGACCGCTCCGCTCAAGTCGTTCGGAAAAGCGGCAAAAGAGTGGGATGCCGAAGACCTGAACGACGTTCTCGGTGAACTTCGCGAGCGCCCGATCCCTATGTGGAAGAACCACGGCATCAAGTCTCTCAAATGGACGGTCCGCAAGGGCGAAGAAGTTGACACCCTCGTTGCCAACTTCCCGTACGACCTTCAGATGACTCCCATCATCAAGGTCCGCGACCGCCGCGGAGGCAATACAATCACTATCGAAACCAACCACTCTCGTATGGAATGGGCCGAGAACATCAGCGCCCAGTACATTACGGCGAAGGGATGCTATACTTACGAATCGCTCGGCTGGATGAATGGCGAGCAACTCTATCTCTTCGTCCCGCACGGGGTGAAGGTGCTCAAACTCTCTTACCGCGAGACCGGCTACGATGCCGAGGCCACCGGCAAGTTCAGCTGCAACGATCCGTTCTTCGAGCGCTTCTGGGCGAAGGCACAGCGCACGATGTATGTGAATATGCGCGACACCTTCTACGACTGCCCCGACCGCGAACGTTCGCAGTGGTGGGGTGACATAGTCGTTCTGATGGGCCAGAGCTTCTATATGTACTCCGGCGAAGTGCAGAAACTTCTCTGGAAAGGCATACACGAGCTTTGCGAGTGGCAGAAGCCCGACGGAGTGCTGCATTCACCCATCCCGGGCAACTACGGCAAGGAATTGCCCTGCCAGATGCTCGCCGCCGTTGGCAAGTACGGCTTCTGGACCTATTATATGAATACCGGCGACAAGCAGACCATAGAGTTCGCATATCCTTATGTGAAGAAGTATCTGGACCTCTGGCACCTCGACTCGCGCTCGCTGGCCATCTTCCGTCCCGGCGGATGGAACTGGGGTGACTGGGGCACCGATGTCGACAAGTGCCTGCTTCAGAGCTGCTGGCTCTCGCTGGCCTACGAAGGCGCGGCCAATATGGCGCAGGTGCTCGGCCTTGACGACGAGGCGGCAGGGTATCTGGAGCTCAAGGCCCGGCTCAACAAGGGCATAGCCTCTTGCTGGAACGGCAGCGCATACCGCCATCCCGATTATACCGACGATACCGACGACCGCGCACAGGCTATGGCAGTGCTCTGCGGGGCCGCCCCCGAGCAGAACTACGCCGCCATCACGGCTACTCTTCACGAGAAGCAGTACGCCAGCCCCTATATGGAAAAGTACGTGATGGAGGCACTCTTCGCAATGGGAGAAGGGGAGTACGCTATGCAGCGCATACGCAGCAAGTACGAAGAGATGATAAGCGATCCTTTCTTCAGCACCCTCTGGGAAGGCTGGCACAAGGTGGGCGAGGGCTTCGGCACCAACCACGCGTGGGGAGGCGGAGCGCTTACCGTAATAACATCGAAACTTATGGGCATAGAGCCCGTCGAGCCCGGCTGGACAAAGGTGCGCATCGCTCCCAAACCAGCCTGGTTCACGAACTGCAGCCTCTGCTTCGACACCCCGGCCGGCCATCTGGACTGCGTCCTCGCGAAGGCTGGCGACAAATGGCAGGTCACAGCCACCGCTGCCGAAGGAATCGAACTGGAAATAATACAACCCGAATAGTATGCTTGAGGATTTCCGCCTGAGAGTATTCAAGAACGTGTGCGAACTGGGCAGTTTCACAGCTGCAGCCAAGGAACTTGGCGTCACCCAGCCTGCCGTGAGCCAGAACATCACCGAACTGGAACGCCAGCTCGGAGGCATAAGGCTTCTGGAACGCGGCCCCGCGGCGGTGCGAGTAACCGAAGACGGACAGAAGTTCCTCCGCTATGCCGAAGAGATACTCCACTGGTACGAAGTGGCCCGCGACGTGATGGAAGGCCGCATAGACCCTCCCGAAGCTCCGCAGATTGAACTTCCCGGCGGGCGTCAGGCAAGTGTGTGGAGTTGCGGCGGCGACATACACATACACTTCGACGACAATTAGGGGCTTTTTCCGTCAGCCGGCCCGCGCGAAAAACAGCCCACGGCAACCGGCTCGGCCCGCGCGAAAAACAGCCCGAACCAACTGCCTTCCGGCAAATTAACCTGAACAACTTTTTATGAAAACAAAATACTATGAAACCTTCAATCATTCTCCTCTGCGCGGCTGCGGCGGTTTGCTGCTCCTGCGCCGTACGGACAAAGATCCGTTCAATCAGTGAAACGAAACCCACCGCCGGAGTGTTCCTCCCCGAAATGGAAGAACGCGTCGACACGCTTGACCTTTCCTCCGGCAAAGACTCTCTGGTGGTAATGGGCGAGAACGGCCGCCGCCTGATCATCATGCGTGCCGTCAAGGATGAACAGACCGGCGAGATGGTAGCCACCGAACAGCTCCGCCCGGCCATTCTCACGGCGCGGTTCCGCAACGTGGCCGAGCGCTACGGCAGTATCAATCTGGAATTCCGCATAATGGTTAGCGACACGCTCCAGGACCCTTCGTGGCAGCTGCGGTTCTCGCCGGTTATGTATGCGGGAGCCGATACCGTGCAGCTCGAGCAGCTCTACATAACAGGCGCAGACTTCCGCAATGCCCAGCTGCACGGCTACGAGAAGTACTCCCACTACCTTGACGGCATACGCCGAGACAGCCTGCTCATCATCGACCGGGCGCAGCTGGAGTCGTTCTACGGCCGCAGGATGTACGTCTCGCCGGAAGAGGCCGAGCGGCATTTCTCGCGCGAGTACTACCGACGCCGGGCGGAGCGACATCGCGCGCAGAGCGGGCAGTACTTCGAGAAGTGCGTGCCGGCTCCGATAGGGAGCAGCGGCGTGCGTGTCGATTCGGTGCTCAGCTCAGCGCAGATGTTCGCATATGACTATCTCCAGACAATAGACGCACGGCCGGGTCTGAGAAAACTCCAGGTCCGCCTGTCGGGAGGCATATTCAGCGCCGACGGACAGAAACTCTACGACATAGCCGAATCCGACCCCATAACCTTCTACATCAGCAGTACCGGAGGTCTTGCCGACACTACTGCTGTTGCCGACACGGCTTACCGCCGCGGCGTGAGCCTGCTTCAGGCCCAGAAGTACCGCGAAGCCCTCGCAGTACTCTCACCCTATAAAGATATCAATGCGGCAATAGCCTATCTGTCACTTGGTTACAATGCGACAGCAAAAGCACTGCTGGAGGCCCTCCCCGAAAGCCCGCGCTCACTCTACTGCCTTGCCATCCTCGCCGGCCGCGAGGGTGATGAGCGCCGCGCGGTGGAGTACTATCTGCGCGCCGTGTCAGGGGAGGGTACATACAGATTTCGCGGCAACCTCGATCCCGAGATTGCCGCGATAATCAGAAAGTATGACTTGCAGGACTATTAGTCAGCAAGCTTCTTGTAAGTGTTCAGACGAATCTTCGCGAACTCCTCGGTCTTGGCGAGGAGTTCCTCTGCCATATCGGGATAGAGTTTCGTGAGCGAAGAGAAGCGGACCTCACCCTTGAGGAAGTCCTGGAACTTGGTCCAGTCGGGTTCCTTGCTGTCGAGGCTGAAGGGGTTCTTGCCCTGGGCTTCGAGCATAGGGTTGTAACGGTAGAGATGCCAGTAACCGCACTCCACTGCGAGTTTCTCCTCTTTCTGGCTAAGACCCATACCGGCCTTGAGACCGTGGTTGATACAAGGAGCGTAGGCTATGATGAGCGAAGGTCCGTCATAAGCCTCGGCTTCCTTGATGGCGTTCATATACTGAACCGGACTGGCTCCCATTGCAACCTGTGCAACGTAAACGTAGCCGTAGCTCATTGCCATCATACCGAGATCCTTCTTGCGGATGCGCTTGCCGCTTGCTGCGAACTTGGCGATTGCGCCGGCAGGTGTGGCCTTCGAAGACTGGCCGCCGGTATTGGAGTAAACCTCGGTGTCGAGAACGAGGATGTTGACATTCTCGCCGCTTGCAAGCACGTGGTCGAGTCCGCCGTATCCGATATCGTAGCTGGCACCGTCACCGCCGAAGATCCACTGGCTGCGTGCGGGGATGTAAGCCTTGAGGGCGAGCAGAGCCTTGCAGGTCTCGCAACCGCACTCCTCCATAAGAGGAACGAGCTCGTCGCATACCTTGCGGGTGACTGCGTAGCTGTTCTTGTTAGCGAGCCACTCGCTGAAGAGGGCCTTCATCTGCTCGGAGCACTTGTTGCACTCGAGACCCTTCTGCATCCAGGAAGCGACTGTCTCGCGGATGCGGTCAGAGCCGAGGTGCATACCGAGACCGAACTCGCAGAAGTCCTCGAAGAGGGAGTTCTGCCAAGCGGGGCCGTGGCCCTTGTCGTCGGTGCAGTAAGGCGAAGCGGGGAACGATGCGCCGTAGATCGACGAGCAACCTGTGGCGTTGGCTATCATCATATGGTCTCCGAAGAGCTGGGTGATGTTCTTGATGTAAGGAGTCTCGCCGCAACCTGCGCAGGCGCCGCTGAACTCGAACAGAGGCTGTGCGAACTGGGCGTTCTTCATATTCGACTTCGGGTCGAGACCGGCCTTGTTGTAGCCGATCCTGGCATTGAGGTAGTCGTATGAAGCCTGCTCGGCAGTGTTGTCGGTGTAAGGCTGCATGGAGAGAGCCTTCTCCTTGGCCAGGCAGACATCTACACAGTTGCCGCAACCTGTACAGTCGGCAACCGATGTGGCGAGAGCGTACTTGTACTCCTTGAGGTTGGCCTTTCCGTCGGCCATCTTGATGCCTGCGGGTGCTGCAGCGGCCTGGTCGGCTGTGAGCAGGAACGGACGGATGGCAGCGTGAGGGCAGACGAATGCACAGGTGTTGCACTGGATACACTTCTCAGCGTCCCATACGGGCACGCTCACTGCAACGCCGCGCTTCTCGTAAGCGGCAGTGCCGTTGGGCATTGTACCATCGCGATAGGGGAGGAACGAGCTGACGGGCAGAGTGTCGCCGCACTGTGCGTTGACAACGTCTGCGATTCCCTTGACGAACTGAGGAGCGAGCCTGCCTTCGCCGGGGTTCACGAACTTGGCGTTGATCTTTGCCCACTCGGCGGGAACTTCCACCTTGACATACTCACCGCCGCGGTCGATGGCTGCGTAGTTCATATTTACGACGGCCTCGCCCTTCTTGCCGTAGCTCTTGAGGGCTGCGTCCTTCATATACTTAACTGCGTCCTCGGCGGGGATGATGCCGGTGATGCGGAAGAATGCGCTCTGGAGGATGGTGTTGGTCCTTCCGCCGAGGCCGATCTCAGCCGCGATCTTGGTCGCATTGATGATATAGAAGTTGATGTGCTTGCGGCCGATGATGGCTTTTACATTGTCGGGGATGCGCTCGAGTGTCTCCTCTACGCTCCAGAGCGAGTTGAGAAGGAGGCTGCCGCCATCCTTGATGCCCTTGAGCACGTCATACTTCGAAAGGTATGAAGGCACGTGGCAGGCTACGAAGTCGGGTGTGCCGACAAGGTAGGGAGCGTGGATGGGCAGCTCGCCGAAGCGGAGGTGGCTGCAGGTGTAGCCGCCCGACTTCTTCGAGTCGTAGTCGAAGTATGCCTGGCTGTAGAGGTCGGTGTGCGAACCGATGATCTTGATGGTGTTCTTGTTGGCACCTACGGTACCGTCGCTTCCGAGACCGAAGAACTTGCACTCGGTTGTGCCGGGCTTCACGATTGAAACCTCGCTCTTGATGGGAAGGCTCTTGAAGGTAACGTCATCCACGATACCGATTGTGAAGTCGTTCTTGGGCTCTGCGAGTTCGAGGTTGTCGTAAACCGCGATGATCTGAGCGGGAGTGGTGTCCTTGCTGGAAAGACCGTAGCGTCCGCCGATGATGAGGGGTGCGCCTGCCTTGCCCTGGAACAGTGCCTTTACGTCGAGGTAGAGAGGCTCGCCGAGCGAACCGGGTTCTTTTGTGCGGTCGAGAACCGCAATCTTCTTGACGTTCTTGGGAAGCACCTTGAGGAGGTATTTCTCCGAGAAGGGACGATAGAGGTGAACGCTTACGACGCCGTACTTGCGGCCGCGTGCGCGGAGGTAGTCGATTGTCTCGCGGATGGTCTCGGTAACCGAACCCATAGCGATGATGATGTTCTCGGCATCGGGGTCACCGTAGTAGTCGAAGGGCCTGTACTGGCGTCCGCAGGACTCGCCAATCTCACCCATATAGCGGGCTACGATATCGGGAACTGCGTCATAGGCCTGGTTGCGCGACTCGACAGCCTGGAAATAGACGTCGCCGTTTTGCGCGGTACCGCGTGTGACGGGGCTCTCGGGGCTGAGGGCGCGTGCGCGGAAATCGGCAAGAGCCTTGGTGCTGACCATAGCGCGGAGGTCATCCTCGTCGAGAAGCTCGATCTTCTGGATTTCGTGCGAAGTGCGGAAACCGTCGAAGAAGTGCAGGAAAGGAATGCTGCTCTTGATGGTGGCCAGATGAGCGACGGCTGCGAGGTCCTGGGCTTCCTGAACGGAGCCGGATGCCAGCATCGCAAAACCGGTCTGGCGGCAGGCCATCACGTCCTGATGGTCGCCGAAGATCGAGAGGGCGTGCGAAGCGAGCGCGCGGGCCGAAACGTGGAACACGGCGGGAAGCATCTCGCCTGCGATCTTGTACATATTGGGAATCATCAGAAGCAGACCCTGCGATGCAGTGAAGGTGCTGGTGAGGGCACCTGCCTGGAGTGAACCGTGAACGGCGCCTGCGGCACCGGCCTCGCTCTGCATCTCAGTTACTTTGACTGTTTCTCCCCAGAGGTTTTTCTTTCCGTGAGCGGCCCATTCATCTATGTTCTCAGCCATTGTGGATGAAGGCGTGATAGGGTAGATGGCAGCGTGCTCGCTGAAGAGGTATGCGATGTTGCTCGCTGCCTGGTTACCGTCACAGGTAATGAATTTCTTTTCTTTTGCCATAGTTTTATATGATGTTTGATTTTATTCCGTCTAACCTACAAAAATACGAATTTCACGCGTATCAAACAAGTATTTTTCACTGTTCGTTTTTACCCTTTTTATCAGTATATTTGTAAACTAGATAATTTTGCTTCATTCTATGGAAATACAACTCAAACAAGGGTGCAAATACGCCCTTCTGGTCCCCACAAGCATGGGACTTCGCATTACTCCCGAAAACGGCCAGCCCGTTCATTGCAGTGACACTCTCAAACTCCAGGCTACCAGCGCCGAGACAAACGTCGCAAGCGTTGCATCATACCTCGGAATGCCCGTCAAGGTGCTTACCACCTTCGTCGAAGGCAGCCCGTTCGCAGCATTCATAAAGAGCAACCTGCGTGCCCGCGGAATGGACTTCGAAGGACCCGAAGTTCCTCAGGGAGGCCCCTGGGGCTACCGCCACCAGATTAATATCGCCGACAGCGGCTACGGTTCACGCGGACCCCGCGTCTGGAACGACCGTGCCGGTGAAGTGGGACGCACCCTCAACGTAAAGGACTTCGACCTCGAGCGCATCTTCGGCCAGGAAGGCGTGCAGATTGTGCATCTGAGCGGACTCATCGCAGCCCTCAGCCCCGACACCAGCCGCTTCTGCCTCGAGATAGCCCGCGCCGCAAAGAAATACGGCACCCGCATAAGTTTCGACCTCAACTACCGCGCCTCGTTCTGGAAAGGCCGTGAGCAGGAACTCCACGACATCTTCGCCGAGATCTGCTCCATCGCCGACATCCTCATCGGTAACGAAGAGGACTTCCAGCTCTGCCTGGGCATCGAAGGCCCCGAAGCCGGCGGAAAGGACATCGCCGCCAAGATTGACGGCTTCAAGGAGATGATCACCCGCGTGAAGGCCCAGTACCCCAACGCCAAGGTCTTCGCCACAACCCTCCGTCAGGTCAACAACACCAACAGCCACAACTGGGGCGCCATCATGCTCGCAGGTGACGAGTGGCAGGTCGTTATGCCGCGCGAGATACACGTGCTCGACCGC
>JAGHTP010000071.1 GCA_018065265.1 Candidatus Cryptobacteroides aphodequi | reverse complement strand
CCCGTTGAGGCAACTCCCGCAGAGGCGGCGCCTGCTGTCCGTGAGGAGGCCCCCGCAAAAATATTCACTAAGGAATACCGCTGGCTTGAAGATATGCCCGGCGGTGAGGTAAGCAACATAATCAGCGCCATTTCGCTGAACGACCGCATTCTTTTTATCAATACTCTGTTCGGCAAAGACCCGATGCTCTTCAACAGCACCATCGCCGAACTCAATTCGCTGGAGTCGCTGGACGTTGCGCGGACCTATCTTGCCGACCGTTTCCCTGAATGGGATCTGGAATCGGATGTGGTTTACAGGATTATGATGGCCATACGCCGCAAACTCAAATAATCTATCGGCCATTTATGCCAGGAATCCTCTACATAGTACCCACCCCGGTCGGCAATCTTGCCGATATGACCTACCGCGCCGTGGAGGTGCTCAAGAGCGCCGATCTCATCCTGGCTGAAGACACCCGTACGAGCAGCGTGCTGCTCAAGCATTACGGCATTTCGGGTCGGCTCGAATCACACCACAAGTTCAACGAGCATCAGAACGTCGAGATGATACGCGAACGGATTGCCGGAGGCCTCAATGTCGCGCTCATCAGCGACGCCGGCACGCCTGGAATCTCCGATCCCGGCTTCCTGCTCGCCAGAGCGTGCGCTGCCGAAGGAATCGAAGTGCAGACCCTTCCCGGATCTACGGCCTGCATACCCGCGATAGTATCTTCCGGCCTGCCTTGCGACCGTTTCTGCTTCGAAGGGTTCCTCCCTCAGAAGAAGGGGCGCCAGAGCCTGCTCGCTTCGCTTGCCCTCGAGCCGCGCACTATGATCTTCTATGAGTCGCCGTACAGGCTGCTCAAAACCCTGCAACAGTTTGCCGAAGTTTTCGGAGCCGACCGCGAGGCCTCGGTTGCAAGGGAAATATCGAAACTTCACGAAACACATCACCGCGGAACCCTGAACGAACTAATCGAATACTTCAATGCAAACGAACCGAAAGGCGAGATCGTGCTCGTCGTCGCCGGAGCCCCTGAGCAAAAGCGCTCCGAACACCAGAACAAGTACAAACAACAGGAAGAGCGTTAAACTCGGTACCGGATTCAAGGCCGGGGCCGTCTGCATCGCGTTTCTCGTGCTGGGCTATGAAATAGCTCTCTTCGTGCAGCGTGCCGCGGTGCTGCGCATCGAAGCTTCGCGCGATCATCCTGACACTGTCAGAATCTATATCAAGCCTCAGGAAAGCGTTGCCTCCGCGGTTTCGGGCACTCCGGCATCATCAGATTCCAGGGAATCGCCCTCATCCGCCAAGGCGACGGCAGCGCCCTCCGACCGTGCGGATGTTGCCGCGACTACGAGAAGGTCGGCGACAGGGGGAACCGCAGGTGGCGCTCAAAACCCCGCGGCCGTCAGCCGGTTCCGGGCCGAGGCCGAAACCTTGCGCGTGGATGCCCTCCACAGCCCTGCGGTGCAGGCGGTCAGGGAGCGCACGCGGTCCTGCGAGTCGTTCCCCTTCAACCCGAACACGGTCTCGGTCGCCGACCTTCAGCGCCTCGGTTTTACTCTCAGACAGGCTGAATCGATAGATGCATACCGCCAGAAGGGTGGCCGCTTCCGCAGGAAAGAAGATTTCGCCAGATCCTATGTCGTGGCCGATTCCGTTTATGAGCGTCTTGCCCCCTTCATCCGCATCCCGAAACTGGATATCAACAGGGCCGATTCAGCTGCCTTCGATGCTCTGCCCGGCATCGGGCCGTACTTCGCCGCAAAGATGGTTCAGGAGCGGGAGCGGCTCGGGGCATACAGCCGAACCGAACAGCTTATGGGTATCTACAACTTCGGGCAGGAAAGGTACGATGCCCTGCGCGACCTTATCTGCTGTTTCCCCGTCGATGGTGCCCCTGAATTCGATCTGCGCACGGCAAGCGAAGAGCAGATG
Source organism: Candidatus Cryptobacteroides aphodequi (assembly GCA_018065265.1). GTDB lineage: Bacteria > Bacteroidota > Bacteroidia > Bacteroidales > UBA932 > Cryptobacteroides > Cryptobacteroides aphodequi. Next base: position 918 of record JAGHTP010000071.1, on the reverse strand, counting down.
CGTGCCCACCCCTACATAAGGTCGTACTCACTTGCACGCAGCATCTGCCTGTACAGGAAGTATCACCCCGCTTTCACGGCGGACGACCTGCTTCGCGACGGCATAATAGACAGCACCGTCGCGGTCAGGCTCAAATGGCTGGAATGAAAAAACCGGGATTACCAGCAAAAATATGTTTTGCAATGCGATGCTTTTTGAGAGGTGGCGGGATGCCGGAGCGCGTGGAGCGTGGAGAGATGCCACCGGCGATGCCGAGAGACCCGCGTCGCGAAGCATGAGCGAGCCTGCGGCCGCGCACCAGGGATCTTCTAGTGGACGGTGTGAAAAAGGGCCTGTTCTCACACAAAGTTTTACGACTTTGAGGCCATTTTCCGTAAAACTCGGGGTTGAAGAGCGGAGTTTTACGACTTTCGGCCTGTTTTTCGTAGAACTCGGGGTTGTTAGAGCGGAGTTTTACGACTTTCGGCCTATTTTCCGTAAAACTCGGGGTTGTTAGAGTTGAAATGGCACCACCGCCGCGCAACAACGAGGCGTGGCAGTTACAGGCGCGGCTGCGGGTGGCTCTGGGCAACGGCCCTCCTCGCCGCGCCTGTTGCCCGGTCGGGACCATCCTTGAAAAAGGCTGAAATCAAGGAAGGTGGCAGGTTTCGGAGGGGACCTTCCTGGAAAAAGGCTTAAATCAAGGAAGGTGGTAAGTTTCGGAGGGAGACCTTCCTTGAAAAAGGCTCAAATCAAGGAAGGTGGTGATTCCAAGAGGGGGACCTTCCTGGAAAAAGACCCGGATTAAGGAAGGTACCAAAACGGGGAACTGAACGCACTGTTTTGCAGGTGACAAAAAAACCGGCCTTTTGCGAGGCCGGTAAATGGGTCTGTGAGCCTGGGGAATATCAGGCAATCTGCGGGCGGCCGTTACGCTCG
>JAGHTP010000006.1 GCA_018065265.1 Candidatus Cryptobacteroides aphodequi | reverse complement strand
TACCTGCCTGTATATGACCGACGCCTGGGTGGAGGACCACGGTGTGCAGAATCCTGCCATATATGATTGCTTCCCGAAATTCCTGCGCTGCTCCCTGCTCGGAACGGGCGACACGATGCCCCGCACCATACGCAAGATGACCGGAGCGGTGGCAGACCGTTTCTCCATCAAAGAAAGAGGATATGTAAAGCCCGGATATTACGCCGATTTCACCGTGTTCAATGAAGATGCGCTCAAGGACGGCACGCCCGATTGCGGCAAGAGCTTTGGCATCGAAAAGGTATTCATCAACGGCTACTGCGTTCTCGAAGACGGCAAGCTCGACAAAGATGCTCTCAAGACCACAGGTCGCGCGATGAGGTCGTAACCGGTAATTATGCGGCTTACTCCGTCATCACTACATACGGCTGACCGTTCGAGCGATGACCGAGACGGTCTTTTACAGGTTTACCAGATGCCTGTCGACTATGTACAAGCTACTGTAACGTCTACTAAAGCAAAGATGCCGAAGTAGAGGCTCCAAATTTACATACACGACAAAATTCTTAAACCTCCATAAACAACTATAGGACAGCCTCTTAAGTTTATGGGCACTTCAGTTACAGTTGTACATGAATTTGGGCATATGATTGGATTGAAAGATCGATACGAAACGGTAACGACAGCGGAACATACTTATTCGATGCCACAAGAGGGGTTTGAGGGAACGGTTATGGCAGAAGGATCTGGCCTAGGCGTTGTAACTCCTGAAGATATTTCGGCTGTATTATGTGTCCCCGATGTTCATAAACCCGGTGTATATTATATTGACAAATACAACGCACAAAAAAATTGAAATAATGAACAGATTGTCTTTTTTGTTGTTAATTGTTACTGCTCACATATTATTGTCCTGTGCCTCGTATGAACAACATCCATTATGTGTCGTTGAAAAGGAAGACCTTTCCACAATTTTGGGGGAGCACGACTATTGGGTTGTAACGAATTCAACTCTCAGGTTTAATGATTTGTTTAAAAAAAGCATTTCAGATATAATCGAAATACTTGGCGTTCCTGAAAAACAGACGGGATGGATCGACTACATTGACACACAACGTATTTCTTTCTCATCAAAGTTGTTCGTGCGCCACTTCCCCTTATTAGAGATTCCAATAAAAGCATATGCGTGGGACATTGAAGATGGGGTCTTTATTTGTTTATGCACCTTCGATGACATTCGGTTTCATACCTTTCCTATGAACATTACCGACTCTTTTGACCACGTTGGCACCGGGTGGCTTGCTTCCCATTCAGAAGATGACGGCTTCAAGATATTTTATTGGGGGATTTTTAACGAGATTCATTCCCTGCAAGGGTTTTCTCTATTGGATTCTTTAAATTGGGTGGGATATGAGAAACGAACGCCTATTAATCTTCTTGATTATTATTATGACCATTTCAATATTGATTCCCAATGGACAATCGATAATAAAACTGTTCCATTAAGATGCTTAATCGGTCGAGATCCAACTGAACTGGAATTCTTGATTAAAGGAAAGCCTATGAGACGGATTGCTTTAAGCATTTTTTCAAAATATAGCGCGAATTCATACTCATGGATGTTGTCGAATCAACTCCCTTTTGTGTATTATATAGACCGATATAACTTATCTTCTGGATTTTGGGGAGAGGGATATCTTGACGTGATACATTGGAGAAATAAAGTACAGTATATTGAATATCATAGCAAAGAGCCTCTTATTCTCGAGTACTAAACTATTGGACCGGCGCATTAATCTCCGCGGCAAGTGTACTCCCTCTGGGAGATCTCGCAAAGACAGCCAGACCCGGCGAGGCAAAGTGATAACAATTATTTCGAGGATTATTTTTACCTTTAACAATAATTCATTTCATCAGTAGTAAAACAGAATAAAGAAATGGCAAAAAAACTCTATCGTTCCAGCACCAACAAGAAAATCTGCGGTGTTTGCGGCGGCCTCGCCGAGTACTTCGACATTGACGTGACAATCGTCCGTATCCTGTGGATAATCGCACTCTTCTTACCCTTCTGCGGCCTTCTTGCATACATTATCGCCGCCCTCATCATCCCCAGCGAACCGAACCAGATCACATATTAGCGCTTATGAAAAAGTTACTGGTTCTCCTTGCGGCTCTTGCACTTATGGTGCCTGCCGCAGCCCAGAACAAGCTCAACGACAACCCCGATTCCATTCTGGGAGAGTACCTCATTCCCGATCCTGGCAATGACGCGAAATGCCGCTTCACCAAGAACGCCGACGGCACATACCGCTGCCAGATGTTCTGGCTCGAGCAGCCCATCGACCCCAAGACCGGCCAGCCCTGGCTTGACGTGCACAATCCCGACAAGTCGCTCCGCAGCCAGAAGACCGAGACTATGGTCATCATCGACGGGCTCAAGTACAACGCCGAGAAGAAGGTCTGGGACGGCGCCAAGGTCTACGACCCCAATCGCGGAATCAAGGCCAATGTGACCATCTGCTTTACTCCCGACGGCTCTCTGATGTTGAAGGGCACCGTGCTTGGAATAGGCGAAAAGGTTTACTGGAAGAAACTCAAATAGTGTTTTCCCCGCCCGCGAAGGCCAGCGTTGCGACGGAGATCCTTACCTCCGGGCCAAGCACTTCGCGAAGGGCGTCGTGACAGGCGGCAAGGGTGCTGCCGGTAGTGAAAACGTCATCAAGAACCAGGATGTGCCGCAGTTCGTGGCACATCCTCTTTTTATCCTGCCACAATGCCGAAGGACGCACCCTGAATGCTCCGCGCACATTCCGAGCCTTGGCTCCAGGCGAGAGCCTGGCCTGCGAAGCGGTCCGACGCACCCTGGAGAGAAGCCTCGGGTCGAACAGCAGGCCGTTGTCCGGACTCTGGCGCAACGGTTCGGAAACGTCCTCGCAGCTTCCTTTGGCGGCACGGCCGTCTCCGCTCGCTCTGGTGCCGCCGCGCCGCATCTCCCGCCACACTTCCTTAGCTATCACTTCGGCCTGATTGTGCCCGCGCGAAAGACGGCGCGTGAAGTGTAGCGGCACGCAGGTCACAAGGTCGACGTCGGCAAAGAGGTTTGATGCGGCCAGCTCGCGGCCCAGCATACGCGCAAAATGACGCCCTGCGCCGAAGTCGTGCCTGTATTTGAGGGCGCGGCTTATCTTCGAATAATCGCCGACATAGTGGTAGAGGGCCGTGGCGTACTGGAACGGCTCCCAGCCGGATGATCTGCCGCCGGCATCGTCTTCTCGCACGGCCATACTGTCCTCGCGCTTGCCGGCCACGTTTTCTCGCTCGGTCACGCTGTCTTCTTGCGTTGCGTCAGCGGCAATCGCGGCGTTATAGGCCAGGGCCATCGGGTTGTGACTCAGGCGCGAGAAATGCGTTAGCGGAAGGTCCGCTCCGCAGCAGAGGCAGATGTGCCTCTCGCCAAGGTTCAGCGTCCTTCCGCATACCACGCATACCCTCGGCAGCGCCAGGTCGGCGGCAGACCGAAGATACGAAGTCAAATCAAGTTCAAGCAGGTTTCGCGACATCCTCTAATACGACATTCCGCCGCAGCAGTGGATAACCTGTCCGCTCACATACGACGAGAGGTCGCTGGCGAGGAACAGGGCCACCTTGGCCACCTCGTCGGGGGTGCCTCCGCGGCGCAGAGGGATGCTCTTTTCCCATTCCTTGCGGGCCTCTTCGCTCATCTTGGCTGTCATATCGGTGATGATGAAGCCGGGAGCGATGCAGTTCGCCCTTATGCCGCGCGACCCCATTTCCTTGGCCACGGACTTGCTCAGGGCAATCATACCCGCCTTCGAGGCCGAGTAGTTGCACTGGCCCGCATTGCCGGCCACGCCAACTACCGAAGCCATCGAGATGATGCTTCCGCCCCTCTGGCGCGCCATAACTGGCGTTACTGCGTGTGTGAAGTTGAATGCCGATTTGAGGTTGACATTGATCACGGCGTCCCACTGGGCCTCATCCATACGCATCAGAAGGCCGTCCTTTGTGATGCCGGCATTGTTGACGAGTATGTCTATGCGGCCAAAGTCCTGCATCACCTCGTCCACGACGCGGTGCGACTCTTCGAAGCTGGCGGCGTTCGAAGCGTAGGCCTTGACCTTGTGCCCGAAGGCCTCGATCTCGGCGACGGTCTGCTCTGCCACCTCATTGATTACCAGGTCGGTGAAGGCGATATCTGCGCCTTCCTGCGCGAAACGCAGGGCAATTGCCTTGCCTATGCCTCTCGCTGCGCCCGTGATGAGGGCGACTTTTCCATCCAATAGTCCCATATTATTCGTTTGACATTGCGTTTTCTATTTCGTCGGGGCTGGCCGGAAGCCTTTCGCCACCCAGCCTGCGCGCACCGGATTCGGTTACAAGAACGTCGTCCTCGATGCGTATTCCGCCGAAGTCGTAATAAGATTCAAGTTTGTCGTAGCATATCTGTCCGGCACCCATTCCGGAAGCCTTCCACTGCTCGATGAGCGCTGGGATGAAGTAGATTCCCGGCTCGTCTGTAATCACATTGCCCGGTTTGAGACGGCGCGCCATCCGCAGGCTTCCGAGGCCGAGCTGTGAGCTTCGGCGCTGGTCGTCATCGTAGCCGAGGATGTTCTCGCCCAGGTCTTCGCAGTCGTGCACGTCAAGACCCATATTGTGGCCGAGTCCGTGAGGCATGAACAGGCCTCCGAGGCCTTCTGCAGCCATTTCGGCGGGGTCTCCGCACACGAGGCCGAGTTCCTTGAGACCGCCGAGCATATGCGTCACCGTGGCGATGTGCACGTCGCGGTATGCTACGCCAGGAGCGGTAAGGCTGAACGCCAGGTTGTTGCAGTCGCACACGAGCTGGCAGATATCCCTCTGCTTCTGCGTGTACCTGCCGCTGGCCGGGTAGGTGCGGGTGAAGTCGGAGGCGTAGTGCTCGTTCGACTCGAGGCCCGCGTCGATAAGCACGAGTTTGCCGGGCTCGATGGCCTGTGCGTGGCTGTGGCAGTGGAATATCTCACCGTGCTGGGTGAGGATGGTGGGGAACGAAACGCCCCAGCCCTTGGCCAGCGCGAAGCCTTCCATATCGCCTACGATCTGCTGTTCGATGGTGCCGGTCTTCACGCCCTTGCGTGCGATGGTGTGCATCTGCTGTCCGAGCACGCAGGCCTCGTCCAGCAGAGCGATTTCCTCCTCGCTCTTAATAAGCCTCTGCGCGGCTATGGCCTTGACCAGAGGGAGTGAAGCGGCTGGAGCGCCGTTCTTGTCCTGATGCAGGATTGCGGCAGGGGCGAGCCCTGTGAGAGCCGCGATGCGCAGAGCGTTGTCGGGGCGCGATGCGGGCACGAAATGCAGCTTGCGTCCGCGGGTGGCGGGCCCGATGGCATCGTAGGGAGCGCTGTGGGCGATTCCCGCCAGAGCGGCGAGGTCGGCGGTCGAAGGCGTCGGGCCGTTCCAGATGATGTCGTCAAGCGAGCAGTCGTCGCCATAGAGCGTCTCCTGCCCTGATTCAAGGTCGATAGTGGCGGCGAGGCGCGGTTCGTCTATTCCGAAATAGTAAAGCCAGGTGCTGTCCTGGCGCCATTTGTAGCAGTTGTCGGCGTATTGTGCAGGCGATTCGGTGTTGCCGAAGAAAACGGCTACACCCTTTTCACCCTTCAGGGCTTCGAGAAGAGCCCTGCGCCGGAGGATATATGTATTTTTATCGAACATAAGCGGTTTTGTCAAGGACGATTTCGTACCTGTCGGTGGGGAAGTCGTTCTTTGCAAGGCTCTCAAGCACGCTGTAGATGTACTCGCCTCGGTTGTATGTGCAGATTATGACTGAAATCAGTCCCTGTTTCGTTTCGCACGGCATAATTATGACAAACTTACACAAAATCTACGATAATACGCCTCTCCCGGAGAGTAAAACTTCCCTGTGGGCCATCTGTCCGTTATCGTGCATTTTGATTAAATTTGCCGTGATTTTACCTAAAGAATTAGAATATGTATTCGTTCATCATCTGTCTGATTGCCCTGATAGTGGGCTATTTCGTATACGGAAGGATCGTAGACCGCATCTTCGGGCCCGATCCGGCTCGTCAGACACCGGCCATCGCCAATGCTGACGGCGTTGACTTCGTGCCTATGCCGGCCTGGAAGGTCTATATGGTCCAGTTCCTGAATATCGCCGGAACGGGCCCTATCTTCGGAGCGATAATGGGTGCCAAGTTCGGCCCTGCCTGCTATCTGTGGATAGTGTTCGGAAGCATATTCGCCGGAGCGGTGCACGATTATCTGTGCGGAATGATTTCGATACGAAGCAGCGGACTCGGAGTACCTAACCTGGTCGGACACTATCTCGGACCCATTCCGCGCCGTGTGATGCTTGTGTTCTCGCTCGTGCTCCTGCTGCTTGTGGGGACGGTGTTCGTTTACAGCCCTGCCCTGATACTCGGTGACATCGCCGGCTTTGCCGGAAGCGACAAGGCTTCAACAATGGCCTGGGTGTTCATCATCTTCGCCTATTACATAGTCGCGACGCTGCTGCCTGTCGACAAGGTGATAGGGCGTATTTATCCCATCTTTGCCGCCGCGCTGCTGTTTATGGCCGCAGGGCTGTGTGTCTGCCTCTTTGCGAAATGGCCTTCGATTCCGGAGTTCTGGGACGGTCTTGCCAATCGCGGCCCGTCGGTCGGAGTCCAGGGTCAGCCCATCTTCCCCTGCCTGTTCATTACGGTTGCCTGTGGCGCGATAAGCGGTTTCCACGCTACTCAGAGCCCTATTATGGCCCGCTGTGTGAAGAGCGAGTCGATGGGACGGCCCATATTCTACGGAGCGATGATAACCGAAGGCATAGTGGCCCTGATCTGGGCGGCCGTGTCGTCCTACTTCTTCTTTGACGGCGGACAGGCCGCGGTGGGTGCTACCGGTTCGCAGGCTCCCGAGGTGGTGACGAGTGTCTCGCGCGCCTGGCTCGGAGTGCTCGGAGGTATTCTGGCCGTGCTCGGAGTCGTTGCTGCGCCCATCACCAGCGGCGATACCGCCTTCCGAAGCGCCAGGCTCATCATCTCCGACTTCCTGCATCTGAATCAGTCCGGATACAAGAAAAGGCTTCTGATTGCCGTGCCGCTGTTTGTGGCCGCTTCGCTGCTGCTCTGGTTCAGCATTGCCGACGAGAACGGGTTCAATATCATCTGGCGCTATTTCGGCTTCGCAAACCAGGCTCTCGCCTGCTTCGTTCTGTGGACAACCGTGGAATTCTTCCTGCAGAAGGGCAAGCGCAAAGGTGTCATTATGACCCTCATTCCCGCCGCATTCATGACCGCGGTGTGCGTGACCTATATCTGCATCGACAAGATAGGTTTCCGTATGCCCGTCACCGCCGTGCCCTGGCTTGCGCTTGGCTCGCTCGCGCTTGACGGCCTCATCTTCTGGCTGCTTGTGCGCAGAGCGAAACGAGAAGTAGCCCGGAATGCACAATGAAAGATGAAGCCCCGCCTTTAGGACGAGGCGTCAGTTTAGAAATCCAGATCCAGACTCTTCATTGAACCGTCAGCCTTGCTGGTGCCGGTCCAGGGAACTGTGTTGTCAAGCCACTGCTGGTGTGTCCAGTGCGAATTGGTCTGGTCAAGAACAATGTCCTGTCCGCCGCTTGAATTTACACCGCGTCTTCTGTTGTTGGGAGTATCCTGGCCAAGAGTCGGGTAGCAGTAGCAGTTTGTCGCCGAACCGTTGAGGGTGCAGGACAGTTCCGGATGGTCGCGGTCTGCTTCAAGCCACCAGCACCAGCGGCATTCGCCATATCCGCTTGAAATTGCGGCCTTGTAAGGCGCCTTGCCGTTCGAGTTGACGGCGCTTATCTTGCCGGTGTTCACACAGATGGCGAATTTGCAGCCGGCCCTGTCGAGGAACACGAATCCCGCAGCGTGTGCATCGTTGCCACGCACTGTGATGTCACCCTTGTTGAGGTTGTTGTAGAAGTGCGGTTCGGGAACGGTAGTGTAGCCCGCATAGTGGCTTCCGCCGCCTTCGACGGTCTCGTGGCCATTGATCTTGTCGACCGCAACGAACCCTGCTGCATAGGCCGAACTGCCGGCATTGCCCTGCCAGATGGTTAAGTTTCCGGCATTCACGCAATTGGTTACGAAAAGTGTGCTGGGGAAGATGAAGGCATAATCGCCCTGGCCTATGAATCCGCCGAGGCAGATGACACTGCCTTCGGCATTGTCGACCGAGAATGTGATGTTTCCGTTGTTCCGGCAGCGGTCGATTGTGGTTGTCGATGCCTTTCCGCCGCAGTACATCCATCCGATGAATCCTCCGATATGGCAGGTGGCATTAGCGTGGAAGTAAACTGTCCAGTCGTCATAGATGTTGTCCCACTGCTCCTCATCGTCGCAGCGGAATTCATTAAACACAATGTTGGCTTTGTTGACACTGTTTTTCAAAACCAGATTGTCCGCTTCGTTCATTGCTACAAGTCCTCCGAAGTTCAGTTCCGACCCGGTGTTCGGCGCGAACCCGATGCGGATATCCCCTTCGATACGGCAGTTGTCGAAGGTTGTGGCGCGGCCGGAACTGTGCTCGTCGGCAGTGCCTACCAGGAAACTGACTCTGAGTCTGTCCCCCCACTTGAAATACATATCATCTGCCGGACGGAGCACAAGGTTCTTGAAGGTGGCTCCGTAGGCGCGATATATCAGGGAATAGAAGTATTTGATGCCCTGGTAGATTTCCACGTGTTTTGTGAGCAGATAATTGCTGATGCAGTGTCCGTTGCCATCGAGTGTTCCGCAGAATTCGGGCTGGGAGTTGTGAACCTGCAGGGAGTCGCCCTGGCAGTCGATATCATCAGAAAGTCTGAAGCAGAGGCTTCTGTAATTGGAGTCATCGCTCAGGCGGTTCAGGAAGAGTTTCAGATCGTCAAGCGTGCTTATCTGATAGGGGTCTGCCGCTGTGCCGCTGCCATACCAGCCGGCAGTCTTTTCGGGCAGAGTGCCGAGCTCGATTTCGCCGAGGTCGAGCACTTTATTCCTGACAAGAGTCACTTCGCGCGTTGCCTCGGTTTCCTTGACGACGAAAGGAGTCTCGTCGCTTGAATAGTGGTACAGCGACAGGCTCAGGCCCTCGACGGTGCGGGGATCGGTACAGATGTAGTAACTCTGCCCGGCCTTGATTGCGCCTGTAAGTGTGATCGAACCGGAGCCGGTTCCCAGCCACGTACGGATACCGTCCTTGTCGACTCCGATTCCTCCGGCGAGCAGTCCGGAAGTGACGGTTTTCAGTACGGCCTTTTCGAAAACAAAGTCTCCCGCCTCTTCGGGGATTGTGAATTTCACGAGCGCACAGGCTGTGTGGAACGTGAGTTTGTGGGTGTTCTGTCCTGTTTTAACCGACTTCGCTACGCTGATGAATGCCTTGGGGTCGAAACTGCCCGCCACGGCCTTCTGCTCCGAAGGGATGTATATGCGTTTCGTCCGGTCGGTGTCCGGAATGCCGACCATCGTTCCATCCGTCTCCACCCCGGGGGTGTACGGGTAGAGGGCCAGATACGAAGAGGTCGTGAATTTCACGCGTCCGCGGAAACTTGTCGAGCCGTCTTCGGCTATGCTGCCGTATTGGGTGAATTCGGTATTTATGCCATCTCCATCGAAGATGGAAATCTTGTCTCCGGCCTGGAAACTGATTCCGAGATCACTGCCGAGCACTGCGCGTGAAACGCAGTCGGGCTCGCGCTGAACAAGGAAGGTGATTTCGTTTTCGGCCGCTGCGAGTTCTTCGGGTGCAGGCGCGGTGAAGGGCTCCTCTGCGCATCCGGCCAGCAGAAGGGCCGGAATCAATGCGAAAATGTGCAATCTTGTCTTCATAGCCCTTACCATTCGAATATTGTTTCGCCGGCAACGGGCTCGAAGCCTGCACCGGCATCAGTTCCTATTATACCGAGATTCAGTATCTCGCTGCGTTTCAGCGAGACTGAAGCATTTGTCGATTTTACGGTTGCGTAGCGGCCGCTCTCTACATCGGATTCCTTTTCGTACAGATGCAGGGCGAAGCCGTGTTCAAAAGTAACGGGGTTGATGGCTATGTAGTACCAGTTGCCGCCTTCGATCGTTCCGCAAAGCTGCACGTCCGAGCTCTCGAAGTCAACGACATAGGTGTTGACGGGATCTTCGTTTGCCAGGAAAACCAGATCACCGCTCAAATAGACGTCATCCCCGGTAATCAGCTCCGCCACGGAATAGCTCTCACCGACGGGTACCGAGAATTTCAGCAGGGCGCAGACGTTCTTCAACTCAAGCGAATGGATATTGCCATTGGTGTTCACAGTGCGCCCGATGCTTATGCCTGCCTCCGGGTCGAAACTGCCGGCAACGGCCGTTTGGACCGCAGGGATCTTTACAAGAACCTCTCCCGTTGATACAAGGGCGGAGCTTCCTGTCTGGTAGGGGTACATTGCGATGTAGCTGTCGTCCTCGTAATCGACAGTCCCGCTGAAGTCGGCACTGCCGTCTTCGTAAAGCGTTGAAACGGTGAAGGGGTTGGCAAGGCCGTTCTCGCTGAAAACGGCTATGCGGTCGCTGCTCGTGAAAGAGACCGAGAGGTCTTCTTCGAGCACCGTTTTGGTGGCGTTTTTGACGGCTGCCGGTTTTGCGGGCGTGCCGGTGGGATTCTCCGCTGCAGCGGATATCTTTATCCTGTAGAGCGGAGCCGCATTATTGCAGGCCGCCATCAGGACGGCTGCGCCAAGAAGCAATGCTATTCTGCTATGGTTCATAATCTTTTTAAAGTCCGCGCAAAGATAGAAAAAATCCCGCTCAGTCGATAAAACTGAAACTGTTGCCGTCAAAAAGACCTTTGTCGGTAAGTTTCAATTCGGGGATTACGGGCAGAGCCATAAAACCGAGCGTGATGAAGGGCGAGGCGAATGCGCAGCCGCTGCTTCGGACGATTTCTTCGATCTGCAGATTTGCCGCGGACAGGGCATCTCCGTCCAAATCGGAAATAATTCCCCCGATAGGAAGGGGCAGACTCTCTGTCCTGGTGCCGTCGGTTGCGACTATCTGGGGAACCTGTTGTATATGTAAAAATGCATTTCCGTGTAAGAAATCCTTGCTAATGCGCACAATAAAGAAAAAACGTCTTCGGGATTTGCTATTTTTGCAAGCGGTATGATACGGATGTACAGATATTCCGAGGAAGGCAGGTCCTTCCTTCTTGTGGACGGACGCGATGTTGAAGTGCCGCGCTTCCGCAAGGCGCGCAGCGTGCACGAGCTCTGCCTCGTTCACGGGGTTGACGGCATAGGTGTGCTCGACAAGTCGGATGTGGCCGATTTCCGCCTCGGCTTCATAGATGCTTCGGGCCGTGGCACTCCGGCCTCCGGGCTTGGCTCCCAGGTCTCGAGTCAGGCTGAAGCCTCGGTCTCCGTTACAGAGGCGGATTCGCCCGCCGGTACTCTTCCTGCGAACCCTCGTTTTGTCGCGAACGCCCGTGCAACCGATGGCACTTTATCTGCGAGCTCCATTGCCGGTGCGGCCATTTGTGCCGTTGCCTTCGCCGACCTGGTGGGCGTCAAACCCTTCCACTCCACAGAGTACACCCTTGAAATTGCCGGCGAAATATATTCCGCCAGCATCCTCTCCCACCTTGGCGAATGCAAGGTCGTCAGCCTCTCCTCCCCCGGCCACGCTCCCATCTCCGGTCCCGCCGTCTGCGAAGGAGAAGTGGACTAGTCCTTGTCCCGTCCACGGCCGTACTTGGGAGGTTCCGCGTCGGACAGATAACCGGAAACGTGACTTTGATATAAGGCATAGGTCATAGGCTTGACTATCTCGAACCGTAATCCAAGCGCGTCAATTATTCTCAGAAATGTGCTTGCTCCGGGTTCAATCTGCCCCTTTTCAATGCGAGAGATGTATGATTTGTTCGCACCTCGCTATACTACCTTCCTTGATCCAGGTCTTTTTCTAGGAAGGTCCCGGCTAGCGGGGCAACAGGCGCGGCGAGGATGGCCGTTTCCCAGAGCCACCCGCAGTCGCGCCTGTAATCGCCGCGCTTACTTGCCGCGCGGCGATGGTGCCACTTCAACTCCCACAACCCCGAGTTTTACGGAAAACAGGCCGAAAGTCGTAAAACTCCGCTCCCACAACCCCGAGTTTTACGGAAAATGGCCTCAAAGTCGTAAAACTTTGTGTGAGAACAGGCCCTTTTTCACACCGTCCACTAGAAGATCCCTGATGCGCGGCCGCGCATAAGCAAACGCGTCCGCTATGAAGCGCCGCTGCGGGAAACTCCCGGGTACGGCTTTCCTCGCGTCGCTTCATTGTCCGAGTTCGTCCATCTTGAAATCACCTTGAAAGCCAACCCCCTTCGCGAGGCTCTGCAGGGCACATTGCCGATGGAGGTGTAGGCTCCGAACCGACACCTCGCTCACAGACTGCGTTGTATGGCACATTTCGGGAGGAGGTGATTTCGCTTTGGCGCAGCATGGAAGAAAACTGGAAACGAAATGCAAATGCGAAGTGCACGACCCGGAAGAATGCGGTCAATTGTGGAACTCAATGAAGCGCACTGCCTCAGGTGAGAGACACAGGATTTTGCGCGTGAGCCTTAAATACCCGAAAAATAAAAGGCAGCCGACAAAACGCCGGCTGCCCTGTGCCTCGGATGGGACTCGAACCCATACAGGCATTTCTGCCCAAGGGATTTTAAGTCCCTCGTGTCTACCATTCCACCACCAAGGCTTGCGGAGCAAAGATAGTTAAAAATACTTTTTCTCTTGCGCGTAGAGGGCTAAAAAAATGAAAAGCATCAGGCTGAACGACATCAGCGATGAGCCACCGTACGATACGAAGGGCAGTGGGATGCCTATGACGGGCATCAGCCCTATGGTCATTCCCACATTGATTATCAGATGCATAAAGACGCAGGAGGCGAAGCAGTAGCCGTATACCCGGGTGAACGGTTCGCGGCACTGCTCGGCGTCGCGTATGACCCTCGCGATCAGGAAGACGTAGAGCAGAATCACCGCCAGGCATCCGAGGAACCCGCCTTCTTCGCCGATTGTGCAGAAGATGAAGTCGGTGCTCTGTTCCGGCACGAAGCCATAGGTAGTCTGCGTTCCCTTGAGGTATCCCTTGCCCGCGAAGCCTCCGGAACCGATGGCAATCATCGACTGGTGCACATTGTATCCGGCACCGCGTATGTCCTGGGTCATCCCGAGCAGCACCTCTATCCTTTCTTTCTGATAAGGCTTGAGAACCCTGCTGAACACGAAGTTCGTCGAGAAGATGAATATCGTTCCAGCCACCGCCAGCAGGGCAACCATAATGCGCAGGTCGCGTCGCGTGGCCGTCCGGTTGCTGCTTCCACGCGAAGAGCGCAGCACAAGCAGGGCGTAGGCACCGAGCATCACGGCCAGCACAAGGAACGACACCCAGAGCGGGTATTTTATGGTAATTATGAACAGCACGATGCAGGCCGCGATAAGAACGATCCACCATCCTGACAGGCCCTCGCGGTAAAGCACGAACAACAGACCGAGATAAACCAGCACGCTTCCCGTTTCACCCTCGCAGAGGATGATGGCCATAGGCAGGCCGATGACACCGAGAAGCAGCAGAATGTCGTGCCGGCGCGACATCTTCATTCCGGAACCGCGCAGAAGGTGCGCCACGAGAAGCGCCGTCGTGAGTTTCGAAATCTCCGCAGGCTGGAAGCGCAGCGGCCCGAGTTCGAACCACGAACGCGAACCGTTCACCGTGACTCCGAACACAATCACCGCGACAAGCAGCACCAGCACGGCCAGATAGCCCGGCAGCGAAAGAACCTCCCAGATGTGCGGCTTCAGAACGAATATCACCACATATCCCACAACGAGCGCCGCACAGAACCAGATGAACTGCTTACCGCTGCGTCCGTCCGGGTCGAGGATGCCGACTCCGGAGTTGTGTATGGTCGAATAGATGGACAGGATGCCCACCGCGACAAGCGCAATCCAGCAGAAGATCAGTTTCCAGTCGATCCTCCGTCCCAATGCCCTCTGGTCAAATCTGCCTGTCATTGCCGCTTCTTCTTTTCGTAAGGAACGTTCATCAGGTCCGCGTCGGTCACATAGCGCTCAAGCCATTTGCGCGAAGGGCGTATCTCGCCGCAGAGGTACTTCTCGACCATCAGCGAAGCGATAGGGCAGGCCCAGCTCGCTCCGAATCCGGCATTCTCGACATAGCAGGCGACAGCTATCTGCGGGTTCTCGCGCGGGGCGAAGCAGATGAAAACCGAGTGGTCGGCGCCGTGCGGGTTCTCGGCGGTGCCGGTCTTGCCGCACACGTCCAGCCCCGGAATCGCGGCCAGCGTAGCCGTACCGCCTGTGCCTGGCGCACTGTTGACAGCCTGCCACATTCCCTCGACAATGGGGTCGAAGTTCTTCGGGTCGATCAGAGTATGTCTGGCCTCGCGCGGAGTGTCATCTTTGATGATGTGCGGAGGGATGTACCAGCCGCGGTTTGCGAGAATGGCGCCGAGGTTCGCGATCTGGAGCGGCGTGACACCTATCTCGCCCTGGCCTATTGAGAGCGAAATCACGCTCGAGGCGCGCCAGTGCCCTTTGCCGTAGATGCGGTTGTAGCGCTCTGCTGCAGGAATGGTGCCTCCGAGTTCGTGCGGTACCTCGCTGTCCAGCGGAGCACCGAAGCCGAAGCTCCGCACATAGTCCTCCCAGACGGAGAAGGCCTCCTCAACGCCGGAGTACTTGTTGTTCTCGATTATGTTCTTCAGCACGAAGCAGAAGTATGCGTTGCACGACATCTTCACCGCCTCGATGAGGTTGATGGGCGATTTGTGGTCGTGGCAGCCGAGTTTCTTGGTGGGAGTATACCAGTAGCCGTGGTCGCAGGGATATTTGTAGTTCTCCTTCAGCACGCCTTCCTGCAGCCCGATCAGCCCGTTGACGAGCTTGAATACCGAACCGGGAGGATATGAGGCCTGAACAGCCCTGTTGAACATCGGCTTCCCGGGGTCGGCGGCCAGCGAGTCCCAGTAATGCCCGATGTCGGCGAGCACATCCACGTCGATGCCCGGGCTGGAGATGAGCGAAAGAATCTCGCCTGTCGAAGGCTCTATGGCTATGAGGCTGCCTTTCTTGCGGCGCATCAGCCCCTGGCCGTATTGCTGGAGATGCGCGTCGATGGTCGTCGTGATATCCTTTCCCGGCACGGCCATCTTGTCCTCAGCCCCGTCGCGGAAGCTTTTCAGCACGCGGTTGCGCGAGTCGCGAAGGTAGATGTGATAGCCCTTCTCGCCGCGCAGCTCTTCTTCGCGCGCAGCTTCGAAACCTGTACGGCCCACGAAATCGCCGGTGCGGTACTCGGGATGCTTTTTGAGGAAAGGAGCGTCAACTTCGCTCACGTAACCGAGCAGATTGCCTCCGGCATTGAAGGGATAGTTGCGCGAATTGCGCATCTGGGCACGGAACCCCGGGAAACGGTACTGGATTTCGGCGAAGCGCAGATAAGTCTCAGCGTCGACCTGTTTCAGGAACACCTGCGACTGGTAGCCTATGCGTGTGCGGTACTTGCGGTACCAGGCCATCTTTTCGTGAACATAGTCCTCCTCGATGCCGAGAGTCCTGGCCAGGGCAAGCGTGTCGAAAGCGTGCACCTCGCGCGGGGTGACAAGGATGTCGTAGGTGATGACATTGTCCACCAGAGCCTGTCCGTTTCGGTCGTAGATGATGCCGCGCGAAGGGTAGATGGTCTCGTAGACGATCGAGTTGTTCAGCGCATCGACCTTGTAGCGGTCGTCGACAATCTGGATGTAGAACAGCTTGCCAAGCAGAACGGCTGCGGCCAGGCCGAGGCCGATGAAGATCTTGGTACTCCGGCCTATTTCCATTTCTGGTCGGAATTAAAGAGCAGAAAACGGTAGATGACCACTCCGAGCAGGGTACTTGCCGCCGTGCTCGCGCAGATACGCGCGGCATTGAACCAAACGGGGCGCATCGCGGCGCCGTCCAGCCAGACATACACGCAGAAGAAAATGAACGAGCCCACCGCGATGCACACGGCGCTTCTGCCTGTGGTAAAGCGGGCGAAGGGGGTGAAGTCCTTGCGGAGCGAAGCCTCCTCTCCGTCGAAGAACCCGATAATGGGCTTTTTCAGCAGAGCTGTGCAGAGCAGGGCGGCGCTGCTGAGACCCAGTACTCCGTCGGTGAAGAAATCGACCGCGAAGCCCGTGACGAAGGCAATGATCATCAGGGGGATGGTGCTACGGCGCATCGGGATGGCCAGAATCAGCAAAGGCAGTATGTTGAGCATCACGTAAGGCGAAAGGAAGATGCTTACGCCTATGACGCATTGTGCAATGCAGAGCAGAAGATACAGGAGAGCATTCATCGCCCGGCCTCCTTTTCGCGCTTCTCAAGCGTCTCTATTTCGTCGCGGCCCAGATTCTTGACTATCGAGACATAGGCGAGCGATGAAAAATCGGTGAACAGACGAACTTCGGCATCGTTGGTGGCGCCGGACGAAGTCTTTTTGCGGGTGGGCGTGCCGAGGGGGATGTCTGAAGGGAAGATTCCCGAGAGACCGCTGGTGAACACCGTATCCGCTTCGCTGACTTCGACCGTGAGCGGAAGCCCCTGCAGGACAGCCTGTCCGGGGCTGCGTCCGTCCCATACGAGGGGAGCCACCACACCGCTGTGTCCGAGCCTCGCGCTGACACTCAGCCCCGTGTTCGTGAATAGCATTCCGTAGCAGTAATTCTCGCTGACCGCATCGACGATGCCCACGGCTCCGTTGCTCGTGATGATGCCGTCCATAGGCTCAATGCCGTCCACTTCTCCCTTATTCAGGATTATGTAATTGTGCTGGCTGTTGTGGCTCAGCTTTACAACCTTGGCTGGTATGTAGGTGAACTGCCTGTCCCTTTTTGCGAGACCGGCTCCGGAAACGCTGTCGCGGTAGGCCGAAAGGGCTTCGAGCAGTTCGAGATTCTCGTTCGCAAGGGCGTCGTTGAGTTTCCGGAGCGAGGCATATTCGCGTATTCGCTGCCCTCCGCCCCAGAAAAAGGCGATGCTGCGGTGCGATGCGCGGTTCAACCACACGTTGTGAATGTCCGATGACGATCCAAGACAATAAAATGCAGCAATCTCCAAAACTATGAAGACTGCTGCAATAGATAGGATCCTGTGCCTTGTGGGACGCTCGGACATACGGGTCTACCTCATAAGGAAATGGTAGGTATCCGTGTGCTCAATGGCCTTGCAGGTACCTCTTGCAACTGCGTGGAGAGGGTCTTCGGACACGGTGAACTTGATGTTGACCTTGTCGCTGAGACGCTTTGCGAGACCTCTGAGCTGGGCGCCGCCGCCCGAGAGCCAGATGCCGCTCTCGACTATGTCGGAATAGAGCTCCGGAGGAGTCATCTCGAGCACGTGCATTATGGAAGACTCGATCTTGGCGATCGATTTGTCAAGGCAATGGGCGATTTCCTGATAGGTGACCGTAGCCTCGACGGGATGGGCTGTCATAAGGTTGGGTCCGCGCACTACGATGGGGTCGGGAGCGTTCTCGTCAAGTTCGCTTATGACGGCGCCCACTTCGATCTTTATCTTCTCTGCGGTGACTTCGCCCACCTTGATGTTATGCTGCTGCTTGAGGTACTGCTGGATGTCCTCGGTGAAGACATCACCCGCGGTACGTATGCTTTCCTGCTGCACTAGACCTCCAAGCGAGATGACGGCGATTTCGGTGGTGCCGCCGCCTATGTCGACTATCATATTGCCGCGCGGAGCCTGGACATCGAGTCCGATTCCAAGCGCAGCGGCCATAGGCTCGTGGATGAGATAAACGTCACGGCCTCCGGCGTGTTCGGTGGAGTCGCGCACGGCCCTTATCTCGACTTCGGTACTGCCCGAAGGGATGCCGATCACCACCTTGAGGTTGGGGGTGAAGAGACGGCTGTGCTTGTGGCCCACCTGCTTGATGAAGCCGCGTATCATCATCTCGGCTGCGTTGAAGTCGGCGATCACGCCGTCGCGCAGAGGACGGATGGTCTGTATGCCGGGATTGTTTCTTCCGTGCATCATCTTGGCCTGCTGGCCTATGGCGATGCAGCGGTTTGTGCTTTTGTCTATTGCGACTATGCTGGGCTCGTCAAGAACGATCTGGCCGTTCTGGTAGATGATCGTGTTGGCCGTGCCCAGGTCTATTGCCAGTTCCTGGCTGAGAAACGAAAATGCCATAGTTCGGGATGAATGTTATATCCACAAAAATAAGAAAATTTGTTTACTTTTGCCCCGATGCTTCAAACAAACGAAAGAAAAGTTTACGCCATTTTTGTGGCCGGCGGACACGGAACCCGAATGGGCGGCGATGTGCCCAAACAGTTCCTCGATCTGTGCGGACAGCCCGTCCTGCAGAGGACCATTCTCCGCTTCACCCAGGCTATTCCCGGCCTGAAGGTGATAGTCGTCCTTCCCCGCGAATTCATCCCCGAATGGAAGGAGATGTGCCTCGAAAACAATATGGATGTCCCCCAGACAATCGTCGCCGGAGGCCTTACCCGCTTTCACAGCGTTCAGAACGCCCTTGAGAAAGTTCCCGACGGGGCGGTTGTGATGATACACGACGGCGTCCGTCCGCTCGTGAGCGCCGACCTTCTTTCGTCAATGCTGGAATGCTCCCGCACAAATCCCGGCGTCATCCCTGCCGTGAGCGTCACCGACACCCTCCGCACCAGGGACGGCTCCGCCGCCCCGGACCGCTCGAACCTTCTCGCGGTCCAGACCCCTCAGGTATTCCATTCCGAAGCTATCAAGCAGGCGTACCGCTGCGGCTACGACACATCTTTCACCGACGATGCTTCGGTAGCGCAGAAAAACAATATACCTCTCACCGTAGTTGAGGGCGAGAGGTACAATATCAAAATCACGCTGCCCGAAGACCTCGAGTTGGCGCGTCTGCTGGTTTCGACTATTCGATAGACTTTCTCCAGGTTATCTCCTTGTCCGTCTCCTGTCCAACCCAGACAGGGCGGTCGAAGGCGTTGTCCACCGATATCATCGTATCGGTGCTCTGGATGTACGGAATCCGCTGGATGGTGTTCAGGATTATTTCCATAAAGTGGTCATAGGTCGTGCAGTAGAGCTTGATGAGCAGGGCTGACGAACCCGTGACGAAATGGCATTCCACGATTTCGGGAATCTTCTTCAGGGCGGCGATGACTTCGGGGTACTTGTTGTTCTCGGAAAGTTTGATTCCGACGAACGCGCAAACGTTGAGGCCTACCGCAGAAGGCTTCACGATAAGTGAGGAACCGCTTATGATTCCGTCTTCCTCGAGTTTGCGGACTCTCTGGTGGATGGCGGCTCCGGAAACACCGCAGGAGCGGGCAATCTCCAGAAATGACATTCGTGCATCCTTGATGAGGAACGAAAGGATGGCACGGTCAAGTTTGTCTATCTTGTGCTTGTTTGCTTCCATAGTGAGTTGCTATTTCTTTTTTCTATAGAATTTCCTGGGTTTGGCGCCGGTGGCGGGAGCGGCGCTGATGATGGACTTGCAGTCGTCTTCGCTCAGCAATTCGGCCTTTTTGCCCGCCGGGATGCGGTAATTCTTGCCATCAGCCTTGATATAGGCTCCGTAGCGGCCGTTGAGTATGCTTATGCCGCTGGCGAATTCCCTTATGGGCTCTCCGGGAGCAGGCTTGGCAGCGTCGTTCTCGATGGCCTTGATGCAATCTTCAAGCGAAACCTTGAGCGGATCGATTCCCTTGGGCAGTGAAACATTTTTGTTTCCGTATTTGAGATACGGGCCGAAGCGGCCTTTGGTGGCAATTATGTCCACGCCTTCCAGCTGACCTACCGTACGGGGCAGGGCAAAGAGTTTGAGGGCCTCTTCGAGGGTTACATTTTCTATTAGAGTGTCGGACGGAAGGTTGGCGAACATCTTTTCCGAAGGATCGCCCTTCTGCACGTAGGGGCCGTAAGGGCCGAATTTGGCGATAATCTTCCTGCCGTCGGCGGGGTCGATGCCTATCTCGCGCTCGACCTTGTGATACTCGCGGTCGGCAAGAGCGGCGTTGACCTTTTCGTGGAAGGGGGCGTAGAATCCGGCTATCATCCCGGTCCATTCCTGTTTGCCTTCCGCGATGATATCGAAGCTCTCTTCCACCTTGGCGGTGAAGTCGGAGTCAAGGATGTCACTGAAACTGCCGGACAGGTAGTCGATGACCATTGTGCCGACTTCGCTGGGGACGAGTTTGCGCTTTTCGGCGCCGAAAATTTCGGTCTTTGTCGTTTCCGTTATAGCCGAGCCTTTGAGGCTGAGGTTGGTTACGACGGCTTCCATACCGGGTTTGTCGGCCGTTATGATGTAGCCGCGTTCTTTGGTGAGCGTGCTGATGGTCGGAGCATATGTCGAAGGACGTCCGATCTCGAGCTCTTCCATCTTCTTGATGAGCTGGGGCTCGGAATAGCGCGACGGGGCCTGGGTATACTTGCATTCCGCCGTGATGCCGAGGCAGGCGGCTGCGGTTCCGACGGCTATGTCGGGCAGGATGGTATCGTCTCCTTCATCGTCCGACGGCTCGTCCTTGCTTTCGGAGTACAACTTGAGGAATCCGTCGAAGATGATCTGCACCGATTTCACGATGAATTTCTCGCTGCGGGTGCTGCCTTCGAGCGTAAGGGTTGTATTGAGCACGCCGGCTTCGGCCATCTGCGAGGCGACGGCCCTCTTCCATACGAGGGCGTAGAGCTTCTGCTCGTCGGCCGTACCCTCGATCGAAGTGCGGCGCACGTCGGTAGGGCGTATCGCTTCGTGGGCTTCCTGCGCTCCGCGCGATTTGGTCTTGAAGTTGCGGGGACGGGAATACTCCGGTCCGAAATTGTCGCACACGAACTGCTTGATCGTTCCGAGGGCCAGGGCCGAGAGATTGGTCGAGTCAGTACGCATATAGGTGATGAGACCGCGCTCGTAGAGCCTCTGGGCAACGCTCATGGTGCGGCTCGAGGACATATGAATCTTGCGTGCGGCCTCCTGTTGCATCGTGGAGGTTGTGAACGGAGGAGCGGGGCAGCGGCTGCCCTGGTCCTTCTGGACATCGCTTACGCGGTATTGTGCTCCTATGCTGTCCTGCAGGAACTTTCTGGCTTCGTCAAGGCTGCCAAAATGTGTGTTGAGGCTGCCATTGACGCGGGTCCCGTTTATATTGAACTTTCCGTCCACCTTGTAATAGGCCTTGGGCGAAAATGCGGCTATCTCCCTTTCGCGGTCGACCACAAGACGGAGGGTCGCCGACTGGACGCGTCCTGCGGAAAGCCCGCGCTTGATCTTGCGCCAGAGGATGGGGGAGAGTTCGAATCCGACGAGCCTGTCGAGCACGCGGCGGGCCTGCTGGGCATTGACCAGGTTCATGTCTATGGCCCTGGGATGATTGAGAGCCTCGAGTACGGTGCTGCGTGTGACGTCGTTATAGGTGATGCGTTTTGTGCGGGCGGGGTCGAGCTTCAGCTGCTCGGCGAGATGCCACGCGATGGCTTCTCCCTCGCGGTCGGGATCGGATGCGAGCCAGACGGTGTCCGCCTTGGCGGCCAGCTGTGAAAGTTCCTTTACGAGAGCCTTCTTGTCGGGGCTAACAACGTAGCGTGGCGCGAAGTTGTTGTCTATGTCAATGCTCATATCGCGCTCCTCGAGGTCGCGGATATGGCCTTTTGAAGAAACTACCTTGTATTTTTCCTTGTCCAGGTATCCCTGAATGACTCCGGCTTTGTGCGGAGACTCGACAATAAACAAATCCATACTGCAAAGATAACGGACAATTGGCAAGAAATTCAAAATTAAATGAGTATTTTTGCGCCCGATATGAAAGAGAAAACCCGCAAAAAATTTATTTTTTGGTTTTGGTTCATTTTGATTGCACCGCCCGCCGCCCTTGCCATTCTGCTTGCCTGCGTGTGGGCCTTCGCCCCTATCCCTTCGTTTGAGGAACTCGAGCATCCGAACAACAAGCTCGCCACGCAGCTTATCTCCGAAGACGGGGTCGTATTCAGCACCTTCCACATCGAAAACCGCACATACGTACCGTATTCGGAGATTTCCGAGCACGTCATACACGCAGCGGTGGCCACCGAGGACGAGCGTTTCTATCACCATTGCGGTATAGACTGGCAGAGTCTTGGACGCGTTGCGGTCAAGACCATCATCTCGCGCGATTCGAGCCAGGGAGGTGGAAGCACCATAACCCAGCAGCTTGCAAAGACCCTCTACCCTCGTACCGATGTGTCCAACGAACAGTTCTTCAAGTATGCGACCACAATGGTGTGGACAAAGATGAAGGAATGGATAACGGCCATCAAGCTCGAGCGCAACTACACCAAGGATGAGATTGTGGCGATGTACCTCAACTCCATCTTCTTCGGAAGCGGAGCCTACGGTATCAAGGCTGCATCGGAGACGTTCTTCAACAAGGCTCCCATCGACCTGACAATAGAAGAGGCTGCCACCCTGGTCGGAATGGTCAACAAGCCTACGCGCTACAACCCGGTGCTCAACCCCCAGAAGAGCCTTCAGCGCCGCAATACCGTCATCACCCGTATGGCCAGCAATGGATACATCAGCCAGGAGGAGTGCGAACTCCGCTGTGCCATGCCCATCAAGCTCAATTATCAGGTCCAGGATCACAATTCCGGCCTGGCCCCCTACTTCCGCGATATGATACGCCGCGAGATGAGCGCCTCGAAGCCCAAGCCTTCGCAGTATCTCTACAAGGACGAGTACGCCGCCGACACTCTTCGCTGGAATGAGGATCCGTTCTACGGCTGGCTCAACAAGAACTTCAAGGCCGACGGCAGCAAATACAACCTCGACCGCGACGGTCTTCGCATCTATACCACCATCAACTCGCGTATGCAGAAGTATGCCGAGGAGGCGGTGAATGAGCACCTGCGCGGCAATCTGCAGCCTGCGTTCTGGGCAGAGAAGCGCTATCAGATCAATGCCCCCTTCCCTCCCGACGCCGAAGGGGCCACCATCGACAAACTGATGAAACAAGCACGCCGATGGAGCGACCGCTACCGTCTGGGCCACGAAGCCGGAAAGAGTGACAAAGATATCTACGCCGAATTCAGCAAGCCAGTCAAGATGCGTGTCTTCGCATACAATGACAAGGGCTATGTCGATACTCTGATGACTCCCGATGACAGCATACGCTACTACAAATCTGTCCTCAGGGCTGGTCTGGTAGCCATAGAGCCCGGCACCGGCGAAGTCAAGGCTTATGTCGGTGGACCAAACTACCGCTATTTCAAATATGACAACGTCCGCCAGGGCAAACACCAGGTAGGCTCGACTATCAAGCCTTTCCTCTATACCCTTGCAATGCAGGAGGGTATGACTCCTTGCGACAAAGTGGTCAATATGCCTCAGTCGTTCATTGCGGGAGACAAGACCTGGACACCCCGCAGTACCGACCGTGAGGCGACCATTGGAAAGACCGTTACCCTCAAGTGGGGTCTTACCAATTCCTCGAACAACATATCGGCTTACCTGATGAAGCAGTTCGGCCCGCAGGCGATGGCCCAGATGATGCATAAGATGGGTGTTCACAGCCATGTCGACGAAGTCTATTCGCTGTGTGTAGGACCTGCTGACATCAGTCTTTACGAGATGGTTGCGGCCTACAATGCGTTCCCTTCCCAAGGTGTCTATTCCAGCCCGGTGGTCGTTACGCGCATCGAAGATGCCGACGGCAACCTTCTCGCCGACTTCTCCGCCAGCCACAAGGAAGCGGTTTCGGACCGCACAGCATATCTGATGGTAAACCTTATGGAGGGTGTAGTCAATAACGGTACTGGCCGCAGGCTGCGCACACGCTATAATCTCGAAGCCGAGATAGCTGGCAAGACCGGAACCACCAATGACAACTCCGACGGCTGGTTCATCGGCTATATCCCCAGGCTTACAGCAGGTGTCTGGGTAGGCGGCGAAGACAAAATGATACGCTTCGAGAGCACCGCTCTCGGCCAGGGAGCCAATATGTCCCTGCCAATCTGGGGTATCTTCATGAAGAAAGTCTATGCCGACACTTCTCTCGGTTATGGTCAGGACGAGAAGTTCAAGGCTCCGGCCGGTATGTACCTCGACCTGAGTTGTACCGGAGGCGACATTGAAACCGAAGATCCCGGCGAAACCGACGTTGAAGATACGCTGGAGGATTCGGAGAACTATTTCGAATAGCCGCAATGTTCTGGGAGTACGAAGGCATAAGGATAAGCTATGAGCAGAGCGGGCAGGGCCCCGACCTGCTGCTTCTCCACGGCTGGGGCTGCTCCCATACGATCTTCGATGCTTTTGTTCCGGCGCTTGCCGCAACTCATCGCGTAACCGGAATCGATTTCCCCGGCTTTGGCGATTCGGACGAGCCGTCGGAAGTCTGGGGTGTCTTTGAGTACGAGAAGATGCTCGAAGCCTTCTGTGATGCGCTCGGAATAGTTTCGCCTCAAATCATAGCCCACTCGTTCGGTGGCCGCATTGCGATTATCTTCGCTTCGCGACGTCCAACCGGCAGGCTGGTTTTCACCGATGCTGCCGGCATCAAGCCCAGGCGCTCGCTCCGTTACTACGTCAAAGTCTATTCTTTCAAGCTTTCGAAACTTTTCCTCAGCCGCGAGGCCATAGAGAAGCGCCGCGCTTCGGCGGGGTCATCCGACTATCGTAACGCTTCGCCCCGTATGAGGGCAATACTCTCCAGGACTGTGAATCAGGACCTCAGCCATCTGCTTTGTGACATAAAGGCTCCGGTGCTGCTGTTCTGGGGCGAGAACGACACGGCCACCCCGATGCGTGACGCCCGCAAGATGGAAAAGCTCATACCCGATGCTGCCATCGTGAGCGTGCCGGGCGGAAGCCATTTCTCTTTCCTTGACGCCCCCGGCCTGTTCGCGGGAGTGCTTGACAGCTTCCTTGCCGTATGATAAAAATCATCATAACTGCCATTCTGTCCTGTCTGTATATCGCGTATCTGCGCTATCAGATGAAGATGTTCCAGCAGAACTCATACAGGCCGGAGCGCTATCTGCGCTGGCTCAAAGACAATGTGCTGCCGCATTTGGGCGGCAAGTCCAAACTCAAGTTCGTGTTTACGAAGCGTATGGTAAGGCTGCTTGTAACGGCTCTTGTGCTCGGCGCTGCCGCCGCCATCTTCGGAGGGTGGATCGGCGCACTTCTGTGCGTGCTTCTCTGCCCCTTCGTGATGCTGCTTGCCAATGCAATCAACGCCCCGATTGAAAAGGCCCTGGTAAAAGGCTATATTGCCGATGCCCGACGCATTCTCGCTTCGCGGCCCGACCTGCGGATAATCGGCGTTACCGGCAGTTTCGGAAAGACGAGTACGAAGAACTACCTGTACAGAATTCTCAGTGAGAAATACAACGTGCTCATCACCCCCGGAAACTTCAACACCACGCTCGGGGTCGTGCGCACCATACGCGAGCAACTCAAGCCCTACCACCAGGTGTTCATCGTCGAGATGGGAGCCAAACAGGTTGGTGACATCAAGGAAATCTGCGATCTCGTGCATCCGACCGTCGGAATTGTCACGGCTGTTGGCAATATGCATCTCGAGACCTTCCATAGCTTCGCCAATATCCAGAAGACCAAGTTCGAACTTGTCGATTCGCTACCTTCCGACGGACTCGGAGTGATCAATTTCTCTTCCGAAGGAATCAGGACTTACGAGGGCATACGCGGCGACTGCCGCATCGAGAAATATGCGCTCGAAGACGTGACGGACCTCTCTTACGGCCCCACAGGAACCGATTTCACATTCCGTGGCGAAAGGTATCACACCCCGCTCCTTGGAGAAGGGAATGTGCTCAACATACTCGGAGCGATTTGCGTGGCGCGCGAACTCGGCGTCCCCGCCGCAGCAATCAAGGCCGCGGTTTCGCATCTTCAGAGCGTAGAGCACAGGCTTTCGCAGAAACGCGCAGGCGGACTTCTCATCCTCGATGACGCTTATAATTCAAACCCCCAGGGCGCGGCGATGGCCCTTGACGTGCTGTCACGCATACAGACTCCCGGCCGTCGTTTTATCGTGACTCCGGGCTTCGTGGAACTTGGAGAGCGCCAGGAGCAGGAGTGCCGCGCGCTCGGCTCACTCGCCGCAAAGAAGGCAGACGTGCTGGTGATAGTCAATCTCTACAACCGCGAAGCCATACGCTCGGGCGCACTGGAGGCGGGAATGAGCGAAGAGAACATCATCTGCGCCGACAACCTTGCCGCTGCCGCGGCATACATACAGGCCGCAGCCCGCAACGGGGATGTGGTGCTTTACGAAAACGATTTACCCGATACATTCAAATAACAGATATGAAACCCAATTCGAAAATAACCGTCGGAGTCCTGTTCGGAGGACGCTCGGTTGAGAATGAAATCTCCGTTGTCACCGCTTCACAGGTGATGGAGTCGCTGGACAGCTCGAAATACGAAATCGTCCCCATCTACATTGCCAAGACCGGCAAGTGGTACACCGGAGCTGAACTCCGCACCCTCGCCAACTACCGCGATATGTCCTTCCTTGACAAGAAGTGCACCCGCGTATGGTTCAAGGCCGAATACGGCGATTTCAACCTCTACACCAAAGGCTGCTGCAAGAGGGAGAAGGTTGTTGCCAGGATAGACACCATCCTGCCTACCCTGCACGGCACAAACTGTGAGGACGGAACTCTTCAGGGCGTGCTCACGACCATCGGAATTCCTTTCGTCGGCTGCAACACATTCGCTTCGGCCAACGGAATGGACAAGATTTCGATGAAGCAGATCCTGCGCGACAGCGGCATTTCGGTTGTGGATTTCAAATGGTTCACCGACAAGGAGTGGGATGCCGACCGCGAGGGCGTGCTCGACTCCGTCGAAAAGGTTCTCACCTATCCCGTGATTGTAAAGCCCGCGAACTCCGGCTCGAGCGTCGGCATCAGTCCCGCACACAACCGCGAGGAACTTGCCGAAGCCATTGACAACGCGGTCCAGTTCACCACCCGCATAATCGTGGAGCGTATGATAGGCCGCCTCAAGGAAGTGAACTGCTCGGTTCTCGGCGACTATTTCAACTGTCAGACATCAGCCTGCGAAGTGCCTATGCGCAGCGGCGAGATTCTCTCCTACACCGACAAATATATGGAAGGCGGCTCGAAGGGAGGCGCCAAGGGCGGAGCGAAAGGTGGTGTGAAGTCGCGCGGAATGGCCTCGACCAAGCGCGAACTTCCCGCGAAGATATCGCCCGCCGAAGAGGATCTCATCCGCGGCTTTGCCGCAAGCACCTTCCGCATCCTCGGCTGCGAAGGCGTGGCCCGCATCGACTTTATGATAGATGAGGAAGACCGACGCATCTATGTGAACGAAATCAATACAATCCCCGGTTCGCTCTCTTCGTACCTCTGGGATTTCACCGGCATTCCGTTCCCCGAGGTGCTCGACCGTCTCATTGACCGTTCGTTCGCCCGCGCCAGGGAAGAGTCGTTCAAGGTCGTTGATTTTGGAGGAAACATCTTCTCCGCACTCAAGACCAGCGGCGGCAAACTTGGTGGAAGCAAGGCTTGAGCCTGATGCTTCTCTCCGCATTCATACGATCGTCCATAGACGCCTTGGCCTCCGTTTACCCGGAAGGCGAGGCGTCTTCGATTACGGCCATCTGGCTTCGCTCCCGCCTCGGCGTGGAACGCTATACCCATATACTCGAACCGGAGCGTGAGATACCCGCGGACCGTCTTCCCCTCCTGGAAGATGACCTTCGACGCCTGCTTCGCTGCGAACCGGTCCAGTACGTGCTCTCGGAAGCCGAGTTTTGCTCGCACACATTCAAGGTCGGTCCCGGGGTCCTTGTCCCCCGCCCCGAAACCGAAGAACTGGTTGCCCGTGCCTGCGAGCTGCTGCCGGATGGCGGCAGGGTTCTCGACCTCTGCACCGGCAGCGGATGCATAGCCTGGAGCATTGCTGCCGCGCGCCCCGAATGCCGCGTGCTGGGAGTCGACATCAGCCCTGAGGCACTTTCCTATGCCGAGCAGCAGGGGATATGCTCCGCCGGCCCGTCCTGGCTGCTGTGCGATATGCTCGTCCCCGAGGCTCCCGTGAAGATATCCGCCGCACTCGAAGGTGGAAAATGCGAACTTCTGACCTGCAATCCTCCCTATATCTGCAATTCCGAACGTGCGCTGATGCGTCGCAATGTGCTTGATTACGAGCCGTCGCTCGCCCTTTTCGCGCCCGATGCCGACCCGCTTATCTTCTACCGGGCCGTCGCGAACCTTGCCGCGGAGCTCCTCGTCCCCGGCGGATACGCTCTTGTGGAGATAAACGAGACGCTCGGAGATCAAACCGCCGGAATATTCAGCGCGGCTGGTTTTGAAAATGTGAGCCTCATAAAGGATTTTGCGGGTAAAAACCGCTTCGTCTCGTTCAAAAAAACTGCCTTGTAGGCCGTCGTATTGCATCTTTGTGCACTTAGCCGTTTTCCGCATAATGGAAAACGGCTGCATCGCCGCATCTTTGCAGTGTAAATTCATAGTTTAAAGGACCTGAATGAGAACAATGAAACACTTCACAAAAATCGCCTGTCTTCCTTGCTTGCTACTGGCAGGCGTTTCCTGCAGCGAAAACACATCCGGGCATAAGGCAATCGACCCTACCGTGGAGGTACGGCAGAGCCCTATGTCACTGAGTGACGTAGCCCGGATGCTCGCTGCTTTGCCCATAGGTGGCGTTCAAATGCAAGAAGTATATGGTGCCGTCGGATCTTCAACCGGAGACGGCTATGACGAGGAATACACCTTGCGAGACCTTATCCTTGCGCCGGGAAGCGGAGTCGGAGGCGCGCCCACCAAGGCTCCGGCCGAAGGCCAGGCCCTGCGCGACCTGATAGCCGAATACCTCGGCCGCACGCTCGCTTCGACAAAGGGTGGCGCGGCCGACGTCCAGGCGTATCTCGATGCGCTCGCGTCGTCGGATTACCAGATCTACTGGCCGTACAGCGATGTCTGGGACGGCGAAACCCTTCCCCTCGTCACATTCGACCCGGGGTTCGGAGCCGATGTCAACTGGGCGTATGAAATATCCGCCGTGGACGGCTCGTTGGAGGTGACAGACTCCGTTGTGGTTACCGAAGAAGTGGCGCAGCAGCGACCGGTATGGGTCATAAATCATAACGACGACAGCGCATTCACCCCGCTCGAATTCTATACTCGCAGCGCAGCAGCCGTCGCGCCAAGCGTTAACAATTCGGCAGATATTCCCGCCACCAAGTCCGGAACAAGGACACTTTATCTGCGAAGCCTGAGAATGCTGCGCAATTATGACACCTGGTTCGGCGGCGGCTCGGAATTCTGGGTCAAATGCGGGGCCGTGAACGATTTCAGCGCAAGCACCGAGGCTGAACTGAAACTCTATTCGCCCACGCTTACGGAATTTATGATTGTGGTTCCGCGCAGTATGAAAGGCAAGGATATGTCTTTCGACGCCGTGCTGCTGAGCGGCTTTTCCAACCAGTTGGACAAACTGGCCTTCCTCGTTACCGAGGACGACGGCGGAACGCGCACAAGCTGGAAGTGCTCGGCCACGGTGAAGATAAAGTCGAGAAGCTATGGCTTCGACCTCGACATACCTTATAATGATAAGGATGATATAGTCTGGCGAGGGTCGCTTGCCGCCTCGTTCTTCCAGTCGGAAGATGAAGTTGTGGGCCGCTTCGGCGACGTTGAGATTACTTTTGCTCTGGAGTGAGAATCATCTCGCAGTTCCGGCAGTCGAACTGAAGGGTGAGGCAGCGTTTAATGTTTTTCAGTTTTAGGTTAGTCCCCCCATTCCTGTTGTCGCACCCTTCTTCTTTAAGGCACATTCCCAACTCGTGCCTGATGCAGTATTTCGAGCGCATCAGAATCGAACTGTCTTCGCACAGCCCTGTCCCGGCGTTTGCCGACGGGGCTGCGGTCATTGTCAGAAGGGGCCTTGTGGCGCAAGGAACGGCGTCAAGCTCTTCTGCCAGAGAGCGCCTGATGCCATTTATCGCCGAGGCCTTCAGAAGAGGAAGGCCATCTTCCGCTTCAAGGCTTTTGAGTGAGAAGTTGTAATGACCGCTCTTTTTGCCAAGTCCTTCGCGCATCATTCCTTCCATACGTGCGGTATCCGAAGCCCTTTCCAAAGCCGAAATGTCCTGGCTCAGGCTTGCGCTCCGTCCGTCTTCGCTCACGGCTTCTGCCGAAAGGTAGCCGTCCATTACACGGACGCAGACATCGACAGAGATGCTTCTACGGCAAGCATTGCTGTCCATACTCTTTTCGAAGGCTACACTCAGGTTGCGGAACAGTTCCGTTCCTGCTCGCAGCTCTTCGGGCGCGCGGCAAAGGAAGTTCTTTCCGCCACGGCCTATCTCTATACGGAATCCGACAATGCCGTCGTGGCCTACGAAGGCAAGTCCGTCACCGGAGCGCAGATCGGGATTTCCGTCACAGCGCAGGGATACTTCGGTGAGACCGTTCCCGCAGGGGCGGAGACTTTCGACGGTGCCTATGCGGCTTCCCATACTTTTCGGAGCGTCCATACTTGACCATTTTCCGCGTTCTCCATCCAGGAAAAGTGATGTATAACCACGGTTGAAGGTCTTTGTGGTGTCGGCTTCGAAGCCTTCGGAAACCGACCCGAACGACGCGCGGCAATATTTGCCACCGCTCATCGCGCACAGTTTGTCAAGCGCGGTGCTGTATGCCCTGGTTACATTGCGTACATAGGAGATGTTCTTCAGGCGTCCTTCGATCTTGAAGGAGCAGACTCCTGCATCGGCAAGGTCTTCCAGGCGGTCAAGGAGAGAAAGGTCCTTGAGCGACAGCAGGGCTTTGTTGCGGACAAGCACGCGCCCCTGCGAATCGATGAGGTCGTAAAGCGAGCGGCAGGCCTGGGCGCATTCGCCGCGGTCGGCACTGCGGCCGGTCAAGTATTCTGACAGCCGGCACTGGCCGCTGTATCCGGTGCAGAGGGCTCCGTGCACGAAGCATTCGACTTCGCAGTCTTCGAGCGAGGCGCAGATCGAGCGTATCTGTTCAAGTGACAGCTGGCGTTCCAGTACAACTCTCGAGCAGCCCGAGTCGCGCAGCTGACGCGCTCTTTCGGGAGTGCGTATGGCGCATTGGGTCGAGGCGTGCAGCGGCACGCGGATATCGCTCCATTGGCGGCATTTATCAGGTTCCCGCACTATGAAGGCGTCGGCTCCGGCCTGCTGGGCCTCGAGCATCCGCTTGTGAAGGAGTCCGAGTTCATCTTCGCGTGCGAGGATGTTGAAAGTGACGAATATCCTTGCCCCGAACTTGTGAGCATAGTCACACAGGCGCTTAATCTCCTCTATGGGATTGCCTGCGTCTTTGCGGGCTCCGAACTCCGGCCCTGCCATATACACGGCATCGGCACCGCAGTCAATGGCTGCGATGCCGATATCAGCGTTTCTTGCGGGGGCAAGAAGTTCGAGTGCTGTCATTCTTTATTTAGCGGCGGGAGCTGCAAGCTGCTTCTGCAGGATTGCAACGGCCTCACGGATCTGGGGAGCGTTGGCGTCGGCAGGTGCGAGTTCGAGGAATTTCTCGAAATACTGGATAGCGGTGGTCTTGTCCTCAAGGTTCATTGCGGCCTGTCCTGCTACGCGGTAAGCGTTCTGGTTTTCGTTGTATGTGAATGACTTCTCAGCGGCTTTCTGTGCGGCTGCATAGTCCTTTGCCTGGAGGAGAGCCACGCTCTTCTTGAGGAAGAGGTTGCTGAGCTGCTTGTTAGCGGTCTTTTCCTGACCGAGGGTGGTTGCAAGAACGTAAGCCTGCTCTGCAGCGTCGACATCACCGGCCTTTTCCTTGGCCTGGCCGAGCATAAGTGCTGCACGACCGTTGTCGGGAGCTATTTCGAGCACTTTGGAGTAAATTTCGGCGGCTGCGTTGTAATCCTTGACTTTAAGGAGAGCGCCACCCTGCTGCATATAAACCTGAGGAATGAGGTTAGCTGCCTCGCGGGCCTTGTCTTCATCGCCCATTTCGTTGCATACGTCGATGCCTTCGGTGAGCTTTGCAACTGCATCTTCATAAGCGCCGGCTTTGATGAAGTCCTTTGCTATGTAGATGTAAAGCTGGGGAATGACGCTCTGGCAGTTGGCGACGAGCTCTTCTCCGTCGGCTCCGCAATCCTTGGCGATTGCAAGTGCCTGCTGGAAATAGTTGAGAGCGTCTGCGCGGTTGCCGTCGGTAAGGGCGTTGGCGCCGTAGTTGTAAAGGTCGGTTGCTTGGTTCACGTCTTGAGCGAATGCGCCGAAAGTAAAGAGTGCGGCACAGGCGATGGTCAGGATCTTTTTCATTTTGTAATTGTTTGTTTTAGCCCGGGGGCTTTTCGCAGGTCGCAAATTTAAGGATTATTTTCTAATTTTGCGACTATATGAAATCCCGCGGAATCATATTGTCTTTTTTGCTTCAGGCCTGCTGCATCTGCCTCGGTGCGCAGAATCTTGCGACTCTGCCTCCGGCCCCGCAGATCGAGTCCGGAACACTTCCCTGCGGGCTTGAGTACCGCATTGTGGCAAGCTCCAGGGACAAGGGTTATGCGAGTGCCGCGCTCGTGCAAAGCGTCAGCAGCCAGTACGATATTTCAAGGTCGGCTCTGGTAGAACTTGAACACTGCTCTCCGCTTTCTTTCCTGCGGTCACGCGGCATCGCTCCGTCCGAGGCCGGGTACATACAATACAAGAGTGATGCCAGAGTGTTCCGCTTCGATGACATCCCCTTCGACAACCAGGCCGCAAGAGACTCCGCTTTGCTCATTCTGACAGACCTCGCAAGGCTGTCCGGCGGGCCTCAGACGCTGATTCTGTGCGGCGACTTCGACAAGGCGGCGCTTATGCGCACGCTCTCCGTTTTTTCACTTACGCTTCCTTCGATAGAGAAGGCTTCCGCTCCAAGCGGGGGTCTCGAACACACTCCGGTTCCGCTTGTGCGGGAACTTATGATGCGGGAATTCGACTTCATACTCCGCGAGCGCCTTTCCCGCGCGATGGCTTCGCGAGCCATACCGTATTCTACCTCTGCGCAAAGGTATCCCTTCGACATAGTGACCGACGCCTCCCTGCAGGAACAGGCCGACAGCGTTCTGGCCGGTGTGCTTGAAGAACTGCGCCTCAGCGGTGCCGATTCGCTCGAACACGCACGTGCCAAGGCCGTATGCCTGCCCGGAATGCTGGAAGACCTGACCATCAGCGATGATTTCACGAGACGGGAATACCTTGACCGTCTCATCGACGATGTGGTCGAAGGAACCGTCACCACCTCGTACTCATCCGCAAGGACCTTCTTCTACAGGCGCAGCCTGAAACCCGCGCGCGAACTCGAGCTTTTCAACCGCTTCGTCGGGGTGCTGGTTCCGGAGCAGGGCGTTCCCGGCATCATGCCGAAACAGGACACGTTCATCCCGCTTAACACGCTCATCGCACGCTTCCCTCAGACAAGAGGCGTGAAGGTGGTGTCGACGGCAAAGGAGCCGGTGTCCGGAGGTGCACAGTGGGTGCTTTCGAACGGAATGAAGGTCATCTACTGCAAGCGCCCGACACCTTACCGCTTCCGGTACTGCCTCATTTTCAAAGGCGGACTTTCATCGCGAAGCGACCTTCTGCCAGGTCAGAGCGCATATTTCAGCGAACTCTTCGATATGTTCGGTGCAGGCGGGGCTACGGCATCGCAACTGCGCAGCGCGCTTGAAGCCGAAGGAATAGGCCGCGAGGTTGAGGTCGGACTCAACTATATGACAATCAGCGGCGAAGCCCGCTCTTCACGCCTTGCACAGACCCTTTCATCGCTTGCCCTGCTCTCGGTGGACAGGACCTTCGACAGCACCGCGTATGCCGCATTCCGGAGCAACGAACTTGTCCGCGAGTCCCTGCAGCGCAATCCTGACATAAACGAAAGGCTCGACAGCGCTATCTGCCCTTCATACCTGTATACCGGAATGAAGAGTGCCGCCGCGCTCACGGACGACCTCCCGCAGAAGGCGGCCGGGTTCTTCGACTGGGCAATGGGCTCGTGGCGCGACGCCGTGCTCATAATTTATGGAGATGTAGCCGAAGACAAACTCCGCAAGGCGGTCGGCCAGGCCTTCGCGCACGTTCCTGCGTTCCACCGCGCCCGCATACGACGCAGCGTAGTGCCTTACACAATGCTCAGCGGGCGCAACCGGGTTTACGGCCACTCCGAGCAGCAGAGGCTCGACTTCGCTCTTACCGCCGAGATGCCGCTCTCGCAGCAGAACTACTTTGCCGGACGCATTGCCCTTATGGCCGTGCGCGATGCTCTCAGCGCTCCGCTCCTTTCCAGCGGACTGAGTATGGAATGCTCTCTGAGAGAATTCGCCGCGCCGAAGGAGATGATGCGTATGTATTTGAGTTTCAGCCCGGTCGAACCGTCAGCGCTGCCCGAGGGCATAGCCCCGTCAGAAGGATTCGCGCTTTTTGTGCCGGTAATCGAGGCGCTCAAGAATTTGCCGCCTTCGAGTGTGGCTCCCGATGCGCTTGCGCGGTACAAGGCCAGTTTGAAAGCGTCCATTGCCGCAGAACTTTCCGATCCGGAGCAGTTGAGCCGCTACATAGTCTATCGCTATGTCGACAACAAGGACCTTACCGGTAATTATCAGAAATATATCGACCAGATAGGGGAGGCGGAGGTTATTGCTGCCATAAAGGCTTTTACCACAGGCCCCAGGTCAAGCTACAGAATCATAAGCAATGAGCAGGAACAGTGATTTCGGAACCATCGTGCAGATAGGTGACGTTCTTATTTCCGAGGAAGTGATAACGGAATACTTTGCGTGCGACTATCCTGTCTGCAAGGGCGTCTGCTGCATAGAAGGTGATGCCGGTGCCCCGCTCGAAGAGGACGAACTCGAAGGCCTTGAGCGCGATTATCCCACTTTCGGCAAGATGATGTCCGAAGGAGGTCACGAGGCCGTCAGGAGGGATGGATTTTTCAGCATCGACCGCGACGGTGACCTTGTCACCCCGCTCATCAGCGGCAGCTGCGCCTGTGCGTATTCGATGCGCGGTGAAGACGGCTCGTATCTGTGCGCGATAGAGCGCTGCGGCCTTTGCAAGCCTGTGTCCTGCAAACTGTACCCTATACGCATAACCAAACTCACCGGCGGCGGCCTGGCGCTCAACCTGCACCGCTGGGGCATCTGCGCAAGCGCGTTCGAAAAGGGACGCCGCGAAGGGACAAGGGTTTATCAGTTCCTCAAACAGCCGCTTACCGAGCGCTTCGGAGAAGAATTCTACGAGATGCTCTGTGCCGCGGCAGAACATATCCTCAAAGATGAATAAGTACTTCGAACGCATAGAACGCCTGCGCGCCCTTATGATCGGGCGCGGCTGGGACGCCGTGATTGTGGGCGGAAGCGATCCTCACCAGAGTGAATATCCCGCCTCCCGCTGGAAGCAGGTCGAATGGCTCACCGGTTTTACCGGAGAAGCCGGCGATGTTGTCATTACGGCCGACCACGCCGGGCTCTGGACCGATTCGCGCTATTTCATCCAGGCCGTCGAGCAGCTTGAAGGCACCGGTGTCGAACTGCACAAGACCCGCGTTCCGCAGGAAGTGCCCATCCCCGAATGGCTTTTCGCGACCCTCGGCCCCAATGCTGTGGTGGCTGTCGACAGCCTCTGCCAGAGCGCCGGCGATTTCGAAGCTCTTGCCGGCAGGTTCGATGCCGTCGGAGTGCCGGATATGCTCTCTGTCCTGTGGGAAGGGCGGCCCGGCATACCGCAGACCCCTGTTTTCCGCGTCCAATCGGGCGAAAGTTCCGAAGACAAGCTCGCGTGGCTCCGCATCGAAACGGCCGAGGCCGGAGCCGACGCCGCACTCATCACTTCGCTTGACGAGGTGGCCTGGCTGCTGAACGTCCGGGCTTCCGACATCGAATACAACCCTCTCGTCATATCGTATCTGCTTGTCACGCCAGATGCGGCGAAATGGTTCGTGCTGAAAGAGGAGATCGAAGACCCCGACACCGAAGCCGTGTTTGCCAGCCTGCGCGAAGAGGGCGTCGAAGTGCTTCCGTACCAGCAGATCGACCTGGCTCTTGACAGCCTTGACTGCACGGTGGCGGTCGATCCGTCTTCGCTCAACGCATCACTCGCCCAGATGGTGGGCGGCCACGCTCTGAGCTGGACCTCACCCGTACAGCTTCGCAAAGCGATGAAGAACGCCTACGAGCAGGACTGTATGCGTCAGGTGCACGTGGACGACGGCGTGGCGATGGAGAAGTTCCTCTACTGGCTCGAGAAGTCGCTCGATGCCGGGCGTACGGTAACGGAGTGGGATGCCGCCGTCAAGCTCGGTCAGATGCGCGCCGCAATCGAAGACTACTGCGGCGACAGTTTCGAGACGATATCGGCCTACGGGCCTGGCGCCGCGCTGCCTCACTACATCACTCCGCACTCCGACGCTCCCGTTCTGGAACCCAGAGGCCTGTATCTGGTCGACAGCGGCGGACAATACAGCCGCGGAACGACCGACATCACCCGAACCATCCCTCTCGGCCCCTGCAGCGAAGAGGAAATTCAGCACTATACGCTCGTGCTGAAAGGGCATATCGCCCTCGCGATGGCAAAGTTCCCGGCCGGAACGCCGGGCTGCAGGCTGGATGTGCTTGCCCGCGAACCGCTGTGGAAGGCGGGGCTCAATTTCGGCCACGGAACCGGCCACGGAGTCGGGTTCTTCCTCGGCGTGCACGAAGGCCCGCAGGACATAAGGCAGAACCTCAATGCCACGCCGCTCTATGAAGGAATGATTACTTCCGACGAGCCCGGCCTGTACGTTGAAGGCTCGCACGGCGTGCGTCACGAGAACCTGCTTCTCTGTGTTCCGGCTGAAGAGACGCCTTTCGGGGAGTTTCTCGCATTCGAACCTCTGACGCTGTGCCACTTCGACACCAGCATCATCGACTGGACCCTTCTTACCGAGGATGAAGCCTTCTGGCTGCGCGCCTACAACTGGAGCGTATACAACCGTCTTTCCCCGCTGCTCGAGCCCGAAGTCGCCGAGTGGCTCAAGGCTAAGGTTTCAGAGTAGTCCGGAAAATGTAACAGCCGGGGGTCAGCCCCGTACTTTCGAAGCCCACAATCCTGTAGCCTTCGGCCTGAAGGTTGCGGTCCCAATAATTCTGCGTGCCCGAGAAGGGGAGACTTCCGCTGTCAAACATACGGTAGCTGACGGGAGTCTGGGAAACCGTGCTGAGCGTCATCTTTTTCTTGCCGAACGAAAAAGTGGGAGCTCCCGCATCCAAGCTGACATCCGCCCTTGTGAGCATCCTCCATTCCAGGTCGACACTGCCGTCCTCATTGTTTCCGATTTCCAGAATGTCGGTGATTTCCAGCCCGTCCTTTCCAAGAAGGCGGAATTCCCTGCGTGCGCATACGATATCGGGGTCGCTTTTCAGCGCATCACTTATATCTATTGACACGCAATCCGCTTCCACACGGGTGAACTTGCCCTTTCCGTGCGACAGATGCAGGCGTCCCCTGGTACTTAATGTATTATGGGTGAAGTTGTTCAAGACGTTGATGGTCCAGCGGAAACGCCCGTCGTCATAGAGCCAGAAATCGGTCATTCCGCCGGTGAGTTCCTTGCAGACAGATTCCATCTGCGGATATGAGGCCGCGCCGTAGTCGCAGGCCCAGCGCATTCCGAGGGCATCGAAGACAAAACTGCCCGCATCGAGATGTGTATGGGTGGTTGCGTGTGCATCCCCGCCCTTTATGCCAAGGAATGAGTCGTTCTTGCCCCAGCCGCTGCGCCGGACCACTATGGGGATTTTGCAGTCCGTGCCGTCATAAATAAGTTTCTGTGGCGCCGACAGACTCAGTTCCCTTAACTTGGGGCTGCTGTAAACGAGCATCAGTATGGTGCGGAAATCTATGCGTTTGTAAAGGCCTTTCTTGAATTTGATGACCTCGCCGTACATCAGGTCCGGCCGGTCCTGCTTTGCGGCAAAATACCACATCGGCGAAGCAGGCATCAGCCAGCTGCCTCCGTCCATATAGTTGAAGGACTGGAATGTGCTCAGGTTCTCCGTATAAAGGTAGTATTCGCCCGTGTTGCGGAACCCTTCCAAAGCATCATATACGCGGTTGTCGCCAAGAGCCGTTTCCATAGCGGCACAGAGCAGACACTGGAACGACGTGCCGTAGCCCCAGTACGACGGCCCTTCGGGGTAGGTGCCCTTGGGGCTGTACATATCGCCCACTATCTTTATGTTGGCACTGACGCAGTCTTCAATCACTTTGCCGCACTCTGTAGGATAGATGTCTTTCAGGACTATGGCCGTGATTATTGCGCTGGCGCAGCATACCTGGTTCCAGTTGTTCTTCGCCTGCAGGTAAGGCTGGCTCAGGTAGCCGTTATGGTAGTGGCCTGAGTCGTAGGCTTTGAGGTGTGGCGTCAGCACAAAATCGTAGAGTGCCTTTTCAACTATTTGACGCAGATCCTGCGGAAGGCTTTCATAAAGCCAGTCGTATGCAATGGCAACGCCAACGCCCATTGTGCTCGAGTCGAGCGAATGCCCTGCCGCATTCCAGTCTATGAAAGAGCAGACTGCACGCAGGTCTCTTTCTATGGCGTCCAGATATTTGCGGTTCCCGGTTTTCAAGAAGGCGTAAGCGCAGGGGACGAGCCTGTTCGCAGCCTGTTCGCTCACGTGGGCGATTCTCAGCCCTGAAGCGTCGAAACTGCGCTCCAAAACCTTCGCATCAAGTGCGTCAGCGGCCATTTTCATTGCCGCCTTGTCAACAGCGCGCAAAGGACTTCCCGCTGCAGAATGCCTGATTATGCTGAAGTGCTCTTCCGGTGTGATGCCACCCCAGAACAGCTCCGGGTGATGGCTGGTGGCGACTTCCGCCACGGCGTCGCGGACTGCCGTTCCGGCTGGAATTCTTTCCGCTCCTGCCTCGGCTGCTGTTGCCCGGTTCGGGACGATTGCCGCGCCGAAGGCAGTCCCGCACACAAGAAGGGTGGCAGAGAGAATCGCAATCAGCTGTTTCATAGATAGTTTACAATTATGCTGTCGGCGATGAACCAATCCTCTTCGCTGAGTTTCACACGGCGGCCGTCGATGTCGGTGCCCTCTGCCGTTCGGAGGCCGAGCATTATCTCCTCTTCGCGAATCTGCTCTTTGTTCAAGGTTTCCGACTCCGCTGTCCAGCCGCTGAGCGTCTCGCTGTTCCAGCTGCGGACCTGCACCTCTTCCCATCCGCCGGCCTCTTTCTCGCTGTTCTCTTGCTCGTATCCGCTTTTCCCGTCTTTTGCCGCGGCCGCTCTGCCGATGCGCAGCGAATGCGCTCCGGGGCCGAGTCCGACATAGGGGAGGCGTTTCCAGTAGGCGCTGTTGTGCACGGCTTCGAACCCCGGCAAAGCCCAGTTCGATATTTCGTAGTGCCGGTATCCCGCTTCGCGAAGACGCTGACAGATAAGCAGATACTGTCTGCGGCACTGCTCTTCGTCAGCTTCGGTGTAGCGGCCGTCCTCGACCATTCTGGCCAGCGCGCTGCCGCTCTCTATGCTCAGTTGGTAGGCCGATATATGTTCGGGCCTCAGTGCGAGTATGCCTTCAAGCGTTGAGGCAAGCGTCTCGTCACCCAGGTACGAGATGCCGTAGATGACATCGAGGCTGAGGTTCTTCACTCCGGCCTCCCGGATTATTGTGGCGGCCTGAATGGTGCGTGCGGAGTCGTGCCGGCGGCCCATCCATCGCAGAAGCGCATCGTCGAGCGACTGCACTCCCATACTTATGCGGGATACACCCATCGCCAGGAGTTCTTTGACGTAAGATTCCCCTCGCGTGACTATGTCTTCGGGGTTGACCTCGATGGTGAATTCCTCCTTTCCCTGCAACGGCAGGGCGTTCACGATGCTCTTCAAAACATCG
This sequence comes from Candidatus Cryptobacteroides aphodequi, assembly GCA_018065265.1. Lineage (GTDB taxonomy): Bacteria > Bacteroidota > Bacteroidia > Bacteroidales > UBA932 > Cryptobacteroides > Cryptobacteroides aphodequi. The sequence continues at coordinate 4,455 of JAGHTP010000006.1, read as the reverse complement.
GGAGGAAGCACCGACGGGGTGCCTCCTCCTATGTAGATGGTATCGAGTGCCGATGTGGCAAGTATTTCTTCGCGTCTGGCCTGCGCCTCGGCAATCACGTCGCGCGCATAGAGCCCGGCCTCACACACACGCGTCTCGGAATAGAAGTCGCAATATGTGCAGAAACTCTTGCAGAACGGGACGTGGATGTAGATCACGCCTTAGCGGAGAAGCAATTCGGTGGAACCGGCCTTGCCGTTGTCGGTGAAGACGTCGATGGTGTACATGCCCTTGAGAAGCGGAGCAACAGGCTTCACGTAGATGCCCATTTCAACATCCTTGCCTTCGTAATCGACTGTACGGGAAGCGCTTGCGGGAGTGTTGGTGCCGTCGCACTTGAAGACGGTGTTCTTGCCGTCAACGATCAGCAGTCCTTCTTCGTCGGTCATCCTGACATAAACGGTGAAGGGGCCGCTCTTTGCGAGGTCGTTTTCGCAAAGGATCATATTGACAAGCACGTCGACAACGCGGCTGCTGCGGTCTGTCTCCTTGCCTGATGAATTCTCGGCAATGGCCTGGAGTCCGCGGATCTTGACTATCGAGCCTACAGCCACCTGGCTGGAGAGGGTCTCGACCTGAGCGCCGAGCTCCTCGTTGGTACGGATGCTCTTGGCCAGGGCCTGCTGCGAACTGGCCAGTTCGCCGGCGAGCTTGCGGTTCTGTGCGTTGAGCGAATCTATCTGCACGATGTATCCACGCATAATGGTACGGAGCGTGCGGAGTTCCTTCTCGTACGATGCTATCTTCTTGCGGTTCAGGGCCTCGGTCTTCTTGATGTTCTCGACCAGCAGGGCGACCTCCTCGCGTGAGGAGTCGAGTTGTGCGTTGATGGTCTCATAGTCGGACGAGAGTGAGTCGTAATCGTTCTGAAGTTCGACGATGCGCTCCTCCAGGTCCTTCTTCTCGTTGTTGAGGTTGATGTAGAGAACTACATCCTGTGCAATCACACCGGCCAGGATGACTCCCAGCACGATTGCAAGTATCTTCGCGCCTTTGCCTCCGTTGCTTTTCTTCGAAGCCTTCTCGGCCTGTTCGCGCTCTATCCTCTGTATAGGATCTTCTTTTTCTGCCATAATGAATAATGTTTTGAAATCCGGGCAAATTTAGCAAAAATTGTGCACAATCCTTATCTTTGCCCTGTTATGAAATATTTCATCCGCGCACTCAAATATTATCTTTACCTGTGCCTCATTCTGGTGCTGGTGATTGCGATTATCTTCCTCCTCAAACTGAACGGTGAATCCACGCTCAAGGGTCTTTTCGTGAACGGCTATGATTCGCTCTGGCAGATGGCGCTCATCCTTCTGGTCTTTGCGGCGTCCTACCCGCGTTTCGGTTATGGAAAGCGGCACATCATCTTTGACGGCCCGGCCGCCGATGCGCGTCCGACCATCGATAAGTGTATGAATGTGGCAGGATATGTCCTCGTTAAGGAAGACGGTGAGGATATGGTATGGCGGAAAGCCTCTATCTATGCCCGGGTAACACGTATGCTCGAAGACAGCGTGACCTTCACGCGTACGCTTACGGGCTATGAAATGGAGGGGTTGACGCGCGAAATCGTTCGCTTAGACACCCGTCTGACCCAGGCTCTCGAGCCGCTCGACGAATAGGGCCCGCTCTTCTTCAGATAGGAATTTCACCTCAATCGGTAGATAGAAAAGACGCCTTTTCAGCGCGTCCGATGCGTGACGGCAGCCTTCGAAGCGCTGTGCATCCTTCTGTGTCGTTATTGCCCCGGCCGTGGGGAAGCGGCGCATCAGAGTGTCTATCTTGCGGATGTCGCCCCGTGAGAAAGCGTGGTGGTCGGGGAACTTGACACTTGCGTCAACCTTATGGGAGTCGCCCACATAGCGCCGCAGCGGTTCCGGGTTCGCGATTCCGCTGACAACTATCATGTCAGGAGAATAATTGTAGTGCGCGTCGCCCTCGGGGAACACCGGCTTCGGATGCCCGTATTCCAGGCTGCTGAAAAGCACCGGAATCGCGTGTCCGTCCGGGCAGGTGCCAATGAAGGAATCTGTGTCGTAGGCTGTGAAGCCAAGTTTCAGCGCGAAATCACGCTTCTGCTCGGGGTAGATGTCGGGGCACTTGGTAACGATGACCATGTCGGCGTCGAACAATCTTTCAGGCAGGTCGCGCAGACGCCCGAAGGGGAGCAGGCTGTCGCTGCTTGTGGGGCGGTTGTAGTCGACCAGCACTATGGAGAGAGCGGCTTTGAGGCGGCGGTACTGGAACGCATCATCAAGGATGACGATGTCCGTGCCGTCCTCCGTCAGCTTCGCAAGGGCCTCGATTCGGTTCTTGTGCACGGTGATGCGCACGCCCGGGAAGTTGCGCTTTATCTGCAGGGGCTCATCTCCTGCGAGGGCTGCGGTGGAATCGGCCTGAACCTCGTACCAGCCCTTGCTTTTGCGCTTGTATCCGCGCGAAAGGACGGCTATGCTGCGCTCCTTCCAGGCTGTGCTGGCAAGCAGTTCGCGAAGGATCATCTCCGTGTGAGGGGTCTTGCCGGTGCCTCCAACCGTGATGTTGCCGACGCACACGGTCGGTACGGTCGGGCAGACCACCTTGCGGCGGCCTTTGCGGTATGCCCTGTCGCGGGCCTTGAGGATGAGTCTATACAGCATAGTGCTCGCAAATATAGTCAAGAATGCCGAACAGTTCGTCGCGATCGAGCGTGGTGACCATCTTCATTCGCGTTTCACGGAAGTCGGGCAGGCCCTTGAAGTAGCACGAAAGATGCCGGCGCATTTCGTAGATGCCACGAGGCTCGCCCTTCAGATCGAGGCTGAGCTGGAGCTGCCTTCTGGCCAGCTCCACCTTCTCGCGCACGCTCGGCTCGGGCATCTCTTCGCCCGTAGTGAGATAATGCTTGATTTCGCGGAAGATCCAGGGATGACCGAATGTCGCCCGGCCAATCATTATAGCATCCACTCCGTAACGCTCGAATGCCTCTTTCGCGCCGCGCGCCGAGGTGATGTCTCCGTTGCCTATGATGGGGATGTGCATCTTGGGGTTGTTCTTCACTTCGCCGATGAGCGTCCAGTCAGCTTCGCCACGGTACATCTGGCACCTGGTGCGCCCGTGTATGGTAAGGGCCTGGATGCCCACGTCCTGCAGGCGTTCGGCCAGTTCCACGATTATCTTCGAGTTGTCGTCCCAGCCCAGACGCGTTTTCACAGTCACAGGCTTGTCGACCGCGTCGACAACGGCCTTGGTTATGGCGACCATTTTGTCGGGCTCGCGCATCATTCCGCTTCCGGCGCCGCGGCCCGCGATTTTGGTCACCGGGCAGCCGAAGTTGATGTCGATGACGTCGGCTCCGTGTCCGCCTACGAGTTCCACTGCGTGGTCGGCCATTCGTGCCGCTTCAACCATCGATTCGGGAATGTGGCCGTAGATCTGGATCCCGACAGGAGCTTCCTGCTCGAGCGTGCGCATCTTGTCGAGAGCCTTGGCCGCGTCGCGGATGAGCCCGTCCGAAGGGATGAATTCGGTATAGACCATATCGGCGCCCTGCTCGCGGCACAAAATGCGGAAGGAGGCGTCGGTGACGTCCTCCATCGGTGCAAGCAGCAGCGGCTTTTCGCCAAGATCCAATTTCCCGATTTTCATTTTTGTATTGGCAAGGAAACGTAACGCCCGCACTGCCGGGCAGTTGCCGCCGCAAAGATACCTATTTTTATTTTCAAAAATATTACTACCTTTGCATCCGCTATGGGGTATTAGCTCAGCTGGTAGAGCGCTTGCATGGCATGCAAGAGGTCAGGAGTTCGAATCTCCTATGCTCCACAAAAAAGCTCGGCATTCGCCGGGCTTTTTTTGTGGAGCAAGCTTCGCTGGCGCGAAGCTTTACTTCAATTCCGAGGGGCTCTGCCCCTCTAATACCCCGCGGCCTTTGTGCTTATGTATTTGCTGGCGCAAATACCGCAGTCGGCCGGCGCGCTGATGCGCGCTCTGTATCTCCGCTTCGTCGGCCGCTACATCGGCAGCAGCACGCGCAGCGAGATTGAGTACGCCCGCGCCAACGGCCTCGCCGCAGAAGCGGCGTTCGTGGCTGTCGCCGGGCTTTTGAGCACAAGGTGCACAGATCCCCGGTTGGACGTGATCTGTAAATCGCTGATAATTAGTAATGTATGAAAAAACGGCGACACAAAAAGATTCGCCGTTTATGCATTATTTCTTGTAATTCAGTCAGTTACGAATCACAGATCAAGTGCAAAATAGGCCAGAACCTTGGCCACCGCGGCCGCGCATAAGCAAACGCGTCCGCTATGAAGCGCCGCTGCGGGGAGCTTGGGAAGGCTCTCCTCTGTAAATAGTAACGCAAAATTCCACCAGGAAAATAATTGAAAAAGGGACCAGAGAGAGAAGGTTTTTAGATTTGCGGTGAACAAATCTTAAAACAATGAT
>JAGHTP010000017.1 GCA_018065265.1 Candidatus Cryptobacteroides aphodequi | reverse complement strand
AGGCGTCTGGGTCTGTGGCGAGAGAATGAGGAGAAGGAGATTCTTGACTTCATCGAGGAGTTGGGATTGATTTTGGTTGATGTTCACAAAGAAAGATTAGGGGGCTTGTATTCCCTGACGGGCTGATCTATGACCGGACCATATCCGCGCCTCGAACCGTCAGCGAACATCCGGCCTTTGCTGCATTCCGTTCAATATCAAACGAATACAGAACCACCTACAACGCAAAAGCGGAGAACTCCGCAGAATTCTCCGCCTTTGTAGCCGCTAGTGGAATCGAACCACTATCTAAGGTTTAGGAAACCTCCGTTCTATCCGTTGAACTAAGCAGCCATTCGAAGGCTACTCAGACTTCTTCTCGATGATCTGACGTCCCCTGTAGTAACCGCACTCAGGGCATACGCAATGATACATTACTGTAGCACCGCAGTTGGGGCAGGTTGCAAGGGTAGGTACCGGAGCGAAATCGTGGGTACGGCGCTTTGCTGTTCTCTGATGAGAGAATTTGTGTTTCGGATGTGCCATAATTCTATCGTTTTAAATATTTTATTGTTTCTTCGTTGCATCCTCCGTCGGCGTGAACCCTTATCATAGGCAGCGACGCACATACGTAATCGTAGATGTCCTGCGAGAATTCCGTCTGGTCGTGAGCGTCGAAACCTGTGTGGACATCGATGTCCAGAGGCTCCAGGCAGCGGTCACAAATGACTGTCACAGTGCCGTCGATGCTGCATTTGACATCGAGCGAGCGCTCCAGATAGTCAACCTCGCAGACAATTGCGAGATCGGCCGACAGAATCTCCTGATTCTCAAAGTCCTTGAAGAACTCGGTATCGGCGTGCCAGTTTATGACACTCCGCCCGGGCTTCAAGCCGCGTAAGGATATTTCAAAGGGTTGCAAAGGTACAAAAAATTTTACTGAATTCAATCCTCGTTGTCGCTATTTCTTTTTCGAGCCAGAGGGTCGAGCAGAATCTTGCGCAGACGCATATGGTGAGGGGTCACCTCAACCAGTTCATCTTCCTGTATGTATTCAAGCGCTTCCTCGAGCGAGAACTTGATTGCCGGAGGCAGGATGATCTTCTCGTCCGAGCCGGCTGCACGCACGTTGGTAAGCTTCTTGGTCTTGCAGATATTGATGTTGAGATCGCGCTCACGCGTATGCTCGCCCACAACCTGGCCGGCATAAATCTCCTCGCCCGGATCGACGAAGAAGCGGCCGCGGTCGAGAAGTTTGTTCATCGAGTATGCGATAGCCTCGCCCGTCTCGAGCGAAACGAGCGAACCGTTGTTCCTGCGCTCTATCTCTCCCTTGTAGGGCTGATATTCCTTGAAGCGGTGCGCTACGATAGCCTCTCCCTGCGAAGCGGTAAGAAGGTTGGAGCGGAGACCCATCAGACCGCGGGTAGGAATCTCGAATTCGAGCAGAGTGCGGTCGCCGCGGGGTTCCATATGCACGAGCGCGCCCTTGCGGCGGGTACTGATCTCGATTGCGGCACCCACAAACTCTTCGGGCACTTCGATGCTCAGTTCCTCGATAGGCTCGCATCGCTGTCCGCCGATGACCTTGTCGAGCACCTTGGGCTGACCGACCTGCAGTTCGAAGCCTTCGCGTCGCATCGTTTCGATGAGGACAGAAAGATGCAGCACGCCACGGCCGTAAACCACGAACGAATCGGCGCCGAGGCCCGGTTTCACGCGCAGCGCAAGGTTCTTCTCGAGTTCTTTGTCGAGACGGTCCTTGATGTGGCGCGAGGTGACATATTTGCCGTCCTTTCCGAAGAAAGGAGAATTGTTGATTGTAAAGAGCATACTCATCGTAGGCTCGTCGATGGCGATGGGCGGCAGCGCTTCGGGATTCTCGAAGTCGGCTATCGTATCACCGATCTCGAAACCGTCGATTCCGACCACAGCGCAGATATCGCCGCAGTTCACCTTCTCCGCGGGGGCCTTTCCGAGGCCTTCGAACACCATCAGCTGTTTGATCTTCTGCTTCTGGACAATGTCGTAGCGCTTGCAGAGGCTTATCTGCTGGCCGGCATCGAGACTTCCGCGGGTGATTTTTCCCACAGCGATACGGCCGAGGTAAGGGCTGTATTCGAGCGATGAGATGAGAAGCTGGGGAGTTCCCTCCTTCACTTCGGGGGCTGGGATCTCTTCAAGGATGGTATCGAGAAGAGGGGTGATGTCGGTAGTGGGTTTCTTGTAATCAAGCGACATCCAGCCCTGCTTTGCCGAGCCGTAAACGGTCTTGAAGTCAAGCTGCTCCTCTGTGGCGTCCAGGTTGAACATAAGGTCGAAGACCTCTTCCTGAACCTCTTCGGGGCGGCAGTTAGGCTTGTCCACCTTGTTGATGACCACGATGGGTTTCTTCCCCATCTGCAGGGCCTTCTGCAGGACGAAACGCGTCTGGGGCATACAGCCCTCGAACGCATCCACGAGCAGCAGGACTCCGTCGGCCATATTGAGCACGCGCTCCACCTCACCACCGAAGTCAGAGTGACCCGGAGTGTCTATCACATTGATCTTTACGCCCTTGTAAATAACGGAGACATTCTTCGCGAGGATGGTGATACCCCTCTCACGCTCGAGGTCATTGTTGTCCAGCACGAGCTGGCCGAGATTCTCCGGCTGGCGGACCAGGTTCGCCTGATAAATCATCCTGTCCACGAGAGTGGTTTTACCGTGGTCTACGTGGGCGATGATGGCTATATTTCTTATTTCTGTCATATCTCTTCCTTAAAGCCCGCAAATTTAGTAAAAAAATACTATATTTGCAGTCCTTTATTGCGCGGGTGGCGAAATGGTAGACGCGCTAGTTTCAGGAGCTAGTGGGGTAAAACCTGTGTGAGTTCGAGTCTCATCTCGCGCACGAATTTAAATTCCAACTGCTTGATATTCAAGTAGTTGGAATTTTTCTTTTAGATTTTTGGCGACTTTTTGGCGAGATAAAAAATTTATTTCAAATTGCATATTTCATCACCATAAGCGGTAGATAT
>JAGHTP010000101.1 GCA_018065265.1 Candidatus Cryptobacteroides aphodequi | reverse complement strand
ACCGTTGCCGGTACCTATATCGCATAATCATTATGCCCGCCGGGCTCTGCGGAATCCGGCGGGTTTATACTTAACATAATAAACAACACTATGACAATTGGAAAGTATTCATTCGGCGTGGGTGACCGTTTCGCTCACGAGGGCGTCAACCAGCTGAAGGCCCTCATCAAAGCCGAAGAACTCTTCGGAGAGCATTTCGACCCCGTATGGAACAAGTCGAACCGTGAGCATCAGATAGTTGGCACCGAGCCGACCCAGACGCGCCGCGAGGCCGACGAGGCCGTGAAGGCGCTCGGCTACAAGGGCCAGTACTTCGTCGATGCCGACCACATCAACCTTGGAAACGTTGACCGTTTCATCGAGGCTTCCGACTTCTTTACGATTGATGTCGCCGACTACATCGGCAAGACAGGTTCGCTCGAAGAGCGCTATCTCGGCGCCGTGAAAGAGGCCGGCCGCATATACCGCTACATCGCATCCAAGAAGGGTGAAGGCAACTTCGTCACCGAGGTGTCGATGGACGAGGTGGACAAAGCCCAGACTCCCGAAGACCTGCGCTACATCCTGCGCGAGATTGCCCGCGAAGGCATTCCCATCCAGACTATTGCTCCCAAGTTCACCGGACGTTTCAACAAGGGTGTCGACTATGTAGGCGACCTGGCTGTTTTCGAGCAGGAGTTCGAACAGGACCTCCAGGTGATTGACGAGGCTGTCAAACTCTACGGCCTTCCCGAGAACCTCAAGCTCAGCATACACTCCGGCTCCGACAAGTTCAGCATCTATCCCATTATGGGCCGTCTGCTGAAGAAGTACGACAAGGGTATTCACATCAAGACAGCCGGTACGACCTGGCTCGAAGAGAACATCGGACTTGCCCTGGCCGCCCCCGAGGCGCTCGACCTCGCAAAGAGGATCTACGTGCAGGCTCTCGGGCGTATGGACGAGCTTACCATCCCTTACGCAACCGTAATTGACGTGGATGTCACCAAACTTCCTTCGCCCGACGAGGTTGCCGCCTGGTCAGCCGAAGACTATGCGCGCGCCCTGCGTCACAACCAGGCCGATCCGAAGTACAATCCTTCGCTCCGCCAGCTCATCCACGTCAGCTACAAGCTTGCCGCCGAGATGGGTGACGAATACTATCCCGCACTCGAGAAGTACGCCGACGTGATTGGCGACCAGATCGAGGCCAACCTTTGTGAAAGACATATCAAACGCTTGTTCGACAAATAATTATGAAATACTCTTTTGACGATCTTAAGGGCCGCACCGCCGTCATTACCGGTGGATTCGGCGTTCTCGGTTCGGCACTCACACGCGGTCTTGCCGAAGCCGGTGTTAACATTGCGGTCATCAGCCGCAGCAAGGACAACCCCGAAAAGGGTGCCGCTCTTGCCAAGGAATTCGGAATCAAGTGCCTCGGCATCAGCGCCAGCACCCTCGACAAAGAGGCTCTGGAAGCTGCCAAGGAGCAGATTCACGCTGAACTGGGCAAAATTGACATTCTCATCAACTGCGCCGGCGGCAACTCGCCCAAGGCTACCTGCGCTGTAGAGCAGATGGACAAGGACACACCTCTGGACCAGAGCTTCTACGGACTCGATATGGAAGGTTTCCAGTTCGTGTATGACCTCAATTTCAAAGGAACCCTGCTTGCCACTATGGTGTTCACCACCGATATGATCGAGGCCGGCAAGGGCGTTGTGCTGAACGTTTCTTCGATGAACGCCATCAGGCCTCTTACCAAGATTCCCGCATACTCCGCAGCCAAGGGCTCAATCAACAACTTCACACAGTGGTATGCAGTTCACGTAGCACAGCTCGGAATCCGCTGCAACGCCATCGCTCCCGGCTTCTTCCTCACCGACCAGAACCGTTTCCTGCTTACCGAAGAGGGAACAGGCGCGCTCAAGCCTCGTGGAAAGAAGATCATAGCAAACACTCCCACACACAAGTTCGGTGAGCCCGAAGATCTGGTGGGAACTATGCTCTATCTGCTCAGTGACATCTCCTCGTTCGTTACCGGAATCGTCATCCCTGTCGATGGCGGTTACAGCGCATTCGGAGGAGTCTAGAAGAGTCTATTGGATGCCCTGGATCGCCACTTCGGCGCTCTGGGCAGACGCGATACGCTTTACAAGGCCCTGGAGTACTGCTCCGGGGCCTATTTCTGTAAATGAGTCTATGCCGTCGGAGAGCATCTGCTTCACGCTCTGGGTCCAGCGGACCGAACTTGTGAGCTGTGCGAGCAGATTGGCTTTGATAGTAGCCGGGTCGGTCTCCGGCTTCGCGCTGACATTCTGGTAGATGGGGCAGGAAGGCGTCTTGATGGGAGTGGCTTCGATTGCCTTGGCCAGCTCTTCGGCCGCATCGGCCATAAGAGGGGAGTGGAACGCTCCGCTTACCGATAGGGGAAGAGCTCTGCGTGCTCCGGCGGCCTTGAGCGCTTCGCACGCGGCCTGTACGGCGGCGACTTCGCCCGAGATGACTATCTGGCCGTCGCAGTTGTAGTTGGCGGGGATGACGGTGCCCGGAGTCTCGGCGCAGATGCGCTCTACCGTGGCGTTGTCAAGTCCGATTACTGCGGCCATGGTGCCGCTCGTGGCCTCGCAGCACCTCTGCATTGCGCCTGCGCGTACGGCAACGAGCCTCAGACCGTCTTCGAAGCTTACGGCTCCGCTGACCGCGAGGGCCGAGAACTCGCCCAGCGAATGGCCTCCCACGGCGTCCGGAGCCGGAAGAGCGCTGCACAGGGCCTTGCATACAGAGTGGATGTAGATGGCCGGCTGGGTGATGCGGGTCTGGCGGAGTTCCTCGTCCGTGCCGGAGAACATAGTGTCGGTGATGCGGAAGCCAAGAATCTCATTGGCCCTTTCCATCATCTGCCGGGCCTGCTGGTCGGAATCGTAGAGGTCTTTGCCCATTCCTGAGAACTGGGCTCCCTGACCTGGGAAAACGTATGCTGATTTCATATTGTTTCAGGTATTAATACTGGACTTCCGCTATTTTGTGAGGACGAGTGCCCTCACTGCGAAGTCGTTGATTTCTATATCCATATTCTCGTTCTCGGGCCTGAGCGAGAGGTTGAAGCTGTGACGTCCGGCGCTGAGGCTGACGCTCTGAGGAGTCGTGTAACCCCAGTCGTTCCAGAGGTTCTCGCCTCTCTGAGGGAAGATGGCTGTGTCAATCCTCCTGCCGTCGACCGAAAGCGTCCTGATTGCACACTTGCGGTCGTGTGTGATTGCACCGCTGCCGTTGGCATATTCCCACTGAACGCTCCAGATGCCATCTTCGGGAACTTCCGCCCAGAAGGTGAAATCGTTCGCGGTCCTGGCTGTCAGTTTGACTTCGTCAAAGGCGAGGCGCACTTCCTTGCCCAGGAATACAGGCTCCGAAGGGAATGAAGGAACATTGTCGGCAGATACGGCGATGACGCAGATATCTCCATTCCAGCCGGGATCGACAGCCACTTCGCAAGGCTCGCCGGCCTTGACTGTGGCAACTGTGCTGCCACCGCATATTACATCGTATCTGGCGGCGCCTTCAACTTCGCCCCAGGCAAATGTGCCTTCGGTGAGCGTAGCGGCAGGGGTCATAGGTGTAAACACGCCTTTTACGAAGTTCGCTTTCATCTTCTTCCGGAGTGAGTTCGAAAGAACGATCTTCACGCTGTGGCGGCCTTCGAGGCTGGCGCTGATAGCGGCGTCTTCAAGGGGCTTGCCGTCAAGGGTGATGCTCTTGATGCGGTCGCCGTAGCCGCTCATCTCGATGTCGAGAAGGGCATTACGGTAGGGGAAAGCGCAGATGCTTCTGCTTGCTTTGAGCTTCTTGGGAACGAAGGGAGCGAACTCGAGGCGGTCTTCCTTGAACGACATTCCGAAGAGGACGCGGTAGGTGATGCTCAGGGCTCCGGAAAGGCTCCAGAGCATATTGCCGGAGTTGCATTCGGTCTGGCTGTCGCCTGTGAAAGCTACGAGATTCTCCTTGTTCGTGGCATATATGGCCGCTGCGCGGTAGATGCTGCCGATTGCTGCGAGAACGCCGGTCTCATTGCCCGTGCGGGCACTGGCCCACATCCAGTACGACTGTACGAAAGGCCAGACGGCGTTGTTGTGATAAGGCGGAATGTCAGGAATCCAGGGCCAGAAAACGGGAGTTCCGAAATCGACCGAAGGAAGGTTCTGCGAAAGAACTTCGGCGCGCGGCCCCTCTGCGATGCCGTTCAGGATTGTGAGGGATTCACCGAGGGTCTCGCTCTTCGTGTAGAGCAGGTCGTCGTGGCGTCCGCCGATGTACTGGGCGTAATAGCCTTTGTCCTCCATCCAGAGATGAGTGTTGATGGCGGTCTTGAGCTCTTCGGCTCTGCTGAGGCAAAGCGCTGCGAATGCGTCATCGCCGGCGATTGCGGCCATTGATGCTGCGGCCCTTACTGCTGAGTAGTGCAATGCGTTGGTGCCCAGACACTTGCTGTCGCAGATGTCGGCAGGCTGCATCCAGCGTGGATAGCTCTGCTTGCGCCAGTCGATGAACGACGACTCGCCGCGCACCAGGCCGGTCTGCTCGTCGTAAAGGGTCTTGAGGTCTATCTCGATGCTCTTCTTTACGGTAGGATATACAAGCTCGAACCATTCGCGGTCACCGGTAACCTTGTAGAGTTCCCAGACTGCCACGGTCCAGATCTGACGGTCGGTGCTGCAGGGCCAGGCTCCGCCGGTGCCGGTATCCTGGATGAGGTTCCCGGTAGGACCTATCTTTACCTTGAGGCTGGTCATAGCCGCTTCGGGCTGGATGTACGCCATGCTCAGGATGGTGCTGTAGCTCACGTCCCTTGTCCACACGCCTCCCCAGAGGGTGCCAGTGCGCAGCGTCCCGTCGGGTTCGATTGCGTTGATGCTCTCATCGAGGGCCATGTTGTATACACTCTGCTCGAGTGCGAAGGGTGTCTTGAGCGCGGGCTTTACCGAGAGGTCGTTGCGGCATTCCCAGAGGGTGTCGCCTTTCTCGTAATTCGACTCGATGCGGGTGGGAGACACGGCTGTGCCGGTGTACTCGCCCTGCACAATATGGTCAGGGAACCAGGTGTATGAGTCATTCTGATAGATTGCGCCGCCTTGGCAGCCTGCAAAAAGGATGGCCACGGAAATGGCCGGAATGATTTTGGACATTTGTGAATGAATTGTCAAAGACGTGAGTGACCGCATCAGCGGTCCGCCGGACTCCGTGTGAAAAAAGTGCCCCCCCAGGCGAATATGACGCCATCGGGTAAGTTATTAGCTTTTAGCTATATAGCGTTTTGTGTCTTTGCTTTTTGTCAACCGTTTGTCAACCTTTGCAGAAAATCGTTTGGATCACGCTCCAACTTTAACAAAAAGTTCATCTACAGAAGCATAGGTATTGATTTTGCC
>JAGHTP010000077.1 GCA_018065265.1 Candidatus Cryptobacteroides aphodequi | reverse complement strand
AAATAATTGCGTGTACGTTATGAGCCAATTTGATTGGTAATGTGGGACTTGTAGCAGAAGAACACACAAGTCTTTACATAACATCAGACTTTACATACTTGTACTTATGCAAACATTTACATAAGGTGCAAATGTTGGCGGGACCCCAATTTGAGGATCCCTCTGCAAGTTACATAGGGACCGAACTGCTTGCCGCCGGTGAAACAATTGCCGGCGGCAATTGCTTTTTCGACGTAGTTCTGAAGGCGGTGCAGAACATCATCGCCGATGCGTCCTTCCGTCAGGCGGAAAAGCAGCCAGTCGCGATGGGTAAAGCCCGCAAGCTTTTTGAGATTGACCGATACTCCGTCTTCGCACAGGCATTCGCGTGCTGCGAGGCGGAAGTAATCCTGCGCGATGTCGTCGGTCTGGGCGATACGTTCCATATCCTGTCTGAGCGTGCGCAGTACGGAAGGGTTCATTTCTTTGAGAACAGGCAGAACCTCGTGCCTGATTCTGTTTCTTTTATAAATTGTGTCGGCATTGGTGCTGTCTTCGCGCCAGGCGATGGCGTTGTCCTTCGCCCAAATTGCGATTTCCTCGCGCGAGATTCCCAGCATCGGCCGCAGAATCCTGAGCCCGTCGGCATTGGTGCAGTCCTCGGACATCCCCCTCATACCGCGGCTCCCGCAGCCCCGCACCATATTGAGAAGCAGGGTTTCGGCGTTGTCGTTGGCGTTGTGGGCCACGGCGAGAGCATCGAAGCCGCAGCTGGACGCGCCGGGCGTTTCCGGTACTGACGGATGGCAGAGTTGAGCGAACCAGGAATAGCGAAGTTCGCGTGCCGCCATTTCTATGCTGATGCCTTTTTCGTGAGCGTACCGGGCTGTGTCGAAACGCTTGACGAAGCATTCCATTCCGTGAGAGGAACACCACTCGCGCACGAAAGCCTCGTCACCGTCGGACTCTTCGCCCCGCAGGCCGAAGTTGCAGTGAGCAACAGCAAATGTGGCCCCGGGAAACAGTTCCGGGGCCATATTTGCAAGGTACATCGAATCGATGCCTCCGCTTATTGCAAGCAGAATGCGCATCTATACTGAATTATTTCTTCCAGTTGAAGTTATATGTGAAGTTGAATGAAAGGAACTCCTTCCACTGTGCTCCACGGGGAGAGGTCGTGCCGTCCTCAGCGATGATGACAACAAGGGGATCGTAGATCATCCAGGTCTTGAAGCTGAGCTTGATGAGCTTGCTGAGCTGCCAGTCGATGGCGTTATCCCAGTTTACACGTACATAGGGCTCGTTGAGGTAATCGGTGAAGGCAACAAGCTGGCTCTCGAACTTGAGGTTCTCGTTGATGACGAACTTGAGGTTGGCCTTTACCTGGGCACCGAACTGGAACAGGGCGCTCTTGTACTCTGTGGTGGAACCTTCGCAAAGAGGCATACCGTATGTTTGGCGAAGAATGGGATTGCTTACGAGGGTATAACCACCGGTGAGAGGGGCGATGTTGATATCGAACCAGTTGGTGGGTACCCACAGGATACCGAGTGCGATGTTGGTGTAGGCGGGTGAGATGAAACCTGATTTCAGGCCTTTGGATTCCCATTTCGAGCCATTGAGAACATACTCTGCGGGGGTGTCGGTGAACTGGCTGCGGAAGTCGAATGAAGCGGTGTAGCTGAACTTGCTGTCAGAGGCTGTCTTGTAAGCCCACTTGCTCTCAAGGTAGATACGGTCGTTGTTCTTCTGGAGAATGCCCTTCTTATCTTCGGATGAAAGGAAACCGTAGTCAAGCTGCAAACGGTTGTTCCAGGTCATCATCTCCTTTGCATAGTTTGCGCTTGCATCAACGTTGGCATTGAGGGTGGTGGTGTTGTAACCACCGGCTGCCCAGTTGTTGAGGTTTGTCCAGTTGGCTCCGAGGCTCACGCCGAGAGCGTCCGTCCAGTACCGGGGCTTTGCTGCGGGCTCGGCCTCTTCGGCGGCTGCGGAAAGTTCTTCGGCAGCGGCGATTGCTGCCTTCTGGGCTTCATCCTCCTGTGCGAATGCACAGAGTGAAAGCGCTGCAGCAGCGAGTGTAAGGAATATCTTTTTCATTTTTATTGTTTTTGATATTTGTTGTATAGTGATTCTGCAATCTTGCGTATGTCTCCGCGGGTCGAGGCCTTGAAACTGCCCTGGCATTCAGCCCACCAGGCGCGCTCAAGTGAGAAACTGCGCTCGTTGAAGGCGTCCCAGTCGAAGTTATCGCGTTCGGCATCCATCATTTCGAAGAACATCTCCCAGCGGGGCTTGTAGTATGTGGCTATGAGACCATCGTAAGGCCTGTGGGCATAGTCGTTGAGGCCATAGTGCATATTCGGAGCCCAGGAGGTGATGAGGTTCCTGGCGTTGGTCTCGAAGTAATCTTTCTCCGCCTCGTCCACACCAAAGCGGCGCGCATCTTCTATCCATTTGCCGAGCGAGAATTCGAGGCTTGTGGCGCACACCTTCTCCAGCTCGTCAAGGTTGGTGAGCATCTGCTCGGAAAGAGGTTTGAGCTCGTCCCAGTTGCCGGCGTTACAGGCCTTCTCGTAGTCGCGGTACAGGGCAGAGAAACGGCACATCAGCATCTGGCGCGAGATGTTTGCAAGGTCGAACTCATAGGCGTCACCCTTGCCGTCCGCCTGAACCAGTTGCCCGAGGACATCGGTGAGAATGCGTATCTCCTTGTCAAGGTTGTTCTTGCTGTAAACCCAGGTGCGTGTCTTGAATATGGGGCGCAGAAGTTCTATCTGGAACTTCAGACCGGCCGAAGACTCGTCTACATAGATGCTGTCCACGAGCGTGTGCCAGGCCTTGCGTGCGTGTGCATCCGCTTTTCCGGTGCGCTGGTCGGCGAGGGCGTCGGTCCAGATTTCGATATCAGCTGTGATGTCGGAGTTCCAGGCCTTTTCGAGCACGTACTGGTAGACATAGGGGTTGGTGTCGAGCCCTTCGAGCGTGCAGCCTATGCCGACAAGATTATCCCCACCGTTGGTGTAGCAGTTCTCGAATCGGTCTTCGAGCGTGCGGAAGCTGCCGTCCATATAAGGGTTTCCACCGAAGTTGCCAAGATAGCACCATATGTAGGGGGTTCCGAAAAAGCTCTTTGTCTGAGGCCAGACTTCAGTGCTCTCGCAGTAGTAGTCGAGGATGATCTGCTTGTCCTTTGGTGTGGCGCCGAGATAGGCTTCGATGCGCTCATCCGTCCAGTTCTGGCGCTGATATGTGAAGATCCAGCCCATCTGAAGCCAGATGGCCTCGGGGTCGGCAGCGGCCACTGAGTCGTAGATCTGCCTTCCTACCCTTGCCAGGTACGAAGCTTCCCAGCTGGGAGGCGTGACCTCGTTGAAGGGGTCGATGC
>JAGHTP010000008.1 GCA_018065265.1 Candidatus Cryptobacteroides aphodequi | reverse complement strand
CAATTCGGTGTGTCAGAAGGCCTATTTCCACACCGCGAAGGGTTTTTCGATGCGTTGGTGTGAAAAAGGGCCCTTTTACACACGCCGGAATAATTTCGTGTGAAACCAGGGCCTATTACACACCGTTCGATCACTGCTGTAGCATACGAGTCAGCGACGCGTTTTGCCGGTTGGCGTCAGGGGGGTCGGGCGCGACGGAACTCACTCGCTACGCTCGTTCGGCCCTCCCATCGTCTCCTGCGTCCCGCTTACGCGGAACTTGAATCCGACGGGCCCCTCCCACTTCCCGTGGCCTTGGGCTGGCCACGTCCGCCGCGTCCCGGCTCCCTGACGCGCAAACGGCCTTCCGTCTCACGCTCGTCTATAGTCGCGTCGCTCAAAACGCTCCTCGCGTTCCGGCATCCCGCCACCTCTCGAAAAGCATCGTATTGCAAAACATATTTTTGCTGGTGATCCGGTGAGGTTTCGGTCGCGGGTCCACGAACACGCTGTCACCTATACAAGCCGAAAGACAGCCTTGAAGGCTGTCTTTCATCTTTTTGAGCGGAAAACGAGGCTCGGACTCGCGACCTCGACCTTGGCAAGGTTGCGCTCTACCAACTGAGCTATTTCCGCAAATGGGACTGCAAATATACAATGAAAAAACAAATCTCCAAATTTTTTCTACATTTATCTTACCTGCAGCACTTCACCGTGGTCGGCGACGACGGCGCGCTTCCAGCGCTCGGTGTACCCGGGCTGGGTGAGGCCTTCGGGCGTGCCCTCGTGATATTCACTGTGGCAGAATGTGCCGTCAGGGTTCTGCGCTTTGACGTTTCCGTCTATGAATTTGACCAGCAGCAGCTGCTCGAGCTCCTTCCAGGCAGAGAACTGCGAAGCTGCGGTATCGCAAGTGTAGCGGGTGAGCATCCTGCGGGCGCGGCGTTCGGCACACGCAACGCGAAGGCGGCCAAACAGTCCGGGACGGACATCGCAATCGGCGGAGCCGCACTTCGAGAACAGAGCGGCAGCCTTTGCGTCCATCTCCGGAACGGCGGCAGTCAACTGCGAATTCTCGAACTCATCGGCAGCGGCGCGTACGACAGGCTCCATAAAGTTGTACATCTTGTAGCAGGCCTGTGCCACGCGGTTGCAAAGCCAGAAAGTCGAGGTCGCGCTGTATTCCAGCAGATTGCCGTTACCCACACGAAGGCATTCCGGCACTTTGCTCGAATTAACGTAACAAGGTGTAAGATAAGATGTTGCGGCATCATCACAGCCGAACCAGAGCAGAGCTCCGACCGTATCGGGCAGATATCCTCTCGCCTGGGCAACGAACCAGAAGCCGGTCTGCTGGGTGGCGATCGCCCTCTCGTTCACATACTCCTTCCCGTCGACGCTGAAATCCATCGGCCTCCAGCGGTAAGGGCAGGCGTTTCCGCCGGCA
Source organism: Candidatus Cryptobacteroides aphodequi (assembly GCA_018065265.1). Lineage (GTDB taxonomy): Bacteria > Bacteroidota > Bacteroidia > Bacteroidales > UBA932 > Cryptobacteroides > Cryptobacteroides aphodequi. Next base: position 73,703 of record JAGHTP010000008.1, on the reverse strand, counting down.
CCGATATCGGTACGCATGTCCATAGGCGTGCCCTCGAAGTGGTCACGCATCACATCGGCCACATCCTTCGCCGTAATCTTGCGCGAAGGCTTGACGAAGAGAGGCATCTCTCCGGCCAGATCGTAGCCCATGGCGTAGTCGAGCCAGTCGCTCGCCGGGCGCGAAACCACCACTCCGTTCTCTTCGTAGGTGAACACCCCGTCACAGAGGATGTTGAAGGCCGCCCAGGCACGGGCATCGCATCCGCGCGCGGCGCCGAAATCAAGCTTGTTGTACGCATCGCGGAAGCTGAAGTCGGCATCCGAGCCGCTGTACCAGCCCTGCGAACGGGCGAAGTCGGCCACGTCCGGAGCATAGATGCAGTTCTCGGGGTCGTTCCAGGGGAAGCGGGTGATGCGGGCCTGGTTGGCGTGTGCGCAGATGTATCCGTCCGGGATGCGGCGGGCAACCCAGACCACGCCTTTCTCCTCGCCCTTGCCGACCATGTCCATTATCCACGCCTCGTGCGTGTCGGCGATGGAGAAGGTCTCGCCTTCGCTCGGATAGCCGTAGCGGTTCGCAAGCGCCACCATTGTGTCGATGGCTTCGCGTGCGGTACGGGCGCGCTGGAGAGTGATGTAGATGAGCGAACCGTAATCCATTATGCCACCCGGGTTCATCTGTTCCTCGCGGCCGCCCCAGGTCGTTTCGCCAATTATCAGCTGGTGCTCGTTCATGTTGCCCATTGTCTGATAGGTGTGCCGTACCTGCGGAATGCAGCCCAGTGGCTTGTAGCTGTCCCATTCAACTATGGGCAGAACGGAACCCTTCTTCCAGCCGGCGCGCGGATGGAAGTACAGTTCGCCATAGAGCCAGTGCGAGTCGGCGGCGTACGAAACCATAAACGACTTGTCGGCGGTCGCGCCTCCGGTTACAATGACATTGGTACAGGCAAGTGCCGGAACGATGGTGCCGGCGGCAAGAATTATTGACAATATTATTCTCTTCATATTCTGGATTTGTTCTGTAAGTTTACAAAACTACAAATTTTTTGCGTGAACAGACTAAGGGTTTTTTCCTTTGATTGGTACTTACATATATAGTTATACCACATAACTGATGACACAAAACAGTATCGACATCCACGCTCTTCTGGTGCATATGGCACAGACGTCCTCGGAAGAAGACTTCAGGACGCTGTATCTTCTGTACTACGCGCCGCTGTATCGGTACATATCGCTGTATATCCACTCTGCCGAAGAGGCCAAGGAACTAGCCTCCGATATATTCATCGCTCTCTGGAAGCAGCGTGGAAAGCTGCCGGAGATATCAAATTTCTCCGCCTATGTATACAAAATGGCGAGGAATCTGATGATGAACAGTCTACGCACAAAAAAGGGAGAGCCGGTCGATATCAACGACCTTCCCATAGACCTTTTTGCCGGCACTGCAAGTTCACCGGAAGATGACATCATCTCCGAAGAGCAGATGAAAAACATCAACTCGGCCATAGAAGCCCTTCCGCCAAAATGCAAAATAACATTCAAACTGGTGCGGGAAGACAACTTGAAATACAAAGAAGCCGCTGACGTGCTTGGCATTTCAATAAAAACGGTAGAAGCCCACCTTGCAACGGCGCTGAAAAAAATACAGGATAAAATCAGAAACAAATAATGAACAGCAAAACCCAGAAAAGCCTTTTGAATGTCCTGACCCGGCAGTCGACCGGTGACGACATTCTCCTCGTATCAAAATGGCTGGAGGAAGATCCGGCCAATATGGACGAGTTCGACAAGGTCAACGCCTACTGGAACAGCGATGTCAAACCGGCCGGAGAATATCCCGGCACCGAAGAGGTTTACCGCAAAATTGTCCGCAAGCACAAATGCCGGCTGCGTACTCCTATGATGATGTCGGCTCTTGTTGTGGCCTCCGTGCTGCTTACACTATGCCTGTCTCCGTCAAAAATCGTCGATCATAACAGCTATACCGTGATTACCGGAGAAAGCATCGCCAACACCATTTTGCCTGACGGCACATCCGTCTCGTTGAACAGGAATTCCCGCCTGGAATATGACGAGAGTTTCATTGGTGGGCCGAACAGGATGGTCCGACTTGAAGGTGAAGCGTATTTCGATGTTGTCCACGATACGGAACATCCGTTCATTGTCAATATGGACGCCTGCTCCGCAACAGTCCTGGGAACCAGTTTCGATGCATTGAACGCAGGAAATTCTGTTAGTATTACCCTTGAGGAAGGTTCCGTAGAACTTCGCTGCGGCGATCATAACGTGACTTTGCGACCTGGTCAGCAAGCGGTCTTCAGCAAATCTGACTGCGCAATGGACATCGCCAGCGTGAACACTTCTTCGGTATGTGCCTGGAAAGACCACCTTATCCGCGTAACCTCACGTCCGCTCCGCGATCTTTTGAGCATGATAGAATCCTATTTCGGCGTCAATATTATTATAAAAGACAATCTGGCCGTGGCGGACAAAGTTATTACTGCGGCTTTCGACGGAAATTCATCAGTTGGGGAAATTCTGTCCGTTCTCCGCAACAGCGCCGAATTCCAATGGAAACAGATAGATAACAAAACGTTCATAATTTATTGATATGAGAAAACTATTCGTCTTTTTGGCCGTTCTTTCGCTTGCCGCATCGCCGACAATGGCAAAGCCGGACAATAGGCAGGAAACCAAGGTGACAGTCGTTGTCAACCAGGCCCCTCTCAGCAGTGTATTTGCATCTATTGAGAAGCAGAGCGATTTCCTGTTCAATTTTGTTGATGCCGATGTTGCGTCCCACGTCGTCACGCTCTCTCTGGCGCAAGTCAGCATCGACAAGGCTCTTGAGGCCGCCCTCGCAGGAACTGACCTGACCTACAGCATTGACAACCGGCACATCACCATAAGCCGGCGCAAGGCAGAGGCGGCCACCCTCAGCGGAATTGTGCGCCAGAGCGACGGACAGCCGCTTTGGGGCGCCACGGTCCTTATTGTCGGGACAACGACCGGATCCGTGACCGGAGAGGATGGTAGTTTTTCTATCCCTGTCAAATCGTCGCAGACAGGAGAATTGGAATTCAACTGCCTCGGCTTTGAAACACAGCGACTTCCGATTGTGCCGAACAAACTGTACGATGTAACTCTGCTGGAAGAGAGCCAGAAACTCGAAGAAGTTGTGGTGATCGGATACGGTTCAGCCCGCAAAAAGGACTTGACAGGCTCCATTTCGCGCGTAATCGCCACCGAAAAGGCCGACGTCCCCAATGTCAATGCGCTTCAGATGCTGAACGGCATGGTCCCCGGACTTCGCATCGTTGACACTGGCCGCGCCGGTGCGGAAAGCGCCTCGATAGAAATCCGCGGAACAACTTCCATCAATGCCTCGAACGAGCCTCTTATCGTGCTTGACGGAGTGCCTTATGCGGGATATCTTTCCGATATCAACACCAATGACATCGAGACTATAGACGTTCTCAAGGATGCCAGTTCAACAGCCATCTATGGCTCCCGCGGCGCCAACGGCGTCATTATGATCACGACGAAGAAAGGCACCAGCGAAACTCCCCGGCTGAATTACAAAGGCTACTACGGGCTTTCCAACTTCGCCCATACGCCAAAGCTTATGAACGCCGACCAATATGTGGCACTCCGTGCCGCGGCCGAGCAGTACAAAGGCATCTCCATTCCGTTCAACGAGATAGAGCTGGCTAACATCGAAGCTGGGAAAACCATTGACGCCTGGGATGTCATAAGCCGCATAGCACCTATGACCGAACACGAACTGAGTGTTTCGGGACGCGCTTCGAAAATCAATTACTACCTGTCCGGAGCATATACCAATCAGAGTTCTCCAATCATTGGAGACGATTTCCAGCGCCTTACCGTCCGCAGCAACTTCAGTGTCGACATCGCCGACTGGCTGAAAATCGGTACGAACACAGGCTTTACATTCAGAACGGTAGCCGGAGAAATAGCAAGCTGGAGCAATGCGGCCTGGCTGAGTCCGTATTCTTCGATTCGCTACGATGACGGACAGCTGAGGCTTCTCCCTTACGGAGACACAATGGTTCAGAATCCTCTCTGGGGCGTGGAAATGAACAATTCCGCGTATTACCAATACAATATTTCTTCCAATAATTACGCTCTGGTCAAACTTCCTCTGAAAGGCTTGACATACAGGTTGAATCTCGCTGTCAACCTCCGCTTCGCAGAAGAGAATTTCTATAAGCCTTCATACGAGCGGGACGGAAGCAGCTGGCTAGGTTCTGGCAACAAGAAACACACCCGCAACAATTACCTCCTGGTTGAGAACATCCTGAAATATGAGCGTTCGTTCGGCAAGCACAATATCGACGCTACGATGATGTATGGCTTCGACAAGAGCCAGGGCAACGGCTCCACTCTTTCGAATTCGGATATCTTTAACGACACCCTTGGATACAACGGCCTCAACCTTGGAATGTCTCCACAGGTTTCGACGAGTGCAAGTTATCTGGCCTCGATATCTTCGATGGCCAGGCTCGGATACCGCTATGCCGACCGTTACATGTTTATGGCGACCGTGCGCAGGGATGGATTCTCGGCCTTCGGCCCCGGACACAAGTTCGGCGTTTTCCCTTCTCTCGGAGCCAGCTGGGTTGTGTCGGAAGAGGACTTCTTCCCTACGCAGGATTATGTCAACATGCTGAAAATGAGACTTTCCTGGGGAAAGAACGGTAACCGCGCAGTTAGTTATTCCAACAACTACCTCAGCGCAATGTACACGCTGCAGACAGTTTTCGGAGACGAGCAATATACCGGTATCTATCCCGGAAAGATGGAGAACCCGGACCTGGGTTGGGAGACTTCCGCATCCTGGAATCTTGGTTTCGATGTGTCCGCATTTGCGGGACGCCTCAACGCGACAATCGATGTTTACCGCACAAGGACAACCGACCTGCTGCTCAGCCTGAAGATTCCCAATATGTCCGGATATACCGACTATCTCACCAACGTCGGCGAGACCTCGAACAGGGGTATTGAAATCGGGCTCAATTCCGTCAATGTCAGGAAAGGCGACTTCTCCTGGGAATCCGGCCTTACATTCACACTCAACCGCAACCGTATCGAGCATCTCTCCGGACAGGACCTTGACAATGACGGAAAGGAGGATGACGACATCAACTCCAACCTGTTCATAGGCTACTCGCTCGGGTCGAATTTCGACTATGTCTATGATGGCATCTGGCAGGAGTGGGATGACTTCGCAACAATGCCTACTGCCAAGCCCGGAGACATCCGCTTCAAGGATATTAGCGGAAACGGATCCATCGGGCCCGAAGACCGTGTGGTTCAGCACAATAACCGCCCCGACTTCGTTATGGGCTTGTCCAACACGTTCAAATACAAAGATTTCGGGCTGTCCTTTATGCTTGACTTCCGCTACGGAGGCTACGCATCAAACTCCTGGCTCTGTCTCGGAAAGAACTATTATGACCGAACCAACCAGCTTGACATCCCGTATTGGACGCTCGAAGTTCCGAGAAGCGACTACCCTTCTGTAGGCTATTCAAATCCTTTGAACTGGGGGTTCTATGAAAGTCTGACTTACTTGAGGCTTTCGGATCTCACTTTCAACTGGAGGGTGCCGAAGAATCTGGCCAACGCCGCCGGAATGCACGGAGCGAACCTCTATGTCAGCGGGAAGAATCTTCTGACGCTTACCGGCTGGCACGGATGGGATCCGGAGCACGCAAAGGGCGGAAGGGGCTCGGCCTATGGCCCGCTTATGCGTTCTGTCGTCGTGGGCGTTCAGATAGAATTATAACAACTTAGCCATCAGACAGTATGAAACATTTCAATATACTTTGCAGATTAACGGCAGCCGCTGCCGCCATTTTCCTTGCCAGCAGCGTACAATCCTGCTCCGACGATCTTCTGGATCAGCTGCAGCCGGACCGTTTCAATCCGGAGAACCTGCTTGTTGACAAAGCCGGCTTCGAGACAATCATCTACAGCCTTCACCGCTATGCCCGAGAGGAAATAATCAAGGACCAGGTGGGCGATATGGCAACCGGTACTGACATCGCCGCCAGCGGCGTGAGCGACGGTCGTTTCTTCAACGACTACAGCCTGCTCACCCCCGAGACAAACGCCCCGGTTCGTCATTACTGGAAATGGGCGTATGTGGATATCATCGCTAACGCCAATATGGTGATAGACCGCGCTGAAAACGAGAACATAAAATGGACAGAGGAGGAAAAGAATGCCATTGTAGGCGAAGCAAAATTCTTCAGGGCCTATGCCTATAACGTCCTTGCCAATCTTTGGGGAGGCGTCCCGATTGTGGAGCATGAGCAGAAAAAGCCCGTATTCGATTTTAAGCGCAACACACGCACCGAAGTTCTCGACTTCGCCCGCAAGGACCTTGAATTCGCTGCAGAATGGCTTCCGTGCGTAGACGAGAATCCCGAACACGAAGGCCGCATATTCAAAGCCGCCGCCTGTCATCTTCTTGCAGAGGTCTATATCAGCCTTGGCGTTGCAACCGGAAATGAGGCATATTTCAAGAAAGCCGTCAGCTACGCATCAATGGTGATAGACGGCGAATGCGGTGAATACCATCTAATGAAAGAGCGTTTCGGAGACCTTTCACGTGAAGGCGACTATTATTCCGACCTCTTCTGGACCGGTCAGCAAAGCCGTGCTTCGGGCAACCGCGAGGCCATCTGGGTAGTCCAGTTCGAATACGGATTCGGTGCCGCCGGTGGCGAGGGTCGCAACGAAGACCTGCGCTGGTGGGGCCCGAAGCTCAACAACATTACATTCCCCGATGGCAAACAAGTCGTTTTCGGCGACAGCCTGTTCAATATGCACGGTGGCGTCCGGCCGACAAACCACGTACTGTATGAAGTCTGGGACGACCCTCACGACATGCGCATTTCGAAATACAACTTCCGCACGCGCTTCTATGTCAACAATCCTGACTCGAAGTACCATCTCCAGGAAATCAGGAAGTATCAGAAACCTGACGGACTTTGGTATTTCCTTGATGCGGACAACAACAAGACCGACGCTCTTGTAGATACCGTCCGTGCCTTCTTCCCTTATTTCAGGAAGATTGAAGGAACCCGATGGACCGGTGTCAACAACGACCGCACATACAATGACAAATATCGTATGCGTTTATCGGAAACCTATCTGCTGCGCGCAGAGGCCTATTACCATCTGGGCAAATTGAACTATGCGGCCAAAGATATCAACGAGGTGCGCGAGAGGGCTCAGACTTATCCAATTTCGGCATCACAGGTTACGCTCGACTTCATTCTCGACGAACGCATCCGCGAGCTCATCGTTGAAGAACAGCGCCGCAGGACCCTTGCCCGACTTGGCGTATTCTTCGAAAGAACCGAGCGCTACAACACCAGGGTTGAGAATCTGCAGCCCTACAACCAATGGTGGCCGATTCCGCAGAACGTGATAGATGCCAATTATGGCGCTAAAATAGAGCAGAACCCCGGTTATGCCGGAGGCCCTGCATATGATTCTTCAAATATATGCTTGCAATAAGTCTTCTCGCCGCCTCGATTTTCCTTGAAGCCGAATTCTTCCAGAATCCGGGAGGTTGGACTGTCGAAAGCCAGTTCTACGACCAGGTGGGATCTCAATACCTTCTGGCCCAGGGAAATGGAGTGCCGGTCGAAGATGCGACAACGTGCGTGAAGTTCCCGTCTTCGGGGACATATCACGCCTATGTCAGGACATATAACTGGAACGCCCCGTGGGATGCCGACACAGCCCCGGGGACTTTCCTGCTAAAAGTGAACGAGTCTGTCATAGGAAACGTTCTGGGAACGGCGCCCGACAAATGGGGCTGGCACTATGCCGGTAGTTTCCGCGCCGAACGCGGAGAGGCAGAGGTCGCGCTTCACGACCTGACCGGATTCTGCGGACGATGCGATGCGATATGCTTTACGAAAAGGGTGCCCGCCAACGCAGAACCATCACGGCCCAAAGCGAAAAAAAGCCATTGTGGCCGCTATGATTTCGTTGTGGTCGGAGGCGGTGCCGCCGGCATCAGCGCAGCGGTTTCAGCGGCAAGACTTGGGCAGAAAACCCTTCTGCTTCAAGACCGGCCCGTACTGGGTGGTAACAACAGCCCTGAAATCGGCGTGACCATTACGGGAGGAGTGAAACTCGAGCCGTACGACCACCTCGGGACCGTCATTGACGAACTTGGAAGTTTATGGTTGTCCTACGAAAGAGCCGATTCCATAATCCGTTCCGAGACGAACCTTGATGTCCTTACCGGACGGAGGGTAATCGCAGCCACGACCAGACGCGGGCGCATACGTAAGATAACCGCCGTTAATCTGGCCGACGGGTCTCTCGAGATATATTCTTCGAAGCTTTTCGCCGATTGCACAGGAGACGGAAATCTCGGCTACCTCGCCGGGGCGGACTTTACCTGCGGGAGAGAATCATCCGATGTTTACGGCGAGAATCTCGCCCCCGAATACAGCGAGCCCCTTTCCTATGGTTCAACCCTGAAATGGAAGGCCGCGGCCCTTGATTCCGTATCTTCCTTCCCAAAGACTCCCTGGGCGGTACAATTCAATTCCGCTACGGCCCAGAGGGCGACCGGAAGCCAATGGTTCTGGGAAGCGGGGATGAACAAAGACCAGATTGCCGATGCCGAATATATTCGCGATTACTGGTACAGGGTCATCTACGGCAACTGGTCATACCTCAAGAACTCTCCCGAAACACGAAATGCCTATGCCAACTACGGTCTGAACCAGGTATCGAATATCCTTGGAAAGCGGGAGTCGCGCCGTCTTCTTGGAGATTATGTGATTTGCCAGAATGACGTAGAAGGCCTGATTCCACAGCAGGAAGACGCCTTTGTCATCTGCACTTATTCCATTGACCAGCATTTTCCCCGGCCGGATAACAGCGCCGATTTCCCCGGCAACGAGTTCCTCGTGATACAGAAACACAACCACAACGAATTCGGCCCTGTGGATCCGAAGATCCCGGGGGAGAACATCAACCAGCCGTTCTTCATTCCATACCGCTGTCTGTATTCCCGCAATATAGACAATCTGTTTATGGCGGGCAGGGACATCAGCGCAAGCCGCATTGCGATGTGCGCCCTGCGCGTGCAGGGAACAACGGCTATGATGGGGGAACTTGTCGGAATTGCCGCCTCGTGCTGCAACAAATATGGTTATTCCCCCAGGGAACTGTATGAAGAAGGGCTTGACACACTCAAGAATGCAGTTACCTGCGGTATCCCGGTCAAAAATGAATCAAGATTGACAATAAACTTACGATAATATGAACAAAATGACACTTTTATCTTTAATGATTGCCGTTTGCCTCACTGCTTGCAGCAACGAAGATGATGGAATCATCAAAAGAAAGCCCGTACATGACCCCATTTCCACAGAAGAAACGGAGTGGGAACTGATCTTCGAGGACAATTTTGATGGAGATGCCGTAAACGAGGCCTACTGGAGCATGTATAACGGACAGGGGCACAGCGGCAACGGCTACCGCAGGCCCGAAGCCTTTACGGTCGAAGACGGACTCCTGGTCTGCACAGCCCAGATGAAGGGGTCTTCCCTCGTGTCCGGAGGAATGTCGAACCGCAGGAACCTCACTTATGGCAAGTTCGAATTCCGCGTCCGCACCGAACCCGACCCGAGCGGAGCCGTAAGCGCTGTCGTGCTGACCTGGCCAGCCGGCAACAACTGGCCGGTTGACGGAGAGATGGATATTTTCGAGACCGGAACCACAAGTTTCGACCGCTCATACTATGCCACATTCATCCATTACGGCATAGACAACAATAAAAAGAAATTCATTCACAACGTCTCCGCTACAGAGTGGCACGTTATGGCCCTTGAGTGGTACAAAGACGCCCTTCGCATCTTCCGCGACGGAGAGATGGTCTGGGAAGTTACCGATCCCGAGGCCATTGTCCACGTTCCCCATCACCTTTGCATCCAACTGGATGCTTTTAAGAAAACTATGGGTGATCCTGTCAAAATGTATGTCGATTGGGTGAAGATTTATCAACCCAAAACATCTGAAAACAATAAATAACCGATAATATGAAGAAATTGTTTTTTGTTCTGTTGTCAGTCTGCGCATTCGCTGCCTGCAACAAACCTGTAGAAGAGGGGGACAAACCGGGTCCCGGACCCTCGCAGGAACCATACGGGGAAAAGATCAGTTTCAGCGTGATCTCTCCCACCCTTACAAAAGCCGAACTTGATGAAAATTACGACTTTTCATTCAGCGCCGGCGACTCGTTCGGCGTATTCTCCGCAAAAAGACAGGAAACCACTCAAGAATTTCTTGCACACGAAGGAAACTTCATCCAGAACGTGAAAGTCACCTTTGACGGCAGCAAGTGGGTTCCCGAAACCGACATCAAGTTCCCCGAAAACGGAAAGATTGACCTCTATGCCTATTTCCCTTACAAGGCAAACGTTGACCCGGCCGCTATCGATTTTGATGCCGCAGACGGCATTGCCGTGCTTACCGCCCGCAAAACAGGCGTAGCCAACAGCAAGGAACCTGTCGAACTCCTGTTCAAGCATAAATACTGCTTGCTCGAACTTGAGCACGGCACACTTGCCCCCGGCACAACCGTAACCGTCGAAAATGTCCTTACAGAAACGACTCTCGATCTTACGGAAATCGCTCAGAGCAATGAAATGAGCGAGCCTGACGGCCTGGCCGCATCGATTACAATGGAAGCTTTCGACAACGGTATCTGGAGGGCATACGTTCCTGCTCAGATGATTGATGAAGGCGCAACCCTGTTCTCGTTCAAAAATGGTAGCGAGACCTCAAGCTATGTGCTTGACAACTATGTCAGCTTCACTGCCGGAAAAATCAAGACCATTACACTCTCTGCTGTTCAGAAGGCGGATTACACTCATCAGCCCAACTGCTACATCGCAGCACCCGGAACGACAGTGGAGATTCCCGCCGCAAAGGCTATTGCAATGTGGGAAGACGATCCGTTCCTGAAGAACGATACCAACATCAGCCGCGAGGGAGAAGTCTCCGCCTCCCTCGTATGGGAAGATGCTGAAGGGCTCGTATCGTCAGTCTCCCTGGAAGGAAGCGGAAAGAAAGCGACAATTAAAGTCGCCATTGCCGCAGCAAAGGAAGGAAATGCCGTAGTTGCATACAAAGTGAACGGAGTTATTCTCTGGAGCTGGCACGTATGGGTAAGCGCAGCAAATCTCGAAGAAAGCAAAGTGCTGCTCAATGCGGCGACCGGAACATATATGATGGACCGCAACCTCGGTTCCTCTACCGCCACCTACGATTGGGACAATCCGGACCCTCGCGCAATGGGCCTGTATTATCAGTTCGGCCGCAAGGACCCGCTCCCTATGTTCGCAAATTATTCGATCGACTCTCCCGATGCCACTCTTTACGACCTCGAAGGAGGACATCCCTCAATTGACAAAGAAGGCTCTACCATAAAGGCGGATCTTTGGGTGAATATCAGCCTTGCCACCACCCACCCGCTAATGTATATGGTCGCATCTAATGACTGGCTAACTTCTGCAACAAGCCGCTACGCTGAAGGTCAGTATATCTGGTGTGAGGAGAATGGCGGGAAATCATCCTATGACCCTTGTCCCGAAGGCTGGAGAGTTCCTTCCTACAATGACTTCTCCGAACTGATTGCTTATGCCGAAGCGGGCAATCTGCCCTGGCTTAAGCAAGTGGTTGATGAAACCAACACCAAGACAGGCTATGGCCGCTATTGCGAAAAATATGGTCTGTTCCCGGCGAACGGATACCGCGGCGGATCCGGTCAGGCAACTACCATTACTACTTCCGTGACTATGTGGTGCCGCGAACAGGGCACTGGAGCACACGGATATCGCGTATATATGAACAATGGCGGAGGCTCAATCACCGCAATAGGCACTGCCGGACAACGCGTACGCGCAATGGGCGTTCGCTGTGTGAAAGATAACACTAATGAATAACCACTATGAGCACAATCTTGAACAATAACGCCAAACTCCCTTATTGGCAACCTTCGAGCAAAGAGATTGACCTCTCTTTGCAGGGAATTATTTGTGGAAGTATAACTGTTATCACAACGTCATCAATCGATCAATTCGAAGAAGGTGACGAGTACCTTGTATTCTAATATTTGAAAGCAATGAAAAAGTTATTTTTATTCTCAATAGCTGCCGCATTGGTTATGTCCTGTGGAGAAGGAATCAAGATCGATTTGGCAAATCCTGACGGAACCCTGACCTTCACAGCGGGTGCGCCCGTCGTTAAAACGACACTCTCTGAAGATGGCAAGAGTGTTTCCTGGGCTGCCGGCGATGCAATCAACATCTTCGATGCAAACAACGCATCTTTCCAGTTCACCACAAGCGATTCCGGATCGTCAGCTTCGTTCTCCGGAACAGCGGATGGCGCAGAAGCCCCTTATTTTGCATTGTACCCTTACTCTGCATCCGCTTCTTTCAGCTATGGAGCTTCCGCCTCGACATTCACAACGAGTCACAATGCCCTTGACAAGGGTGTTTGCGTTGCGGCGGCCGACGCATCGAACAACCTGCAGTTCCACAACGCATGTGCTGTGCTTCATTTCGAAATCACACGTTCCGATCTGAAGTCTCTGGTAATCAGTTCAAAGTCTTCCACCCCTCTGCTCGGAGCTATAAGCGTGACGGTTGATGCCGACGGAGCAATCAGTACAATCACTCCGGGAAGCGGCAACAGTTCTATTACTGTTGGTGGAACAGCCCTCGCCGCAGGAAAATACAATCTGTACGTGCTTCCCGGCACCCACACCGGGGGAATAGGCCTGCTTTTCACAAGCACGGACGGCAAAACTTGCGAATGCAATGTTACCGCAGATGTGGAATTCAAGGCAAGCGAACGGGCAAGCTTCAAGGACATCGACGCAAATGTGTCTTTCGCAACCGTCGATGCCAAGACCTTCCCGAACTGCTACATCGTAGCGCCCGGTGGAAGCGTAACCATTCCCGTTGCCAAGGCCTACGCGATGTGGGATGCGACAAGCGGTGACGAATACCTCAAGGGTTACGAAATAGATCTCACAGGAACGCTCAGCGCCGGACTTTTGTGGCAGGATAAGACCGACCTCATAAGTGAAGTGACACTCTCCGGCACCGACAAGAACGCAACTATTACAGTCAAGGCAGCTGGTACCGCCATTGGAAACGCCGTTGTCTATGCCAAGGTCGGAGACAATATTCTCTGGAGCTGGCACGTCTGGATCAATAGTTTCGATGCCGCAACGAACGTCAAGACCCTCAAAGCCGACGGCGGAATCGTTATGATGGACCGCAACCTCGGCGCCGACGGATATACCGGATCGAAAAACTACAGGAACGCAGGTTGCTACTACCAGTGGGGCCGCAAGGATCCCATCCCTATGCTGCAGTCTCTCAGTTCAACCACATTCGACTCCATCTTCTATGGCAAGGACAATACCGTCCTGAGCCTGACCGATCCAAAGGCTACTTCAGCAAATCCGGAAGACAACATTTCGTTTGCTGTCAAGAATCCTCTGTCTCTTGTTACGGCAAGCGCCGGAGACTGGACGACAAGCGCCTCGCCGAAATACAACAACACAGCCAATCTCTGGGGTGCTGACGGCACGAAGTCGGCTTACGACCCTTGCCCTGAAGGATGGAAAGTTCCTTCAAGCGCCGACTACTCCGAGCTTGTCACTTTCGCAAGCGACGGTAAGTCATTGATCTGGTTGAACACGTTTGGCCGCCAGGCAGACGCATATGGTTTCTTCGCGAGCAATGGCTACCTTCTTTCCGGAGGAAATCCCAACAATAATGTAAAGAACTCCGTCTGGCTCTGGACCTCTACAATGACTGCCGGCAAAAACTCCGCAGCTGGAATTTATATGAAAAGTACGGCCGATGCCATATCTGTAAAGACAGACAATACAAAGGTGCGCGCTTGCGGCGTTAGATGCATCAAAGAATAATGATTAAAAACAGTTTTATTGTATTTGTGTGTTCCGCACTCGTGCTGAGCGGGTGCGGAGGTTCCCTCGGGAACGGACAGAAATCCGGGGCCGGCAGCAAGAAGCCGGCTCCGGAAGAAGTCCGTCCGATTGCCGCAGATGCTGAAGTCCTGTTCATTGGCAACAGTGTGACGAACGGCTATCGCGAACCTGTCCTGCACTACAAAGCATCGGTTTCAGACCTCTACGGCACTTCGCTCACGGGTATTCCAGGCGTATTCAAAAAAATCGCCGAAGAAGCCGGCTATCCGAACGTCAAAGTCAGCATAATGTCTGTCAACGGACGCTCTCTTACCGAACATTACCGCGACCATGCAGCACTCTTTAAAGACAAAAACTGGGATGTCGTAATTCTCCAGGACCTTCTCGCCAGGCCTCTCCCAAATGAAATGGGAGGTAATATCGAGGGCATGAAGACCGCTGTTTCGGATATGAACAATGCTGTTCTTGCGAAGAATGACAGTGCGCGTATTGTGCTGTACGAAACATTTGCCGGCCCTCGAGACGTGCCGGACAAAGGTGCAACGATAAGGGTTGTACAGGATTACATTCTCCGCAGTACCAAAGCGCTTGCGCTGAACCAAAAACTGGCTGGATGGGCTCCGGTAGGGGAAGCATTCTGGGAAGCTATTGAAGAAGGTATTGGCTGGGATCACACTGATAGCACCAAACCCTCTTCGATGGTCGATCTCTATTATACCGACGGCTATCATCCGAGCAAATACGGATCGTATCTGGCGGCCTGTGTATTCTATGGTTATCTGTTCGCCGCCGATCCGCGTGATCTGCCTTCGGGCTCCGGGAGTGTTGCGGAATCTCTTGAGATATCCTCAACTGTTGCAGAGAAGCTTCATAAAGCTGCTTATTTTGCGATTTTAAACAATAAATGATGATGAAGAAATGGCTTTTTGCGTGTGTGGCTCTCCTTCTTGCCGCCTGCACCACACCAGATGACGGACTGGCAAAAAAACCTGAAGGCATTCAGAAAAAATACGATGTGTTCCTGCTTATCGGCCAATCAAATATGGCCGGGCGAGGAACTCTTCTTCCTGAAGATTACGAAACCACTCTCAAAGACGTATATCTTCTCGACGACAAAGGAGAAATCGTTCCCGCAACACACCCTTACAACCAGTATTCCTCTGTCCGCAAGGAACTGGAACTGCAACAGATGAATCCCGGATTCGGTTTTGCGGCGGAACTCAGAAGGCACACCAACAGGCCGATCCTCATCGTCTGCAATGCTAAAGGGGGCACCTCGCTTTCGGAATGGAAAAGCGGAAGCCGCCTGTTCTCCGAAGCCGTGCGCCGCTGCCGTCAGGCCTGCGAATATGGCGATCTGAAAGCCATTCTTTGGCATCAAGGAGAAAGCGACGTTGACAATTGCAGCACTTATATGGAGAATCTCCTTACCTTTGTCACAGCGCTCCGCTCCGAACTCCGATGCGGCAAATGTCCATTCATCGCAGGAGAAATCGCCCAATGGCATCGCGGGGCCCCTGTGTTCAATCCGATGATTCAGCTTATTTCCGATACGATTCCATACAGCGACTGGGTGTCAAGCGAGGGCTGCACCGACCTGAAGGGCACTTCCGATCCGCACTTCAGCCGCGAGGGGCAGATTCTCCTCGGAAGCCGATATGGAAAGAAAGTTGCTGAACTTTGCTATTGATATGAAATTCTCCTCCTTTTTCCTCAAGTGCCAGCTGACAATACTGGCATTTTTCTCCGGAACGGCGATTTTGTCTGCCGGTGTTCCACAGATTGGTGCTCAGGTAATCATAGAGCCCGGTCAAAGCGCAGCACAAATCGACCGGTATTTCAGCGTTATGCAGGACTGCGGGATGACCTGCTGCCGTATACGAATGTTCGAAAGCTATATGCACTCTGAGGAAGGAGATTGGGATTTCTGTCTGTTTGACACTGCTTTCGCCGCTGCCGAACGCCACGGTGTGAAAGTATTTGCAACTCTGTTTCCTTCTCTTGAAGGGAACTCGGTTGGCGGATTCAAATTTCCTGTCAGCGATGAACACAAAATGTCCATTGACAATTATATCACGGCCGTTGTCAACCATTTCAGCCAGCATCCGGCACTGCTGGGCTGGGTGCTGATAAACGAACCCGGCACTGGCGGATATATCCCGAAATCCGAATATTCTCAGGAAAAATACCGGCACTGGCTAGCCTCTGAAGGCAAGACCTTCCCCGAAGCCTTCAGGTCCGATGAATTCCTCCTGCAGTACAACAGCTGGTATATCTCCCAGTTATCGTCCCAAGTGCGCAGCCTGGATCCGGACTACGAAATACACATAAACAATCATCAGATTTTCGAGAATATCGCCGAGTATGATTTCCCCGCCTGGCGGCAAAGTCTGACTTCGCTTGGCGCATCCGCTCATCCAAGCTGGCACTTCGGCTATTTCGAACGAGATTCCTATGCCCTGGCCCTTGGCGCAAACTGCGAAATCATACGCTCCGGAGCCGGCGATCTGCCGTATTGGATCACAGAATTGCAGGGCGGCACCAACACTTATTCAGGGAACAGGGCGTTCTGCCCGAACGGAAAGGAAATAAGCCAATGGCTTTGGACCGGTGTCGGGCACGGAGTTGACGGCATTATTTTCTGGTGCCTCAATCCCCGCGGACGGGGAGAAGAGGCCGGAGAATGGTCTCTTCTCGACCTTCAGGGCAATAGGTCAGAACGCTCGAATGCCGCCGCAGATGTCACGTCGAAGATCAACGCAAACAGCGACCTGTTTGCGGAAGCAAGTCCAGTAGAGCCGAAGATATTCCTTGCTTACACAAGAGAGTCGCTGTGGGCGGAGAAAAAAGTCCAGTACGGCTCGCTTGATGACCCCGCATACGAAGGACGTCATCGCGGCGGAGCGATGAAAAGCCTGCTTGGATTCTATGAAATGTTCTCTGAACTCGGCATCCAGACCCGGATATGTGAACTGGAAGAATTCGACTGGTCACGCGACGATTATCACGACTTCTGCATTGTGCTTGCCGGACAGGTGGCCCTTCCAAAAAATTCGTACGAAGCGTTGAGGCGGTTTGTGTTTCTCGGCGGCAATCTTATAGTGGAAGGCCTGAGTTCGTTCTATGACGAAGAGATGAATGCCGTGCATATGGGAGACTTCGCCCTTGCAGACCTGTTTGGAGGAAAAATTGCCGATATACACAGTGCTCCCGGAGACCGCACAGTAAAAATCGGACCTGTCGATAAGTGTCCTGTTCATCTTTGGGACGCCGAAATCGCCGACAGTTGCGGCAATAGAACCAATTATATCCTAAACTCTTATGGTGCCGGCCGAGTACTCTGGATTCCGGCAATGGTATCTCTTGCCTGCCGCAGAGAGGGCAACTACAAGCATCTATACAAACTGACCGGGAATATCTGGCGCGGCTGCGCCGAAACAGCTCCGCTTCGTTTCGCCCGGAACACCAAGGGACTTTGCCCGAGCGCGCTGCAAACAACCGACGGCACCCTTGTTACTATTATCACCAATGGCAGCGCCAGAGCCAAATCGGTCAGGCTTGTCCTTGATGATTATGCTTATGACAGCACCATTTCCGGGCGCCGTCCCCGTTTCGGAAAAACCGTACGCATTGAGGCTGGAGGCACGAGCGTAATCCACTGGAAACGGAAGTAAACTTCCCATCAGCTATAGACTGATGGCGGCAGGTTCGGAATGCCGCGCATCTACGGGATATCGAATTATGCCCCGTTTGTTATATAGAACGTTGCGGCGGGGTTCTCTGATATCCTTAATGCAAAATCGCCATCGAAGAGCAACTCTGGGCGATAGACTCCAGCTCTTGCCGCTTCCAGATATGCCAATTCCTTATCTGTGAATCCCAAAAACCGAGAGACGCAATTGATGGCCTCGGAAGTCATCAATTCTCGGTCAACAAAGCCGTATCCTGTCTTCAGCATAGGGAAGAGTTGCTTCTTGAAATCCTGAATCGGTCGTTTTCTTATTGCATCAAGGGACTGCGTGATGTCAATCCCGCGAGACAAGGAGATATAGTATGCAAGGCATTTACGGATCAACAAGACCGATTCGTCGTCACGATATAAACCTTTTTGTTCGAGTATATACGCATCGTAGATGTCCCTCGGCGTGTTTCTCTCCAACAAGGCCTTCAACTTTGCTCCGAAGAGCTCGTATTCTGAAAGCATTCTTACGCTGAAAGTCCCCTCTGGCGAGAATGGATTTCTGGCTTCTCGAACTACCGTATCGTATAGATGGCACCTTGACAGACAGTTGATATCAAGTTTGATTTTATCACGGTTACCCGTTGCGCTGGTATAGAATAGTTCGGTCTGATGAATCGCATAATTGGGACGGGGATCACTGCAAAAATATCCCATGGAGGCGCCCAACTTCCCAATTCTGGAAGAAACTTCATCCTTTATGGCGAGCATTTCTTCTTTGGTCGTATTGCGCGCAAGGTCGAAGTCCAAATCCACACTGAGCCGAGGAATCTCTTCGTAATGAATGATATTGATGGCCGTGCCGCCCTTCAGCGTGAGGTTTTCGGCAAGAAAGGCATCCTCGTTGATTGCGACCAGTAGATCAAGCAAGCGCATTGTTTTCTCTATGGAGGCCATCGGATACCCCGTTGCTTCCATCAGCTTGCGCAGTTCCTTTTTAGTATATGATTTCGTTTCCATAGTCCGTTCCTTTTGCAATTATACTTCTTATTTCTTTAGGTACAAACAGATTCCAGCCCGAAATAAACTCAAGAGGCATTTCTCCACATGTTATCTTGTTCTTCACGCCACTACCCTTGATGCGGCAAGTGTCCAGGAACTTGTCGCTGATACCATTCGTAGCCTGGAAAAGGGAAAGAAGATACCCTGCACGGCTCCATAGCGATGCATTGTCATAAGCTTCCAGGCAAACCCGAAGATCCTTTTCTTTCAGTTGCCCGTTTGTGATGGAGGACAGGGCATAGAGGAGTTCCTCGAGCCCGCCGGCGAGATCGATATGGCGAATGCAGTCAACGACGGTCTGTGACAGGGATGTGACGATTATTGGGTTTCCGTCAGGATCCTTGCTGACAACCACGTTGTATGTGAACTTGAGCGGGTGATATTCGTAGGCGACGCCGCCCATCACAAACGGACGGAAGCGCTTGTCGGAATGAAGATAGATTGTGTTGAACTGCTGGGTCTGCAGAGCATAATACTGCAGTGCACCATGATATGCGACGCATCCGCCGCGGACCCTTGCGCACCCAGCAGCATACTCATTTTCGATATTCTTTCCTACCTTCATGCCGCAAATGTACAAAGAAGAAATGAGTGAAACAAATTTTCGAATTAAGTTATTGAAGTAAGTTGATTTATATGGTTAAATATTTGAACATATCCTTGCAATAGAACCGAGAAGCCATCGCTATTATTAAGTAAACTCTCTTTGCGCTTCATTTTTTGTGGAATCAGTTAGCTAAAACCGGGCAAAATAGATATCTTTGTTATTATGAGACATCTCCTTTCCGCTACCGCTGCCCTCCTGCTGGCGGCACCCGCTATTTTTGCAGACAATGACCGCGTCATACGTACCATCAATTCAGCCTGGGTATGGAGCGGAAACGGACAGACCGAGGTGGTCGATTTTCCGCATTCCTGGAACGCTCACGACACCTGGGACGATGAGCCAGGGTTCTGGCGCGGAGCGTGCAGTTACGAGCGGACAATCAGTCTGAGCGCAGAGGAGCTCAGCGGCAAGACGGTGACCCTCCGCTTCGAAGGAGCGAACCAGGTGACCGACGTCTTCATCAACGGAAAGGCCGCCGGCCACCACGAAGGAGGATATTCGGCATTCGCTTTCGATATCACCGCACTTTTACGTGAAGGTGCGAACAGCTTCCGCTTCGTAGTGGACAATTCACACAATCCGGACATCGCACCGCTCAGCGCGGACTTCACCTTCTACGGAGGCATCTACCGCGACGTGGAACTCATCTTTACTGACAAGGTTCATATCTCCACCACGCACTACGGCGCCGGCGGAGTGTATCTTCTCCCGACCCTTTCAGAAGAGGGGAACAAGGTCGGAGCCAGAACCTTCCTTTCGAACGACAGTAAGTCCGACTGCAAGGTTGAACTCACCCACAGGGTCATCGCTCCGGACGGAAGTGTTGCCGGAAGCGGCAGAAGAAGCGTCACCCTTGCCCCGAAATGCGCGAATCAACCCCTGAAGTTTGACATTCCCGTCGGAGGCGTGTGGGTCTGGGATTTTGCATCACCTGTTACATATCTCGTGGAAACGGAGCTCTCGATTGACGGCGTCATTTGCGACCGCACTACAAACGCAATAGGCTTCAGAAGCTTCTCTTTCGATCCTGACCAGGGATTCTTCCTCAACGGAAAGCACCACAAACTGATGGGTACAAACCGTCATCAGGACTTTGAAGACCGCGGCAACGCGCTTGCAGACAATATGCACGAGCGCGACATGCTCCTTCTTAAGGAAACCGGTGCCAACTTCCTGCGTATATCCCACTATCCGCAAGACCCGATTGTCTCGCAGCTCTGCGACCGTTTCGGAATCGCCTCGAGTGTGGAGATTCCCATTGTGAATGAGATTACTGATTCCGATGCGTTTACTTTCAACTGCGTGAACAACGCTCTTGAGATGGTTTACCAGAACTACAACAACCCTTCGGTAATCATCTGGGCCTATATGAACGAGGTGCTGATGCGCATCCCCTTCCCGAAGTCGCAGCCCGAACTGCGCCAGGGGCACTTCGACAAAGTGATCGCTCTTGCAAAGAAGATTGACGATGCCATCAAGGAGGCCGACCCTTCACGCTACACTATGATTCCGGCGCACGGCAATCCCGACCTCTACATCGGTTCCGGCCTTGCCGCCGTTCCCGATATTATGGGATGGAACTATTACCAGGGATGGTATGGCGGCGGCTGGGAGAAGTTCGACGAGGCGATGGACCATATCCACACTGCTCTTCCCGACAAGCCGCTGATCGTTACAGAATACGGCGCCGGTGCCGACCCGCGCATCCACAGCGAGGCTCCGGTACG
Organism: Candidatus Cryptobacteroides aphodequi; assembly: GCA_018065265.1. Lineage (GTDB taxonomy): Bacteria > Bacteroidota > Bacteroidia > Bacteroidales > UBA932 > Cryptobacteroides > Cryptobacteroides aphodequi. The sequence goes on along the minus strand of JAGHTP010000008.1, from coordinate 52,612 downwards.
CTTCGATTTCTCCTGCGAATATGCCCTGCAGTTCCACAAGCACTACATCGGTGTCATCAAGGACCGTGACTACATTGCCGGTTCGAACGTATGGAACCTCAACGACTTCTACGCCGAGCCGAGAATCGACGCCGTTCCACACGTGAACAACAAGGGTCTTGTCGGCCTTGACCGCTCGAAAAAGGACGTCTACACCCTTTATTGCGCCAACCTGCGCGAGGAACCCTTCCTCGAGATTGGCGGCCGCAACGAAAAAGTGCGGGGAGGAGCAGAAGGCGATATTCAGACCGTCTATGTGTTCTCTAACAGGAAGAGCGTTACCCTCCGTCTGAACGGCAAGCGCGTCGGCCGTATGAAGACCGATACCGGAATGGCAGAATTCAAACTTGCCCTGCGTGACGGAAAGAACATCCTTACAGCCCGCTCCGGCCGCCTCAAAGACCATCTGGAGCTGGAGTACCGCGCCGTGCCTGCCAATATGAACAGATTCTCTTCAATGAACGTGATGCTCGGAACGAGCCGCAGGTTCTACGACGCCATAGAAGGGACAATGTGGATTCCTGAGCAGGAATATCGTCCCGGCAGCTGGGGATACGTCGGCGGCGAACCTCTCCGTCCGAAGACGGGCAATGGAAAGCTCCCGGCTTCGAACCTCGACATCTTCGGAACAATCAACGACCCCGTCTACCAGACCCAGCGTACCGGAATAGAAAGCTTCCGCGCAGACGTTCCCGACGGAACCTACTATGTCTACCTGTATTTCGCGGAACTTTCGCCCCGCAGCGGGAGCAATATCACACTTGCCTACAACCTCGGCAACGATATACTTGACGAAAAGGCCGGAGAGCGTGTCTTCGATGTCTCGATAAACGGCACGAAGGTTCTTGACGGCTACGACCCGGCACGCGAAGTCGGGCTGCAGTATGCCGATGCGCGCAAGTTCACGGTTGGTGTCCGCGGCGGAGAAGGCCTCACGGTCGATTTCAAGGCCGTACGTGGCGAAACGGCGCTGAACGCGATAAGAATCTACCGCTGCAACTGAAAAACGCCTTTCTCATTTCGCGTTTTCTTTATTAAATTTGCGTTCCCCGATGAAACGCATAACTATATATTGCCTCGGCCTTCTGGCAGCCGCGCTGCTGGCCGCTCCGATGGTGGCGCAGACCCCCGACGAACAGGAGAAGAAACTCTACAACTGGGTCCAGGGCGAGGTGGACCGTTACGAAACCACGCTCGACCTGGAGTACTGGCAGGTGTTCTATGTGGATTCCATCCTCACTCACAACTATGGCGAGCTCAACCGCGAACTTACGCAGCTGAGCCGCGCCAAGGTGTCAAACTCCGACATCTTCATCCAGACCCAGGACAAGTGGGAGGAGTGTACCTACGAAGCGTTCCATAAGGTGCTCAACGACGAGCAGTGGGAGAAATATCTCAAGACAGGGGCCGCACGAGACAAGATGGCACGCGACAAGCGCGCCGCCAAGAAATAGATTATGAAACAGGAAGATATCGAAAAACTGGTTGCGGCCATCCGCGACCTTCAGTGCAAGACAGCAAAGGACATCGAAGACGCACGCGTGCGTTTCTTAGGCAAGAAAGGTGAGATAACCGCTCTCTTCGACGAGTTCCGCACCCTCGACAAGGACGGCAAGCGCGAATTCGGCCGTGTCCTCAACGACCTCAAGCAGGCCGCAATCGCCAAGATAGAGGAGCTCAAGTCAAACACCCTCGACATAGCAGCCGCAAGCGTGGCTCAGAGCGAGGACCTCACAATGCCCGGTGACCGTATGGAACTCGGTTCAAGGCATCCGGTGAGCATCGTACGCCAGGAGATTGTGGATATCTTCCGTAAATTCGGATACGACGTGGCCGAGGGCCCGGAACTCGAGGACGACTATCACGTATTCGAGGCTCTGAATTTCCCTCCCAACCACCCCGCACGCGATATGCAGGACACATTCTTCGTATCGGCCGGCCATCCCAACCCGCTGCTTCTGCGCACCCACACTTCGAGCGTGCAGGTTCGCACAATGGAGAAGATGACTCCGCCCATCCGCGTAATCTGCCCTGGCAGAGTGTTCCGCAACGAGGCCATCAGCGCCCGTGCGCACTGCATCTTCCACCAGGTGGAAGGCCTATACATCGACGAGGGCGTGACCTTCGCCGACCTCAAGCAGGCCATCCTTCTCTTCGCACGCGAGATGTTCGGTGCCGACAGCCAGATACGTATGCGCCCGTCATATTTCCCCTTCACCGAGCCTTCGGCAGAGGTTGACGTAAGCTGCAACATCTGCAAGGGCAAGGGCTGCAACATCTGCAAGGGTACCGGCTGGCTCGAGATTCTGGGCTGCGGAATGGTTGACCCCAACGTACTCGAGGCAAGCGGCATAGACTCGAAGAAATACAGCGGATTCGCATTCGGAATGGGTATCGAGCGTATCGCTATGCTCAAGTGGCAGGTAAATGACCTGAGGCACTATTTCGAGAACGACCTCCGCTTCCTGCGCGAATTCAGCACTGCCGTAGAGGTATAAAACACCCCCGGCAATGGCTTTCGTACACCTACACGTCCACACTCAGTATTCGATTCTTGACGGCCTGAGCAGCATCAAGGATCTCTTCGCCCGTGCACGCGAGCTCGGAATGCCGGCCCTGGCCATCACAGACCACGGCTTTATGTACGGCATCAAGGAGTTCCTCAAGCACGGCTACGACAAGAAGAATCTGGACGCCGACGGAAAGCCCATCGTAAAGCCTATCCTCGGCTGCGAGGTGTATGTCACACGTCATTACGACCATAAGCTGCAGGACCCTTCGCACAAGAAATACTATCACCTCATCCTCCTCGCGAAGAACTACGACGGTTACCGCAACCTGATGAAGATTGCTTCGATCGCCGCGGTTGAGGGCTATTATTACAAGCCCCGTATCTCGCACGAGGTGCTGGAAAAGTACCACGAAGGACTTATCTGCTGCTCGGCCTGTCTGGCCGGCGAGATAGCCACCGACATCACAGCCGGCGACCTTGACGCGGCGCGAGAGGCGGCCCTGTGGCACAAGAACCTGTTCGGAGAGGATTACTATCTGGAGGTGATGCTCCACAAGACGGAACTCACGGACCTTCCTGCCGAAAGCTACGATGACCTTATGGGCGTCTACCGCCGTCAGGTCGTTGCAAACGCGGAAATCTTCCGCCTTGCACAGGAACTCGGCATCAAGGTAGTGGCCACGAACGACGCCCACTTCATACGCAAGGAGGACGGCCCCGTACACGACCGCCTTCTCTGCCTTACCACTAACGCCGACGTCAACGACCCGAACCGTCTGCGCTACACCCAGCAGGAGTACATAAAGAGCGAGGAGGAGATGGCCGCGCTGTTCCCCGGACACCCCGAAGTCATCGAGAACACCCTTGAGGTCGCTTCGAAGATAGAGGCGTTCAAGATAGACCGTTCACCGGTGCTGCCGAAGTTCAACATCGACCCGGCTTTCCTTGAGCATATCGACGGCTATCTTGCCGAATACTCGCACATCATTGACGAGGGCCGCGTGGACAAGGACGGCGTTGACCGTGGCGAAGACTTCTGCCGGAGCGTTGCCTATCTCTGCCATCTTACCTACGAAGGTGCGCACAAGCGCTACGGGCCGCAGCTCAATGCCGTTCAGAGCGAACGCATCGAGTTCGAGCTCAAGACCATCTGCCGAATGGGCTTCCCGGACTACTTCCTCATTGTCCAGGACTATATCAACGCGTCGAGGCGTATGGGCTATATGGTCGGCCCGGGACGTGGTTCCGCCGCCGGTTCGGTGGTCGCCTACTGCCTCTGGATCACCAATCTCGACCCTATTCGATACAATCTGCTGTTCGAGCGTTTCCTCAATCCCGACCGTATCAGTATGCCTGATATCGATGTCGATTTCGAGAATCTGCCGGCAGCGCACAAATATGTCGAAGACACCTACGGAGCCGACCACGTTTCGCGCGTGATCACCTTCGGCACTATGCTCGCGAAGGGCGCGATCAAGGATATCGCCCGCGTCAGCCAGCTCTCCATCGAGGAAAGCGCCAGGCTCTCGAAGATGGTGCCCGACCATCTGAGCGAGAAAAAGGAGAAGAAATACCTTTTCAACCCCAAGCTCGACGAACTCAAGAGCGGGTTCAAGGTGGTTACGGAAGAGGTTGACGGTGTTCAGAAGACCTATCAGGTGGGTATGGAGGATACCGATATCCCCATCACTCTGGCGAACTGCTTCCGTCTGGTTCCTGAGTTCAAGCAGGAACTCGCCGAAGGCCCTGAACTCAACCGCGAAGTGCTCGGCTACGCACAGCGTATGGAGGGCACCGTGCGCCAGGTCGGCCAGCACGCCTGCGCTACCATCATCGGCAGGGGAAATCTGACCGAATACATCCCCATCTGCCTCTCTGTCGACAAGGAAACCGGCCTGAACACCTGGACAAGCCAGTACGACGGCCATTACATAGAGGACGTGGGTATGCTCAAGATGGACTTCCTGGGCCTCAACACCCTTTCCATCATACACAAGACCCTCGACCTCATAAAGCACAATCACGGCAAGGACATAGATATAGAGGCCATCCCTATCGACGACAAGCCCACTTACGAGCTCTACGGACGCGGAGACACCAATTCGGTGTTCCAGTTTGAATCGGAGGGTATGAAGAAGAACCTCCAGAAGCTTCATCCCGAGCGCTTCGAAGACCTCATCGCGATGAACGCCCTCTATCGTCCGGGTCCTATGGACTATATCCCCGACTTCATCGACCGCAAACTGGGCATCAAACCCATCGAATACGACCTGCAGGAGATGGAGGAGTTCCTCGCCGACACCTATGGCGTGACGGTTTACCAGGAGCAGGTGATGCTTCTGAGCCAGAAACTTGCCGGCTTCACGAAGGGTGAGGCGGACAAGCTCCGCAAGGCTATGGGTAAGAAGCAGATAGCCATTCTGGAGTCGCTCAAGGACAAGTTCATGGCAGGCGGCACGGCCAACGGCCATCCCGAGAAGACCCTCGACAAGATATGGAAGGACTGGGAGAAGTTCGCCCAGTACGCCTTCAACAAGTCCCACGCGACCTGCTACGCCTGGGTAAGCTACCAGACCGGCTGGCTCAAGTGCCACTATACGCCCGAATTCATGGCGGCCAACCTTTCCTGCAATCTCGACAATATGGACGAGATCAAGAAGATTATGGCCGACTGCAAGTCGCACAAGATAAAGGTCCTCAACCCCGATATCAACGAATCGGAAGCGGCGTTCGCCGTCAACCGCGCGGGCAACATCCGCTTCGGACTCGGAGGAATGAAGGGCTTCGGCAGCAACATAGTTGACGCGATTGTCTCTGAGCGCGAGCGCGGCGGAGCCTTCAAGGACGTGTTCGACTTCGTGGAAAGGATGGCAGAGGTGGCAAAAGCCGACAGCCGCACATCCATCAGCCGCAAGTCAATGGAATCGCTCGTCAACGCGGGCGCATTCGACTCGTTCGGCCTTCAGCGCAACGTCTTCTTCTCGCCCTGCCAGAGCGGCAATCTGTTCCTCGACGAACTGATGCACTACAGCGACCTTCTGAAGAGCGACAACATCGACGCAGGCGCATCGCTGTTCGGCGACGTGGAGGAGATGAAGCCCGTAAGGCCCGAACTCCCGCAGATGATTGTGCAGGCCGACATTCTCGAGCAGCTCCAGAAGGAGAAAGAGCTCGTGGGAATGTTCCTCTCCACACACCCTCTCGACCGTTACAGCTTCGAAATGGCCAATTACACGACCATATCGCTCGCCGACCTGCCGATGGCCGTGGCGGCGGCAAACGAAGAGCAGAAGAAGTCCCAGATACGTTTCGGCGGCATTATCACCTCGGTGGTGAATTCGAAGACCCGCAGCGGCAAGGACAAGCTTTCGGTTACGGTGGAGGATTACGACGGCACATACGAGATAGTTCTTTTCGGCAAGGATATCGACACCTACAAACCGCTTCTGCTCGAACATCACGAGATGCTTTTCGAGGCCGAGATCCGTCCCCGTTTCTTCCGCAGGGAGCGTGAGGATGGTGCACGCGAAGAGTTCTCCGTATGCCTTGGCAGGGTGTTTATGCTCAGCAACGCGTCGGAATACTATCTGAAAGGATTCGACATAAAGGTTCCCACCGAGTTGCTTTCTCCCGAATGGCGCAGCAAGTTCGTCAAACTGCTTTCGCGCAGCAAGGGCAAGACCCCTCTTACCATTACGCTGGTCGATCCAAAGTACGGCTACGTTCCTTTCAACTGTAAAAAATACGGGGTCACTGCAAGCAGCGACCTCGTAGATGGATTGAAAGCCCTCGGAATAAACTACAGCGTTTCCGCTTCGTTCAAATAGCCCTGAGCCTTAAGGGGCAGTTCCACACCTTCGGGAGTTACAAGCACGGCGACGACATTGCTCTGCGCCAGATGGCCTATTATGTTGAAGTCCTGGAAGTCGTGGCGGAAGCTTTCGTACTGCGCGAGAGGAATGGTGAAGAGCAGCGAGCTGTCGTCTCCTCCGTTCATCGCGGCGGAAACGGGGTCGATGTCGAGCTCTTTCCCCAGCGCGAAGCTGTTCCCTTCGAAAGGAATCTTGTCGGCATAGATTTTCGCTCCGAGGCCGCTGTCGCGCGTAAGGCGCAGAACCGCGTCCGCAAGACCCGCCTTGAGGAAGTATCCGAACGAGGGGCAGATGCCGGCCTGTTCGAGCCTTTCTATGGTGTTTGCAGCCAGTTCGGGGCGCAGATAGGCCGCAGCCTGCATCTTGTATTTGTCCAGATCCTGGAACCTGTGCTCGAGCAGTTGCTGGCCGAGATATGCGGCTCCGAGGTGTCCGCTCACGCAGATGAGGTCTTTGCTTTCGGCCTTGCTGCGGCGTTCGCAGCTCGCCTTCGAAGCCTCTCCGCTGACGCTTATGCTCACAAGAAGACCTGTGCGCGAGGGTCTGAGGTCCAGACTTACGCTCTTGAAGCCGAACTCGGTGGCGGCGGATATGATTCCGCTCCAGATTTCAGCCGCCTGGGGATAGTCAAGCTTTGCGGAGATGCTTATTGTCACGGCCAGAGTGCGGGGCTTTGCCATAACGGCGTAAAGCTCGCCCACCGTCTGCACGACGCTCTTGTAGCCGAGGTGCTTGAGGGGAAAATATTTCAGGTCAAAGTCTATCCCTTCGGTAAATACGCAAGAGGCGGTCGTTACGGCCGCCCCGTTTTCGGGAAAGAACCACAGAGGTTCTTCGAAGGGTTTATAGGGAGTTCCTTCGAAAAGGCTCTTGATAGCCTCGACGCGGCCCATTGCCGCGAAAGTCATCTCGCGCTCCTCCATTAAAGATTGCGGAGAAGGTTGTTGAGGTTGACTTTCTCGTCGATGAGACTGCGGAGCTGTGCGATGGGAACCCTCTTCTGCTCGAGAGTGTCGCGGTCGCGTACGGTAACGCAGTTGTCTTCGAGCGATTCATAGTCCACGGTGATGCAGAACGGAGTTCCGATGGCGTCCTGGCGACGATAGCGCTTGCCGATGGAATCCTTCTCTTCGTACTGGCAGTTGAAGTCGTACTTGAGGTCGTTCATTATCTTCTGTGCGAGCTCCGGCAGACCGTCTTTCTTTACGAGAGGCAGGACTGCGGCCTTTACGGGTGCGAGAGGTGCGGGGATGCTGAGCACGACGCGTGTCTCGCCGTTTTCGAGCTGCTCTTCCTTGAAGGAGTGGCTGAGCACCGCGAGAACCATACGGTCAACGCCGATACTTGTCTCGATTACGTACGGAGTGTATGCCTTGCCCTCTTCGGGGTCGAAGTATTCAATCTTCTTTCCGCTGAATTTCTGATGGTTGCCAAGGTCGAAGTTCGTGCGGCTGTGCACGCCTTCGAGCTCTTTGAAACCGAAGGGGAAGTTGAATTCGATATCGGTGGCTGCGTTTGCGTAGTGGGCAAGCTTCTCGTGGTCGTGGAAACGGTAGTTCTCAGCACCCATTCCGATGTTGACGTGCCATTTCATACGCTGCTCCTTCCACTTTGCGAACCAGTCGAGTTCGGTACCGGGCTTGATGAAGAACTGCATTTCCATCTGCTCGAACTCCCTCATACGGAAGATGAACTGACGTGCGACGATCTCGTTGCGGAAGGCCTTTCCGATCTGGGCGATTCCGAAAGGAATCTTCATACGGCCTGTCTTCTGAACGTTAAGGTAGTTGACGAATATGCCCTGGGCTGTCTCGGGACGCAGATAAATGGTATTTGCGCCTTCGCTTGTGCTGCCCATCGAGGTGCTGAACATAAGGTTGAACTGGCGTACTTCTGTCCAGTTGCAGGTGCCGCTGATGGGGCAGACGATGTTACAGTCGATGATTATGCGGCGGTATTCCTCGAAATCGGAAGCCTGCTCGGCTGCCACGTAACGGTTGTGAACCTCGTCATACTTGGCCTGCTCGCGCAGGACGTTGGGGTTTGTGGCGCGGAACTGTGCTTCATCGAAGCTGTCGCCGAATTTCTTGCGGCCTTTCTCGACCTCCTTGTTGATCTTCTCCTCTATCTTGCCGAGATAATCCTCGATGAGGACGTCGGCGCGGTAACGCTTCTTGGAGTCCTTGTTGTCGATGAGGGGGTCGTTGAATGCGCCAACGTGGCCCGAGGCTTCCCAGATTCTGGGGTGCATGAAGATGCAGGAGTCGATGCCCACGATATTCTCGTTGAGGCGGGTCATCGCGTTCCACCAGTATTGTTTGATGTTATTCTTGAGTTCCACACCCATCTGGCCGTAATCGTAAACGGCTGCGAGACCATCGTAGATTTCGCTTGAAGGGAAAATGAATCCGTATTCCTTGCAATGTGCAACCAGTACTTTGAAAAGTTCGTCCTGTGTCATAAATATTGAATGTTAAATCCTACAAAAGTAACAATTATTTCAGCCATTTATCCCAATCCGGGCAGATTTCCTTCAGCGGCTCAATCATATAGCTGCGAGTGAATGCCCCTGGATGCGGAACGCTCAGGCGCGGAGTCTCTATGCGCTTGTCACCGATAAGAAGTATGTCTATGTCTATGGTCCTTGAAGAATACACCCTTTTGCCCTGGGCGTCGAATTCTGCTTCGTGAGCAGGGCGGCCGAGTTTCTGTTCCACTTTCTGGCAACGGTCGAGTATGTCATCGGGGGACATTTCGTCCGGTAGGATGTAAAGAGCGGCGCAGTTGAGGAACGCCGGTCCGTCGAAGCCGTCCGAGGGAGTTTCCATTATTGAACTCAAGCGTTCGGGGCCGGCTTCAAGGGCTACGGAAAGCCTAGTTATGGCCTTTTCTATATTGGCAAGCCTGCAGCCGAGGTTGGATCCGAGAGAAAAATAGACCTCCATCGGCTCAGTCCTCGAATTCAGGATCCCAACCAAGGGCTATGCGTGCCTCGTCAGAGAGCATGCTGCGGTCCCAGACAGGCTCGAACACAAGTGTTATTTCGCAGGAATGAATCCCCGGAGTGAGTTCCACGTTCCTTTTTACCTCCGCCATAACCTCATCGGCCATGGGGCAGTTTGGAGCCGTGAAGGTCATAGTGATATGGACGTCGTGCTGCTTGTCTATCTGGAGTTCATAAATGAGGCCGAGGTCGTATATGTTAACCGGAATTTCAGGGTCATATACCTGCTTGAGGGCAAGTACAACGGCATCGTAAAGAGGAGAAAGCTCCTTGATGTCTTCCGGAGTAAGTATATTATCGTTCATCTTGGGCGAAGCATTTGATTGTTTCGATCATTGATGCCAGACCGTTCGCACGCGTAGGAGAGAGATTGTCCTTGAGTCCTATGGTGACTATGAAAGAGAAGTCGTCTCCGGCTATTTCTTCTGGAGTACGTCCGGAATACACTCCTATGAGCAGCGAGATTATTCCCTTTGTGATGATGGCATCGCTGTCGGCAGTGAAATAAAGTCTGCCGTCTTTTTTCTCACACTTTAGCCAAAGTCTTGATTGACAACCTTTTATAAGTTTATCATCGGTCTTGTCGGCCTGGTCGAATGGCTCGAGTCCCTTGCCGAGTTCTATCAGATATTCATATTTGTCAAGCCACTCGTCATAGAGCGAGAAATCGTCGATGACGGCTTGTTTGGCTTCTTCGAGAGTGTTCATATGGTAAGCATTTCTATTGCCTTTCCAAGGCATTCAACAAAGTATCGTGCTTCTTCGATGGTGTTGTATGGGGCGAACGAAGCACGAAGGAGTCCAGTGACTCTAAGCCTGTGCATAAGCGGCGCGGCGCACATTTCGCCGGAGCGAAGAGCAACACCCATCTTGTCAAGTACAAGGGCGAGATCTTCCTGATGCGCACCCTTGACGGCGAATGAGAATATGGGGAGCTTCTCTGAAGACGAGTCACCATAAAGCGTGATGCGTTTATCCGATTGAAGGGCGTCCAAAACGTAGGAAGCAACAGCGGCCGACGATTCTTCCAAAGAGCGCATCTGCTCAAGCATTTCTATCGCAGGAACAAGCGTGGGTACGGATGTGATATTAGGAGTCCCCGCCTCGAACTTGAACGGATAGTCGGCATAAGTGGTCCTTTCCCAAGTTACATCTGCGATCATTTCGCCACCGCCGCGATAAGGAGGCATCTGCTCGAGCCATTTTGCCTTCGCATACATAACTCCCGTCCCGGTGGCGGCATAGATCTTATGGCCGGAGAATGAATAGAAATCACAGTCAAGGTCCTGTACATCAACCTTGCAATGCACGATTCCCTGCGCTCCATCGACGCATACGGGAATATTATGCCTGTGGCAAAGCGCGCATATTTCCTTTATCGGGGTTACGATTCCAAGTACGTTCGATGCGTGGGAAACACAGACTATCTTTGTTTTAGGGCCGAGAAGTTTCTCGAGCGAAGAGGGGCCGAGTCGAAGGTCATCCTCAAGCTTCCAGACTTTGATCACCGCTCCCGTACGCTCTGCAAGCATCTGCCAGGGAACTATGTCGGAATGGTGTTCCTGCTCCGATATTACAATCTCATCGCCACGGCCTATGAAGGCCTGGCCATAACTGGATGCTATCAGATTAATGGAATCGGTGGTACCGGAAGTGAATACGATATTCCTTTCGGACGGGGCGTTAAGAAACTCGGCAACCCGCTTTCGTGCATTCTCAAATTCCGCTGTGGCTTCATTGGAAACCCTGTGTACCGAACGATGGATATTTGAACTTACCTCGGCAGCCAGATGCTCGTAGCAAGCCATGACGCTCCGTGGTTTGAGCGCCGTTGCAGCGTTGTCCAGATAAACCAGTGGCTTGCCGTACACAGTACGCGACAGCTGCGGGAACTCATTTCTTATTTCTTTAATCTCCATTTGTGTTCTACGTGGAACTTTACAGCATCTGAAGAGCAGATTTTATTATCTCCTCAACCTTAGCGGTAGGCGTACGTTTTAGGATAGTCTGTATTGCCTTCTGTATATTCGGCTTTGAGAAACCAAGCATAAGCAAGGCTGCAGCAGCTTCTTCGGCAACAACATTGCGCTGAGCGGCGGCACTGAAGATTTCCTGGCTGGGAGTGTCCGAACCCTTGACAATCTTGTCCTTCAGTTCGAGAACTATTCTTTGTGCACCCTTGAGGCCTATTCCCTTGACAGATTTGATCAGGTTCACATCTTCCGCCACAACGGCATTTCTGAATTCATCAGCACTGAATGTCGAAAGGATCATTCTTGCAGTATTGACGCCTACTCCGGAAACTCCAATAATTTGAGTAAAGAGCGCCCGCTCGTCCTGAGTAGCAAAACCATAGAAAAGTTCAACGTCGGAACTTGACTGGATATGATGGTAAATATAAACCTTCGCCTGCTTGCAGTTCTCAAGCGCGGCGTAAGTCTGAAGGGAAATTTCAATTGAATATCCAATGCCGGCCGTTTCTACAACAACACGGGTAGGAGTGAGCTCAGCTATTTCACCTTTAATGTAATCTATCATAATGAATGGTCTTTACGCAAAAATACAATTATCTACCGAAATAAACCAGAAGCACGGATATATCGGCCGGAGACACTCCTGAAATCCTGGAAGCCTGACCAATTGTCGCTGGCCTGTAGCGTTCAAACTTCTGCCGACACTCTATCGTCAGACCTTCCAGCTTGCTGAAATCGAAGTTTTCAGGAATACGCAATGCTTCAAGTCTCTTCAATTTAGCGGCGTTTTCCTTTTCTCTTTCAATATAGCCCGAATACTTGATTGAAATCTCAGCCGATTCAATCTCTTCTTTCGTGTAAGTTCCACGTGGAACTATTTTCAAAATATCCCCAAGGGTAACGTCCGGCCTTGCTACAATATCGGCTATTCGCTTCGATTCCGTCACAGGAGAGGATCCTATTGATTCAAGATAAGGATTAGCCTTGGCCGCTGTGATGTTGCGGGAATAGCAATATTCAAGGAGTTCTTTTACTTTGGCGTATTTCTCAACTACAGCGTCGTATCTTTCCTTTGTAGCAAGTCCTATTTTGTAAGAAAGCGGAGTAAGACGCTCATCAGCGTTGTCCTGTCTTAACAGAACACGGTATTCGGCCCTCGAAGTGAACATCCTGTATGGTTCATCCACTCCTTTTGTAATAAGGTCATCTATCAGCACGCCGATGTATGATTCGTCGCGGCCTAGTATGAAAGGATCCTTTCCATTTATATGCAGATGGGCATTGATACCTGCCATCAGACCCTGTGCCGCTGCCTCTTCGTAACCAGTTGTTCCATTGATCTGTCCTGCGAAATACATTCCTTCGAAGTCTTTCAACTTGAGGCTTGCATCAAGCTGGGTAGGGTCGAAATAGTCATATTCCACCGCATAGGCAGGACGGAATACACGTGCATTCTCAAGCCCCTTTATCTTATGCATCGCTTTCATCTGCACTTCAAAAGGAAGCGACGACGAGAAACCCTGGATATAATATTCATTGGTATTCTCTCCCTCGGGTTCAAGGAAAAGCTGATGTTCATCCTTGTCCGGGAATACCCTAAGTTTATCTTCTATACTCGGACAGTATCTGGGGCCTTTTCCGGAAATCAAGCCCGAAAAGAGAGGAGAATCGCAGAAGCCGGACCTCAATGCCTCGTGAACTTCTTCATTGGTATGGCAGATATAACAGGTCTTCTGCACTGCTCCTTCTTTCTGTATTCTGGACTTGACAGGAAGAAATGAAAATCGTTCAGGCTCCGGGTCTCCATACTGAATCGGAAGAACGGACGTGTCGACACTTGTGATGTCGAGTCGCGGAGGTGTTCCGGTTTTCATTCTAGCCGTCCGGATTCCGAGAGACTCGAGCTGCGAAGTAAGACCAAGTGAGGGAAGTTCACCTATCCTTCCACCAGGAGTACATTTGCGTCCGACGAAAAGTTTACCTCCAAGGAAGGTTCCTGCCGTCAGAATAACCGCCTGACATTCGAAAATTCCGTGTGATTCCGTGCGTACGCCGCGAAATTTTCGATTCTCAACGAGAAAAGAAACTGCAGAATCTTCACAAATTGTTAATTTACAAGTACTTACGAGTATTTTAGCCCACTCGGCAGAAAAAGCGACTTTATCGCACTGTGCACGGGGGCTCCACATTGCCGGTCCCTTACTTTTATTGAGCATTCGGAACTGCAGGGATGAAGCGTCCGTCACAAGACCCATACATCCACCAAGAGCATCTATCTCTCTGACTATCTGTCCCTTAGCTATTCCTCCAACGGCCGGATTACAGGACATCCTTGCATAGGAAAGGCTGTCCATAGTAATAAGAAGGACTGAAGATCCGAGCCTTGCTGCCGCAACTGCGGCCTCGCAACCGGCGTGACCTCCGCCGACTACTATTATATCATAGGTCGCAGACATAAATAGTATCCCTCCTTCTCCCTCATTGTCTTTATGTCGGATTCGGTGTGGTCGTCATAACCAATCAGGTGAAGCACGCCATGAACGATGACCCTGTGAAGTTCCTCTTCGAAGTCGGTATGATAGAACTCGGAGTTTTCCTTTACAGAATCGACACTTATGAACAGGTCACCGCTGAGCACGTTGCCTTCGCAATAATCGAAGGTTATGATATCGGTGAAATAATCGTGACTCAGATATTTCATATTCACGTCAAGGATATAATTGTCGGAGCAGAAAATAACATTGATATCTCCGATCTTGCGTATCTCACTCTCGGCAACCAGTTTGAGCCATTTGCGGCAGTTCACCTTACCCTTGTAAAGGAAGTCTGTATCCTCGTTGAAAAATCTGATCATATATGCTGTTTTACGGCCTACAAATCTACAACATTAAAAAGTAAAAATTGGATAAATACGTAATAATTTCTAACTTTGAGGACTATTTGGGATAATAACGAAAACCATATGGAAATAAAGAAAACAGAAAACGCCAGCCTCGAAAACAAGAGACTTCTGTTTATCGAAGCGGGTTTCGTAATCTCACTGCTCATCACACTGGCAGGCTTCTCCTGGGGTTCCAAGGAAAAGAAAGTCGCTATGTTTGATGAAGGTCCCGTAGAGATTATCGAAGACGAGATGGTGCCTATCACCGAAGAAACTCCTCCACCCCCGCCGGAGACCCCGAAGATTCCTGTTCTTTCGGACCAGATCGAAATCGTCGAGGATGATATCAAGGTTGAAGACAATATCATCAACCTCGAGGATGACGACGACCTCGGTGTCGAGATTATGGAGTATATTGAAGTTGAAGAGGAGGTAATCGAAGAGGAAGCAATTCCTTTCCAGCTGGTTGAAGTGAAGCCGAGTTTCAACGGTGGTGATGCCAATGCATTCTCGAAGTGGGTTAACGAAAGGCTTGTTTATCCTGAAATTGCCAAGGAAAATGGTGTTCAGGGCCGTGTAATGCTTCAGTTTACCGTAAACCCTGATGGTTCAGTAACCAACGTAAGGGTGCTCCGCGGAGTCGATCCTTCACTTGATAAGGAAGCCGTACGTGTTGTAGCAAGTTCACCCAAGTGGACTCCTGGTAAGCAGCGTGACCGTGCAGTAAAGGTTACCTATACCTTCCCTGTAATATTCCAACTTCGATAAGAGAATCTCAAATATAAAAAAAGGCTGTCCTTTGGGATGGCCTTTTTCCGGTATATGATAGAATTGAACAAACCGATAGAGGAAAGGGCTGTATTCGTTGGAATAATCCGCCCTTCCGACGACGAACGCAAGGTAAACGAATACCTTGATGAACTCGAATTCCTCGCCGAAACAGCAGGAGTAATCGGGGACAGGAAGTTCGTGCAGAGGGTTGACCGTCCCGATAACGCAACCTATATACGCAGCGGAAAACTCGAAGAGATAGCCACCTATTGCGAAGACAACGCAATCAATTATGTAATCTTCGATGACGAACTTACCGGTATGCAGCAGCGTAATATCGAGAAGATAGTCAAGTGCAGTTCAATCATCGACCGTACATCACTGATTCTCGAAATCTTCGCCCAGAGGGCAAAGACTTCCTACGCCAAGATGCAGGTGGAACTTGCCCGCTACAACTATATGCTCCCTCGTCTTGCAGGTATGTGGACGCACCTTGAAAGGCAGCGTGGTGGTATGGGAACCCGTGGTGGTATGGGTGAAACCCAGATAGAGATAGACCGCCGTATCGTCAAGGAACGTATCAGCAAACTGAAGGAAGACCTAAAGAAAGTGGATAAGCAGATGGCGACCCAGCGCTCTAACAGAGGTTCACTGGTACGTCTTGCCCTGGTTGGGTATACCAATGTAGGTAAATCCACCATTATGAACCTTCTTTCAAAGTCGGATGTTTTTGCTGAAAACAAACTCTTCGCAACCCTTGACACTACCGTAAGAAAGGTTGTGATAGACAACTGCCCGTTCCTTCTGAGTGACACCGTAGGTTTTATCCGTAAACTCCCTACGCAGCTTATAGAAGCCTTTAAAAGCACACTTGACGAGGTGCGTGAAGCCGATATCCTTGTTCACGTTGTTGACATCTCGGCCCCGGACTTCGAAGAGCAGATGAAAGTGGTTGAAAAGACGCTTTCCGACATAGGGGCGGCAGGAAAACCCGTGTATGTGATATTCAATAAGGTAGATGCCTACACATACGAACCTTATGATGAATTCTCACTGGAGCCCAAATCAAAGGAAAACAGAACCCTTGACGAACTCAAGAACAGCTGGATTGCCAGTGAAAAATCGCCCTGCATATTCATTTCAGCCGCGCAGAAGACCAATATAGCAAAACTGCGTAACGACCTCTATAAGATGGTCGCTGAAATCCACGCCGGCCGCTATCCTTTCAACAACTTCCTCTGGTAATTATTACCCTTATATATGAAATAAGCCGACCTGTAAAGGCCGGCTTATTACTTATTATAAAGTGAATATTATTCGCTGAACTTAGCGCTGAGGAACTCGCGGTTGAGCCTTGCGATATGCGATACGGAGATTCCCTTAGGACACTCCATCTCGCAGGCGCGGGTGTTCGTACAGTTACCGAATCCGAGTTCATCCATCTTTGCAACCATAGCGCGGGCACGACGCTTGGCCTCGGGACGACCCTGAGGAAGAAGTGCGAGCGAGCTGACACGTGCTGCAACAAAGAGCATAGCTGAACCATTCTTACAGGTGGCTACGCAAGCACCACAACCTACACAAGCTGCTGCATCCATACTCTCCTCTGCCTTGTCGTGAGGGATAAGGATATTGTTTGCATCCTGTGCTGAACCGGTGCGTACGGAAATGAATCCACCGGCCTGAAGAATCTTGTCGAAAGCCCTGCGGTCAACAACAAGGTCCTTGATTACAGGGAAGGCTGCGCTCCTGAAAGGCTCCACTGTGATGGTAGCACCATCCTTGAAATGCCTCATAAACAACTGACAGGTTGTTACGTGATCATCGGGACCGTGTGCACGGCCGTCGATAAACAGCGAGCAAGCACCGCAGATACCTTCACGGCAGTCGTGGTCGAAAGAAACGGGACCGCTGCTCTGGCAACCACGGTCAACAGCCACAGGGTCACATCCCTCGCGGATGAGCTGCTCATTGAGAATATCAAGCATTTCGAGGAAAGAAGCATCCTCTTCTATACCAGAAATATGATATGTCTCGAAATGTCCTTTTGCCTTGGCGTTCTTCTGACGCCATATTTTAAGATTGAATTCCATTCTGATTAGTCTTTATAATTTCTGGTCTTAACCTCAATGAATTCATACTTGAGAGGTTCCTTGTGAAGTTCGGGCTCCTCATTGTCACCCTTGTACTCCCAGGCTGCAACGTACATATAATTCTTGTCGTCACGCTTTGCCTCACCCTCTTCGGTCTGGCTTTCAATACGGAAGTGACCACCGCAGGATTCATTCCTCTCAAGGGCGTCACGAGCCATAAGTTTGCCGATTTCAAAGAAATCCTCAAGGCGGAGAGCCTTCTCAAGTTCCTGGTTGAATTCGTACTGTGAGCCGGGAACCTTCACTGACTTGTAGAATTTCTCCTTGAGTTCGTCGATGAGAACGAGTGCCTTCTGGAGACCTTCCTTGTCGCGTGCCATACCTACATACTCCCACATAATGTGACCGAGTTCCTTGTGGAGAGAATCCACAGTCTCTGTACCATTGATGGCAAAGAGCCTGTCGATACGAGCCTGAACAGCCTTCTCAGCCTCAGCGAATTCCTTGATTTCGGTATTGGTCTTAGGCTCAGCGAATTTCTTTGAAAGATAGTCACCGATAGTGATAGGAATGATGAAGTAACCGTCGGCAAGACCCTGCATAAGTGCGGATGCGCCAAGACGGTTTCCACCATGATCGGAGAAGTTAGCCTCACCTATAGCATACAGACCGGGGATGGTTGTCTGGAGATCGTAGTCAACCCAGATACCGCCCATAGTGTAGTGGATGGCGGGATATATCATCATAGGCTCCTCCCAAGGTGAAGAAGCTGTGATCTTCTCGTACATATCGAAGAGGTTACCGTAACGCTCTGCAACCCTCTTGTGACCGAGCCTGTTTATAGCCTCTGAGAAATCGAGGAATACGGCCTTTCCGGTTTCATTCACACCGAAGCCTGCATCGCAACGCTCCTTTGCAGCGCGTGAAGCCACGTCGCGGGGAACGAGATTACCGAATGCAGGATAACGGCGCTCGAGATAGTAGTCTCGGTCTTCTTCAGCAATCTGTGAAGCTTTAATCTGATGTTTGCGTAGTTTCTCGACATCCTCGAGTTTCTTGGGAACCCAGATACGACCATCGTTACGCAGAGACTCACTCATAAGGGTAAGTTTGCACTGCTGATCACCGTGTACGGGAATACAGGTAGGATGGATCTGTGCGAAGCAGGGATTTGCAAAGTATGCACCCTTCTTGAAGCACTGGATAGCGGCGGAACCGTTAGAGTTCATTGCGTTGGTAGAGAGGAAATATGTGTTTCCGTAACCACCGGTAGCGATGATGACTGCGTGTGCTCCGAACCTCTCGAGTTCACCGGTAACGAGGTTTCTGGCTATGATACCTTTTGCCTCACCGTTGACAACTACGAGATCAAGCATCTCGTGACGGGGATATGCTGTTACACTGCCGGCTGCAATCTCTTTGTTGAGGGCTGCATAAGCACCGAGAAGAAGCTGCTGTCCGGTTTGACCCCTTGCATAGAATGTACGACTTACCTGCACACCACCGAATGAACGGTTAGCAAGATATCCGCCATATTCACGTGCGAAAGGAACACCCTGTGCAACGCACTGGTCGATGATCGATGCACTCACCTCAGCAAGACGGTAAACGTTTGCTTCGCGTGCACGATAGTCACCACCCTTGATTGTATCGTAGAAGAGGCGGTAGATCGAGTCATTGTCGTTCTGGTAGTTCTTTGCTGCATTGATACCACCCTGTGCGGCGATTGAGTGCGCACGGCGGGGAGTATCGCTGATACAGAACACCTTGACATTGTAACCGAGTTCACCGAGCGAGGCGGCAGCGGAAGCTCCGCCGAGGCCTGTACCTACAACGATAATCTCAAGTTTGCGTTTGTTGTTGGGGCTGACAAGATGGATTTCCGACTTGCGTTTGGTCCATTTTTCGGCCAAAGGTCCGTCAGGAATTTTAGATGTGAATTTATCTGCCATTACTATTGAAATTTGTATTGTATTTTCTAAAACAGGTTGGGTTCTTCAATTCTCTTTCCCGGTTCAAAACCAAGATGCCTGTACGAAAGATCCGTAGCGACACGGCCACGCTGAGTGCGTACTATGAAACCTTCCTTTATAAGGAAAGGCTCATAAACTTCCTCGAACGTACCCTGATCTTCACCGATTGCAGTAGCTATGGTGTTCGCACCCACAGGACCACCGTTGAATGTGGTGATGATAGTGCGGAGGATCCTGTTGTCTATTGAATCGAGACCTCTCGTATCGATCTTGAGTTTATCGAGCGCGAATTTAGCAATTTTCAGGTCAATATGTCCATCTCCCATAACTTGTGCGAAATCGCGCACCCTCCTCAGAAGGGCATTTGCTATTCGTGGAGTACCGCGTGAACGCATTGCAATCTCCTTGGAGGCCTGCCCCTCTATATCAACTCCAAGTATTCCGGCACTTCGCGTGATAATCTTCTCAAGGTCCTCAGTATCATAATATTCCAATGCACAGGTTATTCCAAACCTTGCCCTGAGAGGAGCGGTGAGAAGACCACTTCGGGTAGTGGCACCGACAAGAGTGAATGGGTTGAGATTGATTCTCACAGAACGCGCACCAGGCCCCTTGTCTATCATAATATCTATGACATAATCTTCCATAGCCGAATAAAGATATTCTTCGACTTCGGGAGAAAGACGGTGGATTTCATCAATGAAGAGCACATCTCCGGGTTCGAGCGAGGTGAGAAGCCCCGCAAGATCGCCCGGCTTGTCCAGAACAGGACCGGAAGTAATCTTGAGATTCACTCCCATCTCGTTTGCAATGATATGTGCCAGAGTGGTTTTTCCCAGACCCGGAGGACCGTGGAAAAGCGTGTGGTCAAGGGACTCGCCCCTGAGTTTCGCAGCCTCGATGTAGATATGCAGATTGGATACTATCTCCCCCTGGCCGGTGAATTCTTCAAGGCCTTGGGGGCGGATAATTCCGTCCAAATCTTTATCTTTGCAATCGTTTGTATTGTGAGGGTCGAAATCTGACATCACGCTTTCTATCCAATCCAAATACAAATATAATTCTTTTATTTATTTTTTTGATGATGATGTTACAGCTGTGTAAATGTTAATAACTGTAAAAATTCATTGAAAATCAAATAAATACAAAGGATATTGACTGTTGATTTCATTGTGCAGGGAATGGGTTCTGAATTGTGGAAAACCCGCGAGTCGGTTTTATCCACATTTTCAAGAGGAGTTTTCCACCGCTTTTCAACCTGTTCTCAACACAGAAAACATATATGATGTTCATTTCTACTGAGCAGACATCAGTTCTGTCCGACAGAATAAAATCCGCAAGGAAAACATTCTGCCGTGGATTGTTTTTGTCCGCCCGCTGGATGGTTCTCAGTGAATGCCGCCACGCGGGACTTAACCTTATTATTCTTCCTAACAAGGAAAGTGCTGAATACTGCTGCGCCGACCTGTACAACCTGGTTGACGGAGATGTGGTATTCTTCCTTCCCGCCACGGCATTCGGTGTTGAGAAGAGCAATTACAAATCAACTCTTTCGGTACAGAGAACAGCCGCAATCGAAAAGATTATGGACTGCCGTCCGGGAGAGTCCCTGTTCATTGTCACCTATCCTGAAGCAATAGAAGAACTCCTGCCTACCAAAAGCCAGATAAGTTCCTCCACCCACAAACTGAAAACAGGTCAGGAAATATCCTTTTCCACACTCACACAGAAACTTGGAGAACTTGGTTTTGAAAAAGTTGATTTCGTGTCGGCTCCAGGCCAGTATGCCATCAGAGGTTCGCTGGTTGACGTATTTTCATATTCCTATAACGAAGCTTACCGAATATCATTCTGGGGTAATGAGATAGAGAAAATCCAGATATTCGACTGTAATACACAGCTTTCCAAGTCGGAAATTCCTGAAGTTGAAATTCTCTCCGGTATAATGGATAATCAGGGAAGCGAGAGTCTGTTTTCCATAATACCTGCCGACAGTCTCCTTTGGCTCGATTCATCGGATATGTATTCCGACAAGGAATATATGACACCGGTTGGAAACTATCGCTGCGTATATCTCGATGTACCCGTTTCAAAGCAGGATAACTGCAACCCTGTCGAATTCCATATATCCCCCCAGCCTGTATTCAACAAGAACTTTGAACTTCTAACCGCAGACATACGCACTATGATAGAAAGCGGTTACAAAGTTTATATCTTCGGAGAAAAGGATAGCCAGCTTGCAAGGATAAAGACCATTCTTGAAAACGAGCATTGCCCGCTGCCGGAATTCGTATCAGGGAAGAACCTTCATTCCGGGTTTATAGACCGCGACGACAGGATCTGCTGCTATACTGACCACGAAATCTTCGATCGCTTCCATCGTGTAAGTATCAGGCGAACTGTAGAAAAGACCGAGCAGCTGACCCTTAACGACATAAGCGCCTTCAATGTAGGAGATTACATTGTCCACATCGACCACGGAGTAGGTGTATTCGGCGGCCTTGTACGCCTGAAGGACGATATGGGCCGCATCAAGGAAGTTGTTAAACTTACCTACAAGGACGGTGATGTGGTATTCGTCTCTGTTCACTCCTTGCACAAGATATCACGTTTCCGCAGTTCGGAAGGAGAAGTCCCCCGCATCAACAAACTCGGCTCAAAGACCTGGACGGCCCTCAAGACCGGTGCCAAGAATCGTGTCAAGGATATAGCCAAGGAACTCATCCAACTCTACGCCAAGCGCAAAGCTTCCCAAGGCTATGCCTTCTCCCCGGATTCATATCTCCAGGATGAACTTGAAAGTTCGTTCATGTACGAAGATACTCCCGATCAGGAAGAGGCTACAAAGGCTGTGAAGAGGGATATGGAGGACAACTGTCCGATGGACCGCCTGGTGTGCGGAGATGTAGGCTTCGGAAAAACCGAAGTTGCCATCCGTGCCGCGTTCAAGGCTGTGGGTGACGGAAAACAGGTGGCGGTACTTGTCCCCACGACCATCCTGGCCCTGCAGCACTTCAAGACATTCAGTTCGCGTCTTGGCGACTTCGCGTGCAATATAGACTATGTCAGCCGTCTTCGCACCGCCAAGGAGATAAGTGTAATAAAATCCCGCCTCGCCGAAGGCAAGATAGATATCCTCATAGGCACACATAATATCCTGGGCGACGGCTTCGAATTCAAGGATCTCGGACTGCTGATCATAGATGAGGAGCAGAAATTCGGTGTTTCGGCAAAGGAGAAGCTCCGCCAATTCAAGGTGGGAATCGACACTCTCACCCTCACCGCCACCCCTATCCCCCGCACGCTGCAGTTCTCGCTTCTCGGAGCGCGCGACCTCAGCATCATCAACACCCCACCCGCGAACAGGATACCCATCCAGACCGAAATCATCCTATTTGGCGAAAAGGAAATACGAAGCATCATCAACTACGAACTCCAGCGTGGCGGGCAGATATTTTTCCTTCACAACAGGGTCGAGGAACTGCAGAGCATAGCCGATATCCTGCAGAGGCTCGTTCCCGATATGAGGATATGTGTCGCACACGGCCGTATGGAATCGAAGGAACTCGAAGACAAGATGCTCGACTTCATGGCCGGCGATTACGATATGCTCCTCTGCACCACCATCATCGAAAACGGCCTGGACATACCGAATGCCAACACAATCATCATCAACCAAGCACAGAACATTGGCCTGAGCGATCTGCACCAGCTCCGCGGCCGCGTGGGCAGAAGCAACCGCAAGGCGTTCTGCTATCTGATAGTACCTCCGCTCACCACAATAACCGAGGATGCCCGCCGCCGCCTGAAGGCGATAGAGGAATTCTCCGACCTCGGCAGTGGCTTCAACATAGCGATGCAGGACCTCGACATCCGCGGAGCCGGCAACCTTCTTGGTGCCGAGCAGAGCGGCTTCATCTCCGATATGGGCTACGAAACGTATCAGAAGATACTCGCCGAAGCTATGGAGGAGATAGGAATAGAAGATGTCGAGCAGAAATCACACACCGCGCACCGCTTCACCACCGACTGCACGGTCGAAACCGACCGTCAGGCTCTCATCCCGGATGAATATCTCGACATCACTGCCGAAAAGATACGCATCTACAAGCAGCTTGATTCGATGCGCTCCGACAAGGAGATTGACGCCTACCGCCGCCAGCTTACCGACCGCTTCGGCGAAATGCCCAAAGAGGCGGCGAACCTGTTTGCCGTAGTGAAGCTCCGCAACCTCGGAAGCCGCCTCTGCCTTGAAAAGGTGATAGTCAAGAATGGAATGTTCATCTGCTTCTTCCCCGCAAACCAGATGTCTCCTTTCTTCAAGAGCGAGCAATTCGGGAAGGTGCTCGAGAAGATTCCATCAACCCCCTTCGAACTGAAACAGACCGAGGGCAGGCTTAAAATAATCACAAGGGGCGTAGACAGTATAGACAAAGCCCTCGGGCTATTGAAAAAGTTGGAGTAAATACTTAAATTTGCGACCCTTATGCCGAACCTTCTGGTAGAAATAGGAAATACCGCACTCAAGGCGTCTTACGCCGAGGGATTGACCCTCGGCAAGACTTTCCGCTACCAGGGAGAGCGTATGATTGAATATATCTTAATACTTTCCGAAGACACCAGGCCGGAGTTGCTTGTGGTATCGTCTGTACGTACCATAAACAGTGACGAAGAAAAACAGTTGAGGTCCTGTTGCTCCAAGCTGATTCTGCTTGACAGTAAGCACACCGACGTGCTGAGAGCATATTCATTGCCGGAATATCTGACTTACGACCGTGCTGCCGCCCTGCTTGCGGTAAGAAGGATGTTCGCGGGCAAACAGTGTACAGTGTTCGATCTTGGAACCACCATTTCGGTTGATTTCCTTTCGGCCGAAGGGGAATATCTCGGCGGAAACGTATCGCCCGGCTGCCGTACAAGGTTCAAGTCGCTTAACCGCTACTCCCGCTCTCTTCCGCTTGTCAACACACCGGAACAGATGGCTCCCAGGGGCAATGGAATACAGTCTTCGATAGAGGCCGGAGTGGTGTCGGGCATAGTATTTGAAATAGAAGGCTACATAAGGGAAACCCCTGACAATGTAGTTGTATTCACAGGAGGTGACGCCGAGTATTTCGCAAAGCGTATGGAATCTCCGATATTTGTTATCAGCAATCTGGTCCCTATGGGACTGTCTTCAATAGCCCAGGATTATGACGACAGGAAGTAAACTGACTATCATAGCGCTTGCGCTTGCCGCTCTTCTTCCTTCAGCCGCTCTGCGTGCCGAGGACGGAGGTGCATTTTCGGGTTATGCGCCCTATTCCATCTATGCCCTGGGCGACCTGTCGATGCCCGGCTCGGCGTATAACCGCTCGATGGGAGGCACCGGAATTGCCTCGCGCAACAACCGCTTCATCAACACGCTCAATCCGGCGGCCGTCACCGCTCGTGACTCACTTGCCGTGATGACAGATTTTTCGATGCTCCAGAAGAACGTTATCTTCCATGAAGACTCGAAACTCGCAGCAAACAATACCTGCAACATATCTTCCTTGGCTTTCTCGCTGCCGCTTTTCAACAAGACAGCGGCCGTTGTTGGCATTACACCTTTCGCCAGCACCGGCTACAGAAGCAGTTCGCACGTTACCGATCCTATGCTTCTTGCCGAGCACGGAACGATAGTCGATTCTTATTCAGGCCAGGGAAGCCTCTATCAGGTGTACGGAGCCTTCGGTTACAACCCGTTCGGAGGGTTGTCGCTCGGAGTTCAGTACAATCTTTATTTCGGAAACGTAACAAAAACTTTCTCAAGGGCCTTCGAGTCGGAGTCTACCAGAAATATAGAGTCGACAGACGAACTCCAGCTCTCGGGAAACAACCTTAAGTTCGGTGTGCAGTACGAGCAGATAGTTGGCAAAAAAGTCAAACTCGGTGTCGGTGCCACCTGGGCCACCTCAGGCATAATCAAGTCTGCCGACGAGAAAAACGGTTATTCAGCAACAGGAGCAACATTTGCTCCTGAACTTGGTATAGGATTGAGTTTCAACTATATGGAGAAGTTCCGCGCACAGCTCGACTATACCAGGGCCGACTGGACGGTCGCCAATCTCGGAGCTATCGATTCGAACGACAAATTCGCTTCCTGTGTGAGCGAAGCACTGCGTTTTGGAATGGAATATACACCCAACAGGAACGATATCCGCTACTATCGCAAACGCGTATCCTACCGTGCCGGAGCATACTGCAAAAACGAGTATTACACTGTCGAAAGCAACGGAATCGCAGCTTATGGCATCACTTTTGGAGCAACACTTCCGGTATTCCGCTGGTACAACGGCCTTACACTTGGTCTTGACCTCGGCAGAAGAAGCTCCATAGGAGGTGACGGAATATCAGAGATGTTCGTTGGATTTTCATTCGGAGTGAACCTGTTCGACATCTGGTTCCAGAAACCGCGTTATGAATAAAAACACAAAACACGATATGAAAAAGTTTTTTATTGCAATTGCCGCCGTGGCGATGCTTATTCCCGCAACAAGCCTCAAGGCTCAGGACGACAAGTACGGCCCGAACAGCGCCGAGTGTCTCAAGTATCTCTCCTACTACGAGGAGTACATGAAGTCTAAGAATTATGCCGACGCTACTCCCAACTGGCGTGAGGCATACAAGTACTGTCCTCCCCAGAGCCGCCAGAAGATGCTGGTTGACGGAACCACACTTTTGCGCAAACTCATCAGCGCCAATGCGAAGAACCCCATCTACAAGCAGGCTCTCGTGGACTCCCTTATGACTCTTCACGATCAGAGGGTCGAGTTCTTCCCCGCCAGTGCCGTTACCGCACGTAACAACAAGGGTCTCGATATGGCCAACTACATAAAGGACGACGACCAGCGACTGTTCGACGGTCTCAACGAGATCATCGAAGCCAACGGAAACGAGACAAAATCCAACCTCTACGTTCTCAACCTCAAGGCTGCAATCGAGCTTTACAAGGTCGGAATGATCGGTGAGGAGGAAGTCATCGAGACATACAACCGCAACGTCGATTTTCTTTCAGCTACAGTGGCCAAGAATCAGGTTGATGCCGACATGAACGAGAAAGTTCGTGCCGACCTCGAAAGCCTCTTCGTTGCCAGCAAGGTTGCAAGCTGCGACAAGCTCATCGCCCTCTTCACTCCCCGCTTCGCTGCGGCTCCCGAAGATGTCGAACTTGCTCAGAAGATAGTTGCATTTATGCTCAAGACCGAGGATTGCGCAGACAACGAGCTCATCTCAAAGGCAATCGCCGTTATGCACAAGAACGCTCCCAGCGCTTCCACCGCATATCTGGCATATCAGATCTACTCGCAGCGCGGCAAGGTTGACGAGGCAGTGAAGTATATGGAAGAGGCAATCCGCCTCGCCGATGCCGAGAACAAGGCGGCCTATAACTACGAGCTCGCAATGTTCTGCTTCCGCACAGGCAACTCCACCAGGGCTATCGAGGCTGCAAAGACAGCCGCTGATACCGATACCGACGGAAAGTACGCCGGCAAGGCATATTTCCTCATCGGAACAATCTGGAGCGCCGTAAAGTGCTCCGGCAACGAAATCGCCAGCCGCGCACCTTTCTGGGTAGCTGTTGACTATATGCAGAAGGCTGCTGCCGCAGACGAAAGCCTTGCAGCTGAAGCTTCCAGGAAGATAACCGAGTTCAAGGCTTACTTCCCTTCAACCGCCGACGCATTCATGTTCGACCTCCAGGACGGCAACGAATATACCGTCAGCTGCAGCGGACTCCGCGCAGTCACAAGGGTAAGGACCCAGAAGTAGTGAAAGCACTTTGCATCACACTCAGACAAATGGCAACCGCACTCGCGGTTGCTTTTGTCGTTGTTTCCTGCTCCGGCAAACTCAAACAGGCAGACAAGATCAACCTTGAGGAAACCCCCGTGCAGGTAGTCAGCGATATGTTTGCGGTTCAGACCAAGGACGGAGTTGTGATGCAGCGTATCGAGGCCAAGATAATGGAACGCTACGAGAGCGACACTCTCTCGCTGGACAAGTTCCCCCTTGGCCTTTCGGTATTCAGCTATACCGCAGACGGACTGCTCGAATCGACCATCACGGCACGTCGGGCCGAGCACCGCATTTCAAAGAAAGGCAAGGAGCAGGAAAGCTGGTCGGCCTTCGGCAATGTCATAATCAGGAACGTCATCAAGGAGGAGACAATGCAGACCGATACAATCTACTGGGACCGCAAGAGCGAGCAGATATGGACCGACTGCTATGTCAAGATGTTCTCCCGCGACGGAATGATGCAAGGCTATGGAATGCGCAGCGATGACCGTGCGCGCAACGCCATCCTGCTCAACCCTTTTGACGGCTTTGCCTATACCAACCGCGACACGACCGTTTTCGTCATAGATTCGGCCAACTTTATAGGGCCTTTGCCAAATTTTTAGTATATTCGCAGCCCTTTAGATAATTTTAACAGTAAAAATAATATGGCAGTTCTTCAAAAAATGCGCGAAAAGTTCGGAATTGCGATCTCAGTGATCATCGCACTTTCCCTTCTGTATTTCATCGCGCCTATGGATGACCTGATGACACTCTTCGGCCGCCCCCAGAACGTGGGCGAGGTCAACGGACGTGGCATCTCTTACGAAGATTTCGCAGCAGAGGTCGAGAAGTACAACACGATCTCCGAAATCTCCACTGGCACTTCAGCCCAGAACGAGCAGGCTCAGCAGCAGGTACGCAACATGGCCTGGCAGTCATTCCTCGATGAGTATATGTTCATCAAAAACGCCAAGGCAGCCGGCTTCAAGGTTGGCAACGCCGAGGCGGCCGACATCGTTCTCGGAGCCATCCCCGAGGACCAGATAACAGAACTCTCCACATCAGAGGATGCACGCATCCAGATGTACTGGCAGTACATCCAGAACAGCGTAGCATGGCAGCAGTACCACATCAAGTACAACTCTCTCTTCGCCCAGAGCGCAGTTGAGAATGCTCTCACCCTCGCAGACGCAGTGGCTCAGAACAACACCACCGTCGACTATGAATGCGTGACCGTTCCCTACACCTTCGCTCCCGACAGCACAATCAAGGTCAGCGGCTCGGAGATCAAGTCCTATTACAAGGCACATAAGAAGGATTACAAGCAGACCGCAAGCCGCGACATCGAGTACGTAGTATTCGAGGTTACTCCTTCGGAGGCCGATATCCAGGCAGCTTCACAGAAGATGGACGAGGCTTATGCCGAGTTCAAGACCACTGACAACATGAAGACCTTCCTTCTCAAGAACTCGGACCGTTCACTTTCGGACCGCTGGTATAAGAAGGGAGAGCTCAATGTCATCAGCAGCGACGTGAACACCTTCGCATTCTCGAACGCCAAGGGTGTTTCACCCATCTACAAGAACGGAAACACCTACTATGCCGCAAAGGTTATGGAAAGCGCAATGCGTTCCGACTCCGTTTATGTAAAGCACATCCTTCTCCAGGGCGAGAACGCCAAGGCAGAGGCTGACAGCCTCCTCAAGGTCGTTACCAAGAACCCCGGACAGTTCTCAACCGTTGCCATGCTCCATTCTGCCGATCAGGGCTCACAGGCCGACGGCGAGATGGGTAACATCGGCTGGCTCACCCAGACCTATATGATCCCCGGCTTCGAGAGCGTTCTCACCGCCCAGACAGGCAAGCCTTTCGTGCTCACAACACAGTACGGCACACACGTCGTTCTCGTTTCGAAGAAGACCTCTCCCGTTATGATGAAGAAGGTCGCCATCCTCGAGAAGACCGTCCTCGCAAGCAAGGAGACATTCAACACCAAGTATTCCGAGGCCAACAAGTTCGCTTCAATTGCCGAAGGCAGTGTGGAGGGCTATATGAAGGCAGTCGACTCTCTCGGAGTTTACTCGCATAACTTCAACGGTGTGCTCGAGAGCACCGATACCTACGGCTCTATTGACCAGGCCAAGGAAATCACCCGCTGGATCTTCGACGCCAAGAAGGCAGGCAAGGCTTCAGCTATCATCACCGTCAACAACAACTACTTCTTCGTGGTTGCCCTCAAGGCTATCCACAAGGACGGTTACACTCCCGTTCAGGAAGTTGCTTCCCAGATCCGTCAGACTCTCTATGCTGAAAAGCGCGGTGCTGCTGCCGCAAAGGCCGCTGCCGAGAAGATCGAGGGTCTTGGAACACTCGAGGAGATTGCTTCCGCACTCGGCTCGACAGTCGAGAGCCGCAAGGGCATCAGCTTCTCTGCAATGAATATGGGAATGGCAGAGCCCGCTCTGCTCGGCGCTGTTTACTCGGCTCCCATCGACGAGATCGGCGCTCCTGTCGCCGGTATTGCAGGAGTTTACGTTTACAAGGTTACAGCCCGCGAGACAGGTTCCTTCTATACAGAGCAGGACGCTCGCAACTTCGCTACCCAGAAGGCACAGTACAACACCCAGATGCTTGTACCTGTAATGATGGAAGCAGCCGACGTTCAGGACAACAGGGCTCGTTACTATTAATCGATAACAACTACAAGCGGGAGATGATCGCTCACTCCCGAGTTGTAGCGCGGACCGATATAAGTTCGGCGGGGTTTCACTCCGCCGAATTTTTTGTCTTCTTCGAGCAGATGAGGCGAAGCGAACACTTCCGCACGGGAGCGGGACGCTATGTCGGCCGAGACGGCGGCCCGATCGATGAGTTCCCATCTTCCCTGAAACTTCAGGCTCCCTGCCGCGGCGACGGCTGCCGTAGAGCCGGTTCCATCGGCAATCGCACCGCCGTGGGCAATCTCAACAAGAGGGCGAAGAAGACTGTCGCTCTTTTCTCCACGAGAGTCGTTGAAGTCCCCACCGGCAATAACAGGGCCGTACTGTGAGAGGGAATCGCAGGCCGCGGCCAGAACCAGGGTGATGGAATCGCGTCTTGCACCGCTTGTGGCGCCCAGCTTCGAAGGAAGGTGAACAACAGCAACGCTCAGGCTGTCGAAGCGGCAGAGCAGGATATCGCGGGTGCGTTGCACGCGTATTGTCGATGCATCCGGTATTCCAAGCACGTTGGGCCTGTACAGCAGAGCGCAGTCTATTCCGCGCGGGTCGGAAGACTCGAAATGGACAAATCTGTAGCCGAAACGACGGAGGGTGGTTTCGCCGGTAAGCGTGCGCAGCACGCGGTCGTTCTCGACCTCGCAGAGGCCCACGGCGGCCGGCAGCTCGCCATATCCATCCGCGATGCAAAGCAGAATTTTCGCGATTGAATTGCATTTGGCCTCGACCCGCCTGGCGGTCCAATGGCGGCTTCCGCCCGCACTGAACGAACGCTCCGAGGCGTTCTGCGAATCGGCTCTGTTGTCGAAGAAATTCTCCACGTTCCAGAACACAATGACGGTGGAGAGGAGTTGAAGTATCATAGTCGTTTTCATACTCACGAATATGACAATAATTTTCTAAATTTGTAGGATTTATATACTGAATATGTCTCTTAAATGCGGAATAGTGGGTCTGCCCAACGTGGGCAAGTCAACCCTTTTCAATTGTGTAAGTTCTGGAAAGGCGCAGAGCGCCAATTTTCCCTTCTGTACGATAGAACCCAATCTCGGATCGACCAATGTGCCGGACAAGCGTCTTGAGGTGCTCAGCGATATCTGCAAGCCCCAGAGGACCATTCCCGCTACGGTTGATATCGTCGATATCGCCGGCCTCGTGAAGGGCGCCAGCCGGGGCGAAGGCCTCGGAAACCAGTTCCTCGCCAACATCAGGGAGTGCGATGCGATTCTGCACGTGCTGCGCTGTTTTGACGACGGCAATATAGTCCACGTGGACGGCAGCGTTGACCCGGTACGCGACAAAGAGGTTGTCGATACCGAACTCCAGATAAAGGACCTCGAGACCGTTGAGGCCCGTCTCTCGAAGTGCGAGAAGGCCGGAAAGGCCGGAGACAAGGAGGCCGCCAAGCTCGCCGCTCTGCTCACACGCTACCGCGCCGCCCTGGTTGAAGGACGCAGCTGCCGCAGCGTTGCCCTCATCAACGACGAAGAGGCCGAAATGGCCCGCAACCTTTTCCTTCTCACCAACAAGCCCGTTATGTACGTCTGCAATGTGGACGAGGCTCACGCCGCAAGCGGAAACGCTTATGTCGAGGCCGTGCGCGAGGCCGTGAAGGACGAGAACGCCGAGATACTGGTCATTGCCGCCAAAACCGAATCGGACATAGCCGAGATAGAGGATTACGACGATCGTCAGATGTTCCTTGCCGATATGGGGCTCGAGGAGTCGGGTGTGGTAAGGCTCATTCAGGGCGCATACCGCCTGCTCGGTCTGCAGACCTTCTTCACCGCCGGTTCGGACGAGTGCCGTGCCTGGACCATCCACAAGGGCGACAAGGCTCCCCGCGCGGCAGGCGTCATCCACACCGATTTCGAGCGCGGTTTCATCCGTGCCGAGGTCATCAAGTACGACGATTTCGTCGCATACAAGACTGAAGCGGCTGTTCGCGCCGCCGGAAAGATGGGTGTGGAAGGCAAGGACTACGTAGTGCAGGACGGCGACATAATGCATTTCCTTTTCAATGTATAATCAAATAACACTAAATATCATGAAAGAACAGATTCTTGAAAAATTCCGCTCCGTATTCGGATGCGAAGGAGAACTTTATGCAGCCTCCGGCCGCGTTAACCTTATCGGCGAGCATACCGACTACAATGGAGGTTATGTCTTCCCCGGAGCAATCGACAAAGGCATTATGGCCGCCATCCGCGTCAACGGAACCGACAAGGTACGCGCCTTCTCGGTTGACTATAACGAGATGGTAGAATTCGGTCTGAACGAAGAGGACAAGCCCCGTCAGAGCTGGGCTTGCTATATCTTCGGTGTATGCCGCGAGACAATCAAGCGCGGTGGTAAGGTCGAAGGATTTGACACAGTATTCGCCGGAGACGTTCCCCTCGGAGCCGGCCTTTCAAGCTCCGCAGCACTCGAAAGCTGCTTCGCTTATGCCATCAACGATATCTTTGGCAACAAGCTCGACCTCTTCGAACTTGCCAAGATAGGCCAGAGCACCGAGCACAATTACTGCGGTGTCAAATGCGGTATTATGGACCAGTTCGCTTCCTGCTTCGGCAAGAAGGGCTGCCTCATCAGGCTTAACTGCAAGACTCTCGAATACAAATATTTCCCCTTCAATCCCGAAGGCTACCGCCTTGTGCTGGTTGATTCCTGCGTAAAGCACGAGCTCGCTTCATCGGCATACAACAAACGCCGCCAGTCCTGCGAGAACGCAGCTGCCGCCATCCGCGTCAACCATCCCGAGGTTGAATTCCTTTCCGACGCCAAGCGCGTATGGCTTGACGAGGTACGCGAGCAGATTCCTGAGGAAGACTTCCTGCGTGCTGAATACGTAATCGGTGAGGTTCAGAGGGTGCTTGACGTCTGCGACGCACTTGAAAGGGGCGATTACGAGACTGTCGGTGAGATGATGTATCAGACCCACTTCGGTATGAGCAAGCTCTACGAGGTAAGCTGCGAGGAACTCGACTTCCTCAACAAGCTCGCCCGCAAGATGGACGTGACCGGATCGCGGGTTATGGGCGGCGGCTTCGGTGGCTGTACCATCAACCTGGTCAAGGATGAACTCTACGAGCCTTTCATCGCTGCCGTAAAAGAGCAGTTCACGGCCAAATTCAACCACGCTCCCAAGATTTACGACGTAGTCATCTCTGACGGCGCACGCAAAATTTGAGGTTTGTAAGAAACATACTGGCCGTCCTGGCCCTGACGCTGTCCGCTTCATTTGAGGCGGACGCTCAGTTCTATCTCTCCGGTAACGAGCCCTGCGGCGTGCGCTGGGCCCACGTGCAGAGCGAATCCTTCGATGTAATCTACCCCGAAGGGCTCGATTCGCTGGGTCGTGCCTTCGCCTTGAAGCTTGAGCAGTACAAGATGCCCAACTCCTACACAGTGGGATTCTACGCGAATCAGTACTACAAGCGTAAGCCGATGCCGGTGGTGCTGCACAACTCTCAGAGCTATGCCAATGGAATGGTTGTGTGGACTCCGCACAGAATGGAGCTGTACACCAATCCGGAGCCTTACCGCCCCGAAGCCACGCCCTGGACAGACCTGCTTTCGGTGCACGAAGGCAGGCACGCCACCCAGATGCAGTACGTCAACCGTGGCAGCTTCAAGGTACTGACGGCGCTTACGGGCGAGATAGGAGCGGCGGCGATGAGCGCACTGTACTGCGGACCTGCATTCCTCGAAGGCGACGCCGTGGTGGCTGAAACCGCCCTTACCGCGTCGGGCCGAGGTCGCAGTGCAGACTTCCTGGAATACTACAAGGCAAGTTTCGCCCAGAGGGATTTCCGCGACTACTGGCGCTGGCGCTACGGCTCGGCAAGACTTTACACGCCCGACTACTACAGGGCCGGATACGTGTCGCAGGCGGGCCTGAGAAGCGTTTATGCCGACACGATGTTCGTGCGCAACTACTATGACCGCCTCAAGAGGCATCTTGGCGTTGCACCGCTCAACTGGCGCGGCACAATGAAGAAAGACATAGGTGAAACGCCCCGCCAGACCTTCTTCAACACAAGCTGGTATCTGGCCCGCGCCTGGGACGAGTATGACCGTTCTCGCCTGCCGTTCACGCCTTCGGAGCGCATCTCAGCCACTCCGAAGTTCTTTGAAGAATACACGGGGATGGTAACGGACGGAAAGAGCCTCTATGCCGTGCGGGATGGAATGGCCATAGGCGCAACGGAGCTCGTCCGCGTGCCTTCTGCGCCTTCTACAGGAGTCAGGCACGACCCTAAACCCGAAAGGCTTGCCCGTATGGGTTCATACAATTCCTCGCTTTCGTACAGCCCCGTTACGGGCGATCTTTACTGGGCCGAAGTGCGTGTCGACAGGCGCTGGGAGATGGTTTCCTGGAGCGACATCATCGCCTGGAACGAGAAGGACGGCCGCCGCACCCTTGTCAAAGGAGGACGCCTGTACAGCCCTGCAGCACACCCGTGCGACTCTCTTATATCGGCGACGGAATATCTTACCGACGGCACAACGGCGGTGGCCATATTCACTACCTCCGGAGCCAGGTTCTGTTCGTACCCGTTGCCCGCCGGAATGCAGGCAGTCGAAAGTGCCTGGACCGATGACGGCACGCTGTGGTGCTCGGTGATAACGGCCGAAGGCTTTGGAATCATAAATGTCCATACCTGGAAATTCATCCTCCCCGCACGGAGTGCCGTGAAGATATGCGGCCTGCGCGGTCTGGAAGGAGGCTTCCTGAACTTTGAGTCCGACCTGGACGGAAGCAACGAAATGTACAGGCTCGACGTGGCGGACGGCAGCCTGATCCGTCTTACGAACATCAGAAACGGAGGAACCGGCTTCGCCTTCGTGCGCGACTCTCTTTACTATTCGTCAATCGGCAGGGAAGGCCGTCTCGTATATGGCAGTTCTACCGATGAACTTGATTCGGAGCAGGCAGACTGGAACTATCACCATAAATATCCCTTTGCCGAAGACCTGAGCGCTCAGGAAAGGATTCTTCCGGAGCCCACAGACAGTGTGAAGTTGAGCGAACCGCAACCATACAAGCGTCTTGCCCACGCGTTCAGAGTACACTCCTGGCTGCCCGTGCAGGTATATTATGACGAGATTGATGACATTTCCTCTGCAATCATGTCTCTTGACGGAGCACTTGGTGCTACCGCATTCTTCCAGAATACTCTTGGTACACTGAGTGGTTATGTAACGGCAGGTGCAAGATCTTCCGGAATGAGTGTGACCTATCGCGGACTCTATCCTGTGCTCAATGCTTCAGTAACCGCTGACTATCCTCCCAGACTGTTCATCGGCGAAGGAGATGACGTGAAGGGAATTCCGGTCATCGGCCGGTTCCGCGCATATCTGCCGCTCAATTTCAGCAGTGGCGGATGGTCGCGTGGCGTTGTTCCTTCGGCCAGCATAAACACTCTCGGAAGCTACACGCTGGCCGTGCGTGCGTACACGATGCTCCCCACCCCGGAAGCCTGCGTTTACCCGAGGCTCGGTGTGGGCGCTGAACTTGCCTTCCAGGATGGCGTTTTCGCCGCCGCTGCATACGGCTATCTGCCGGGTATCGCGAAGAACCAGAGCATAAGCTGGACGGGAATAATGAATTTCGGCCAGCAGGCCGCGCAGTTAAGCGCCGAATATGCCATTCCGTTCGGTTTCGTCGACTGGAGCGCTCTCTGCCCGTTCTTCTATGTCCGTAATTTTGAAATCTATCCCCACGCACAGATTACCGGAATGTATGTCGGTTCTTCTGGCTGGAGGATGCTCTATGGCCACGGCCTCAAATTCGATGTGGTGCTGGGCAACTTCCTTTTCATCCCATACACCACCAGGCTGGGACTCAAATACACACGGTTCAATAACAATTTCACAGATCCCATCGATCCCGAATGGGAACTTGTATTCTCGATAGACCTATGATCTGCAGTAAATGTTCAAAGGAGTTCGCGGCCGAGCTGCCGCAATCGATAAACGTCTCTGACAATCCCGAACTCAAGGAGGCCGTTATGGACGGCTCGTTCTTCGTGGCCACTTGCCCAGAATGCGGCGCCCCCTCGCTGAAGACAGGCAACTTCGTATATCACGACCCCGTGGAGCGCCTTCTTCTGGTTCTCAGCGACGCGCCCATCAGTTCTCCCGGGCTTGAAGGTTATACCTGCCGCCGCGTGAGCGACGTCGGTTCCCTTATCGAGAAGGTGAAGATTTTCAACGCCGGCCTCGATGACGTCGTAATGGAACTTTGCAAATACGTTACGCTGATGGAGCTTGGCAAGGATGAGCGCCTCAAGTTCCTGCGCACCGAAGGGGCCGACTCCGAAATTGTGCTCACATATCCTGAGAACGGGCAGATGCAGATGATAGCAGTCGGCTCGAACGTGTATTCCGACTGCGAGGGAATTGTATCGCGAAACCCCGTGATTCGCGAAAAGTCCGCCGGCCTTGCCCTCATCGATGGCGACTGGATATCACAGTTCTTGAAATAGTTATCGCGCTCTGCGACAGGGCCCTGCAGTGAATTCGGCAAAATTTTGCTAAATTTGGTGTTTTGTTGCACAAAGCGATATGAAAGCCACCAGATACACCCTTACCAACGCCTCCGGTGCCAGCGTAACGCTGAGCAGTCTCGGAGCTGCAATCGTTTCAATCAATGTTCCCGACAGGGACGGAAAACTCGATGATGTCGTAATCGGTTACGACAATGACGACGCCTACATTGGCGACGGCCCCTGTGCCGGCAAGTGCCCGGGACGCTACGCGAACCGCATAG
Organism: Candidatus Cryptobacteroides aphodequi; assembly: GCA_018065265.1. Lineage (GTDB taxonomy): Bacteria > Bacteroidota > Bacteroidia > Bacteroidales > UBA932 > Cryptobacteroides > Cryptobacteroides aphodequi. The sequence continues at coordinate 16,199 of JAGHTP010000008.1, read as the reverse complement.
CAAAAGGCCGTTTTACCCTGGACGGAAAGGAGTACGCCCTCCCTATCAACAATGGTCCCAACCATCTTCACGGCGGGCCGGAAGGCTTCCAGAACCGCATCTGGGAGAGCCGTCAGATCGGACCTCTTTCGGTAGAGTTCCTGTATTTTGCCGAAGACGGGGAGATGGGCTATCCCGGTGCTCTCAAGGTGGTTGCCCGTTACGACTGGAGCGAAGATAACGAACTCCGTCTGACCTTCACCGCCCAGTGCGATGCGCCCACACACGTGAATCTGACGAATCACGCCTATTTCAATCTTGACGGACACGGCAGCGGAAGTGTTCTGGGCCATACTCTCAAGCTCAACGCTTCGGAATACCTGCCCACCGACGATACGCTCATTCCTACAGGCGAGTCGGAGGCTGTTGCCGGAACGCCGATGGATTTCATCAACGCAAAACCTCTTGGACGCGACATAAAGGCCGATTTTCCGGCCCTCAACTACGGCAAGGGCTACGATGCCTGCTGGCTGATTGACGGCTATACCGAAGGCCAGCTGCAGGACGCAGCCGAACTTCATGCCGAAAAGAGCGGCCGAGTGCTCAAGGTCTGCACCACTCAGCCCGGTATTCAGGTCTATACCGGAAACTGGCTTGAAGGCTGTCCGACTGGCAAGGGCGGAGCCGTTTATCACGACTACTGCGCCGTTGCTCTCGAGTGTCAGCATTTCCCCGACAGCCCCAATCATCCCGATTATCCTTCGACCGTGCTCAGGCCGGGAGAAGTGTTCAGTCAGGCAATAATCTTCGCTTTTTCTGTTGAGAAATGAAAAAATGTATGATAGCGGCCGTGGCCGACAACTGGGGAATAGGTGTCAAGGGTGCGCTTCCCTGGCATCTTAGCGAGGATCTTAAGTATTTCAAGAAGACAACCTCCGGCTTCCCTGTGATAATGGGACGTACGACCTATTTCTCGATAGGCCTCCCGCTGCCCGGCAGGCTCAATGTCGTGCTCAACGCCGGCGGAGACCCCATCGAAGGTGTGTTCACCGCGCTTTCGTTCGATGACGCATACGGAATGGCCGATTTTTCCGGCGCCGAGAAATGCTTCATAATAGGCGGGGCCTCGGTTTACCGCGCCGCAATAGACGATATGGACGAACTCTACATCACTCACGTCCATACCGTGGTCGAAGACGCCGATGCGTTCTTCCCCGAAATCGACCTCTCGAAGTGGGAGGTTGCAAGCCGCTCCGAAAGCTTCACCGACGAGCCGACGGGCTGGAAATACGAGTTTGTAGTGTATAAAAAGATAAATGGCTAGAGAAAGGTTTGCAAGCAAGACGGGCTACATAATGGCCTTGGCCGGATCGGCTATAGGCCTTGGCAACATCTGGCGATTTCCCTACATTATGGGAGAACACGGCGGCGCGGCGTTCATTGTAGTCTACATTCTTTGTACGTTGTGCATATCGCTGCCCACAATGCTTTGCGAGATCATAATAGGCCGCAGTGCGCGCAGGGGAACATACGAGGCGATGGTGCGTCTCGCGCCCGGTACAAAATGGAAGTATGTGGGCGTATTGACGGTAATCTGTGCTTTCGTCATAGTGTCGTATTACAGTGTCGTGGGTGGATGGTCCGTCGATTTCCTGGTAAGGAGCTGCATTTCCGGCCCCGTATCAAGTTCCGGCGCCGAAGGGCTGTCTATGTTCGGCAAGATGTCTTCGTCGATATGGGAGCCCATTTTTGCGCACACGGTATTCCTGGGGGTCACAGCCCTGATTGTAAGGCTCGGTGTCAAGAACGGCATAGAGAAGTTCTCCAAAATCACGATTCCGATCCTGTTTCTGCTGATGGTCGTGATAGCGGGATACGTGCTTACGATTCCCGGTTCGGGCGAGGGCGTCAAATACCTCATCAAGCCGGATTTCTCCAGGCTTGACCTTTCGTGCGTTGCCTATGCAATGGGCCAATCCTTCTACTCGATGAGCCTTGGTGTAGGATGCGTACTCATCTATTCGAGCTACCTGCGCAGCGAGGAGAACATTGCGGCATCTTCGGCGCTGACCGGAGTTTTCGACACTTTCTTCGCCATTCTCGCCGGCTTTGCCGTAATGCCCGCCGTATTTGCGGCTGGTCTCGCTCCCGGTTCGGGTCCGGCGCTGGTTTATGAAACCTTACCGTATATTTTCGCAGAGATGAGCGAGAACGCTCCTGTGATAAGCTACATAATCACGATTCTCTTCTTCGTCGCCATCCTGACCGCGGCTCTCACCTCGGCTATCTCGATGTTCGAGGTCTGTGTTGCGCATCTGGTGGAACGCAAGGGGGTTTTGCGCCCGGCCGCCTGTACGCTCATATTCGCCGCGGCCTGGGTCGTGGGCGTTCTGTGCTCGCTTTCGTTCGGCGTGCTGAGCGACGTGCACATCTTTAACCGCACGATATTCGGCTTCTGCGACGTTCTGACATCCAACTATCTGATGGTGTTCGGCGCCCTGGCGTTCGCCATCTTCGTGGGCTGGAAGATGAAAAAGGACGATGTTTACAAGGAATTCACGAACCACGGCACTGTGAACGTGCGCTTGTTCAAGTTCCTCTACTTCCTTGTGCGGTGGATCATTCCGGTGATGATCGCTGTTATTTTCGCTACGAACCTCATTATATAAATGGCTAAGATTCAGGAAGATACTCCTATGCTCAAGCAGTACTTCGCCGTCAAGGCGCAGTACCCCGAAGCATTGCTGCTATATCGCGTAGGCGATTTCTACGAAACCTATTCCGACGACGCCCTGCTTGCGAGCAAGGTGCTCGGCCTCGTGCTTACCAAGCGCAGCAACGGCGACAAGGAACCCACGCCAATGGCCGGCTTCCCCCATCACGCCATAGAAGGGTATCTCCAGAAACTTATACGCGCCGGATACAAGGTGGCGGTATGCGACCAGCTCGAAGACCCTAAACTTGCCGGACGCAAGCTCGTCAAGCGCGGCGTCACCGAGATTCTGACCCCTGGCATCGCCTTCGGCGAAGGGATGCTCGATACTAAGGAGCACAATTTCCTCTGCGCCCTCTCGTTCGAAGATGGCGAGTGCGGAGCGGCGTTCCTGGACGTATCTACAGGCACCTTCCAGATAGCCCAGGGCGCGACGGATTACATAGCCACCCTTATGGCTTCGTTCGCGCCCAAGGAGATTGTCTGCGCCCGCGATGTTGCCAAGGCCGTGAAGGACAAATTCGGCGCTCAGGCGTACATTTCCTCAATCGAAGAGTGGGCGTTCGTATATGACTCGGCCGTCGAGAAACTCTGCCGTCAGCTGTGCGTAAAGAGCCTCAAGGGCTTCGCCGTTGACAGTATGCCTCTTGCCGTATGTTCGGCTGGTGCGCTGGTCTTCTACCTCGAGCAGACCCAGCACGTCGGGTTGAAGAACATCTGCAGCATTTCGCGCATCGACGAAGGCCGTTTCGTGTGGATGGACCGCTTCACCTTCCGCAATCTCGAAATCTTCCAGAGCGCGGCGGGAAGCGACGGCGTGTCGCTCGTACAGACCATTGACCGCTGCTGCACGCCTATGGGGTCGCGCCTTCTGCGCCAGTGGCTGGCAATGCCTCTGGTTGACCGCAAGGCCCTGAATGCGCGTTTCGACATAGTTCAGTACTTTGTTGACAATGCCGAGGCTCTCGGCGACCTGCAGGCCGCCCTCAGCGAGATAGGCGACCTTGAACGTATAGTTTCACGCGCCGCGACGGGCAAGATACTTCCCCGCGAGATGCGTCAGCTCGCAAGAAGCCTCGGGCGTATGCAGCCCATCAAGGATATATGCGCCGGCAGTGAGGCCGCAGCACGCCTTACAAGCGGGATGAAGGCCTGTGATGACCTGCGCGCAAAGATAGAGTCCACAATCCTCGAAAACCCGGCCGGCGGGCTCGGAAAGGGAGACATAATCGCGCCGGGCGTATCGGCCGAACTCGACTCGCTCCGCGACATTTCGCGCGGAGGCAAGAACTATCTGCTCGAACTCCAGCAGAGGGAGAGCGAGATTTCCGGCATCCCGTCGCTCAAGATAGGCTTCAACAACGTTTTCGGCTACTACATAGAGGTGCGCAACGCCTATCGCGACCGCGTGCCGGAGCAATGGATACGCAAACAGACGCTCGTCAACGCGGAGCGCTACATAACCCAGGAACTCAAGGAATACGAAGAGAAGATAGTCGGCGCCGAAGCCGGAATCTACGAACTCGAGTCGAAGCTTTACAGCGAACTGATCGCCGAGGTGCAGAAGCATATACGCGAGATTCAGGGCGACTGTGCAATCGTTTCGCAAGTCGACGTGCTACAGGGATTCGCCCTGCAGGCCGTGGAGAGGAACTACTGTCGCCCCGTGGTGGATGACAGCAATTCGCTTGAAATCGTCCAGGGCCGCCACCCGGTCATTGAGACTCTTATGGAGCCCGGCGAAGAGTACGTTCCCAATGACGTGACGCTCGACAGCCGCGACACACAGATAATGATACTCACCGGTCCGAATATGGCCGGTAAATCGGCCCTTCTGCGCCAGACCGCGCTCATAGTGCTGATGGCCCAGATTGGCTCGTTTGTGCCCGCGCAAGCGGCCCGTTTCGGATGGTTCGACAAGATATTTACGCGTGTTGGAGCATCGGACAACATTTCCCGCGGAGAGTCCACATTTATGGTGGAGATGCTGGAGACATCGATGATAATGCACAACCTTTCGGCGCGTTCGCTTGTTCTGCTCGACGAGATCGGGCGCGGAACCAGCACCTACGACGGTATGAGCATCGCCCGCGGCCTTGTGGAGTACATCCACAAATACGGACACGGTGCCAAAACCCTGTTTGCGACGCACTACCACGAACTGAACGACCTTGAGGACAAGTACCCCAGGGTCAAGAACTATCACATCGCGGTGAAGGAGCAGGGAACGGAGGTTATTTTCCTTCGTAAACTGCAGCCTGGCGGAGTTGCCCACAGTTTCGGTATCCACGTCGCAAGGCTTGCCGGTATGCCCCAGGAGGTGATAGATTTTGCCGACAAGAGCCTTCGTGACCTCGAGGCCCGCGAACGCGGCGCCGTAGCAATGAGCCGCAACGGCGACCTTGCCGAAGACGGCAGCGTACAGCTCTCATTCTTTCAGCTCGACGACCCCACGCTCGCAAGCGTACGCGACCGTCTCGCCGGAGCCGACCTCAACAACATGACCCCCCTGCAGGCTTTCGACCTGCTCCGCGCCCTGAAGGGCGAGTTGGGGATATAAAACGGAGAACTTGCGAAACCCCGTTGAAGGAAGTCAGACGCCCTGGTGGTTATTCCAGGGTCTAAAACCGTGCAAAAAAACTGACGCGTTGCGGCGTCAGTCAAGGTCTCTTCCGGTGGAGAAGTAAACCGGGAAGGTGTATGTTACTTTTACCGGCTTCCCGTCAATCTTGCCCGGAGTCCATTTGGGCGATTTCCGGACAACCCGTATGGCTTCGGCGTTCAGCGCCCGGTCGGCGCCCTGAAGGACTTTGATGTCAGTAAGCTTTCCGTCCGTATCGATAGAGAAGGACAGAACGACCTTCCCGTCCAGGCCTTTCGCCGATGCGGAAGCCGGATAGCAGAGGCGGTCGTTCACCCAAGGCGTAAAGGTGTTGGCGTCTTTTCCCTTGAAAAGAGGCGGCGTTACCCCATCAGCCTCGCCGGAGAACACCAGCCCGGCCTGTTCCTCCATCCTCGCACAGCTGATAAGCACGGCGTTTTTCATTTCGACTACGGTCCGATCATAGATTGTCTTGCGGCCGCATACGCAGAGAGAGTCCCCGATACTCAGCGGCAGCCGGGCGGACGAGAGGACCTGGCCTTCGCCATCTACGATTCCATAGATCAGCACCGAAGCCGTGCCGTCGTTCAGATAGAAACTGCGCGTGCTTGTACTGCGGAACTTTTCGATAACTCCGCCGATGGTATAGCTTGTCGTATCCGATTCCGGGAGGGTGCGGAACTCGCGTATGCTGATCTCCTTGGGCTGGGCACTCGCTGCCAGGCAGATGCCGCCCGCCAGCGCTGCGATGAACAGATGTCTCATACGGCAAATATAACAAAAGTTGCCCGAAGGAAAACACGATTGCTGCCCGCCGAACCCTTTATCGTTGATTTACGGCCATCATTTTTGTGTTTTTCGCATTGCGGCACTATATTTGCAACACCTGTTGCATAATATGCGTACTAAAATTTTTCTTACAGCCGCCCTTCTTCTAGGCGCGACCTGTGCCTTTGCGGCCGACATTCTGCCTGCAGGCACCACAATCAGCGGTTCAGTATATGACAAGACCGACGGCAGTGCCCTTGGTTTTGCAACTGTCGCGGTGATGAAGCCCGACAGCACGCTCATAACCGGCGTGGCCTGCGATGCCGACGGGCGCTATTCCATCCCCGGGGTCCCCTCCGGCAAGTGTGTGGTTTCGTATTCAATGATGGGATACAGCACCCTCACGCTTGAAGCTGACGTCGCCGGAGCGGCGATGACGCTTGACGCCGTTTATCTCGAGCCCGAATCGGAACAGATTCGCGGCGCCGTGGTCTCGGACCGCGTGAAACTTGTCGAAATGAAGCTCGACAAACTCGTTATGAACGTCTCGCAGAGTTCGTTCGCAAGCGGCAGCAACGCTCTTGAGCTAATCAAGAAAGCCCCCGGCGTGACCGTTGACAAGGACGGAAACGTGAAACTCAACGGCAAGGCGGTATCTGTCTGGATCGACGGCCGCCCGTCTCATATGGACGGCAAGGCGCTCGAAGCCCTGCTCCGTTCCACCAACGGCGAAAACATCGACAAGTTCGAACTGATGGAGCACCCCTCGGCGAAATATGATGCCGAAGGCCAGGGGGGAATCATCAACATAAAGACAAAGAAGAATGCAATCTCCGGTTTCAGCGGAGCGATGGGCATAAGCGGAGGCGGAATGTATTTCAATGAGAACGGCTTTGACCGCTATCCCTGGCAGGAGTCGGCTTGGGCTAACGTTGCGATGCGTACCGCGAAGACCAATACCTGGGTGAACCTTTATCAGGGCATCTACAATATGGACTTCGTGATGGGCAGTAAGTTCAGCTTTTCGGATGCCGACGGCCACGCAGTGGAGCAGAACGCCTATTCGCTCCTTGGCAACCGTTACAAGAACTACAATATCAAGATCGGTAACGACTGGTTCATCAACGACCGCAATACGGTAGGTGTGATTTTCTACGCCCCCGGCAGCTCTTCGTCGTTCAATTCGGTCTGCAGCACAACGGAGCATAAGATTAACGGTCTCGCATCGCAGAATATGGAAAGCGTGCTTGCCAATACCGATTTCAGCCGCCAGTACAGCATCAACACCAACTATACGCACATTTTTGACGAGGCTCGCGGGGCGGAACTTACCGCAAACTTCGACTACTATCACAACTCGTCCACGGCAAATAACGAGCAGAAGGACGAATATTCCATAATACAGCCCGCAGAGGCGTCATACGATGCATCCAAGTCGATCGCTACAGACAATCTTTACGATATCGGTTCGGCGAAGGTCGACTACCAGAGCGTGATTTTCGGAAAGTATATGCTCGAAGCCGGAGCCAAGTGGGCGCTTTCGACAATCGACGGCCGTACGGTAGAGAACTATACCAATCAGTTTGTGGAAGGAGTTTTCCAGCCTTCGGCTACGGATGACAGGAACTTCTCCTATAACGAGCACGTGGCTGCGGTCTATTCCACCTTCGCAGGACAGCTTTCACCGAGGCTTTCGGCAAAGCTTGGCCTCAGGGGAGAGAACACCTATGCGCTTGGAAGCTGGGAGGGGGCGGAACCGCGAAGCTACTTCAATGTCTTCCCGACCCTTTATCTGGGCTATGTCGCTTCGGAAAAGGCACAGCTTTACCTGACTTACAGCCGTCGCATCACGCGCCCCCAGTACGGGCAGCTGGATCCCACGAAGACCTACATCGACGCTACTACTTACACGGTGGGTGACCCTTACATCGAGCCTCAGTACAGCCACGAAATAGCGATGGGCAGCGGCCTGGGCCGGCATCTGTCCGTCAATCTGGGCTACAACTATGTGAACAACGAAATACTGCAGTTGCCCAAGTATTACGCCGACGGCACCAAATGCCTGATCTGGGGCAATTACGGCCGCCAGCATATGGCCTATCTTGCGCTCAACGCTTCGGCCGTGCCTCTTACCAAGTGGCTCGACTGGACGCTCTCGGTAAACGGGATCTACACCGATTCGCACAGCCCCGAATTCCCGGATTGGAGCAACGGCGGCTGGAGTTGCCAGGGCTACACGGAACTCTCATTCGTTTTGCCGAAAGACTGGAAGATAGACTGGGATGCGTTCATCAATTCCCCAATGAAGTACGGCATCTACAAGGTGGAAACCCGTTTCCAGAGCGATTTCGCACTCAAGAAGAATTTGCTTGACGGCAAGATGACCCTGGGCCTGAGCGTGAACGATCTGTTCCGTACAGGAACGAACAACCTCGAGATGCTCGATCCTTCCGGCGCAACCACTATCCACTTGAATCAGAAGTACAACAACCAGAAGGTTCTGCTCAATCTCAGCTGGAACTTCGGTAAGGCTCAGCAGACACGCGCCCGCAAGGTTGGTAACCTCGAAGAGATCTCCCGTATCGGCGGTGGCGGCGGCAATGCCGGCGTAAGCGGCGGGAAATAGCCCGGCGGACTTCATTTCCTGTTTGATTTCCGCTTGGGGATTCCTACCTTCGCGGTATGAAAAAGACTCTGTCATTGCTGTGCATTCTGGCACTGTGCGCCGGATGCTCCGGGTCCCGAGTGAAGTTCGAGCCGTACGTTATTGAAAACCTCGAGCCGAAGCCTGAATTCTGGAAGGTCCGCCCCGATGAGATAATCTCCGTCTGCCGCGATGTGCGTGTGGGACGGAGTGAGATTATCGCCCGTACCCCCGGCGGTTATCCGGTCTACGCCGTGTTCTACGGCGATTTTTCAGAGCCCGCACCTCAGACCAACTGGTCTGCCGGCAACTCCTCGAGCGCGAAGAGCGCGTATCTTGGTCAGACTGACCACAAGCCCACAATCCTGCTTTACGCGGGTGTGCACGGTTCGGAATGCGAGCCGGTTGCAGCGTTGTGCAATATGATACGCCTTCTTGAAACGGGCCGGGACTTCCGCGGCGTCGAAGACCCGGAATTTGCGGAACTGTGCGGCCACTACAGGCTCATCATCGTTCCCTGCGTGAATATGGACGGCCGCTCCATAACGCCAGACCATCTGCGCGCCCAGCCGTACGAAGTGTTCCGCGGCTGTTCGCAGGGCTGGTGGAAAGACGGAAGCCTGGTGGGATGGCGGGCCAGCAAGGAGTGGTTCCCGCTTCCGCTCGACAAGGTCAAGTTCCCGGGCGGATATACGAACGCCGACGGCTACAACATCCAGCACGACGCTGCTCCGGGCAACACGCGAACCGAGGAGGCCAAGGCCATCTACCGTCTTGCAGAGCGTTGGAGAGTGGATTTTGCGCTGAACTGCCACTCCTGCGAGGGTGGAGCGTTCATCATCAGGCCGAGCAACATCAGCACGGACTGGAACCTCGAGCGCGGTACGCAGCTGGCCGATATGGTAAATGCCGCCTTCCGCGAAAGCGGCCTCAATCCGCGCGCGCCAATCACCCAGAAGCCGAACGAAACCATCAACCTCACCACGACGCTTCCGCTCTGCTGCGGCGGGCTTTCTCTCACGCTGGAATGCTGCCACTGCTGCTATAACGAAGACGGCCATATCAATCTGCTGTCTTTCGAAAGGATGATGGAACCGCCTTTTGTGGCGATGAAACTGATTATGCGCGACGGCCTTGACAGGCCGTTGGCGAACAGGTGATATTATGGGAAAAAGATATTTCGCACTTGCTTTAGCTGCAGTGCTTGCTCTTGCTTCGTGCAGTCCTCGGGTCGCCCTTGAAACAACATTGGATTCGCCCTCGGGCGTGCTTCAGCTGTCCTTTGGCATAAGCGCCAAGGGTGAGCCGCAGTACTCGCTCGGCCGTCAGGACGAAGCAGTCGTGCTGCCAAGCCGCCTTGGCTTCACGCTCCGCAAGGAGAATTCGAAATCGCTTGATATGTTCGACCGGGGCTTTGAGGTGGATACGGTTATCTACGACGCTTTCGACGGCAGCTGGGAGACGGTTTGGGGCGAGGAGCGCACAATACGCAACAATTATCGCGAGATGCTGGTGAGGCTTGTGCAGAAGGACTCCGACCGCAGGCTCGACATACGCTTCAGGCTATTCGACGATGGTCTTGGTTTCCGCTACGAATTCCCGGCCGGAGCGAATCTTGCCAAATTCGTCATAATGGAAGAACTCAGCGAATTCGCGATGGCGGGCGACCATACGGCCTGGTGGATTCCGGCCGATTACGACACCCAGGAGTATTGCTACACAACTTCGCGTCTTAGCGAAATCGACAATCTTTTCGAGGAGACGGTCGCAAAGAACGATGCTGTCGTGCCGTTCTCTAAGCACGCCGTGCAGACATCGCTGCAGATGCGCTCCGAGAGCGGGCTCTACATCAACCTTCACGAAGCCGCGCTGGTCGACTATCCGTGCATGCATCTGCTTTATGACGAGAAAACAAAAGTGTTTCGAAGCTGTCTGACCCCCGACGTGCTTGGCCGCAAGGGCTATATGCAGTCGCCTTGCACCACTCCCTGGAGGACGGTGCAGGTTGCCGCCAGTGCCGAAGAGCAGCTTGCCAGCCGTCTGATTCTTAATCTGAACGAGCCTTGTGCGTTGGAGAGTACGGACTGGATACATCCTGTCAAGTATGTGGGCGTCTGGTGGGAGATGATCTCCGGTGCCGGTGACTGGTCGTACACGAGCCAGAGCGAGCCGTTCCGTCTCGAGGACTTCGACTATGCTGCCGCAGAGCCGCACGGACGCCATCCGGCAAACAACGCCAACGTGCGCCGTTACATCGACTTCGCGGCCGAAAACGGCTTCGATGCCGTGCTGGTGGAAGGTTGGAATCTAGGTTGGGAGGACTGGTGCGCCTGCAAGAAGGAACACATCTTCGACTTCTGCACGCCCTACCCCGATTTCGACATAGCCGCGCTGAACGCGTATGCCCATTCGAAGGGCGTCAAGCTAATAATGCACCACGAAACCTCTTCCAGCGTGCGTGACTACGAACGGCAGATGGAGGACGCTTACTGCCTGATGAATAGGTATGGCTATGATGCTGTGAAGAGTGGATACGTGGGCACGATCCAGCCCTTCGGCGAAACGCATTACGGCCAGTGGATGGTGAACCATTATCTGTACGCCGTGACCGAGGCGGCCCGTCATCACATTATGGTCAATGCCCACGAAGCCGTTCGGCCCACGGGGCTTTGCCGCACATATCCGAACCTGATAGGCAACGAGTCGGCGCGAGGCACCGAGCATCAGGCGTTTGGCGGAACGGAACCCGAGCACACCACCATCCTGCAGTTCACGCGCCTCAATGGCGGGCCGATGGACTTCACTCCCGGAATCTTCGAGCAGGACCTGACCCTTGCGGGTGGCAAGCCTTCGCCGGTGCTGGCCACCATCGCCAATCAGCTGTCGCTCTATGTGACAATGTATTCGCCTCTGCAGATGGCGGCCGATCTGCCTCAGAACTATGTGCGCTTTATGGACGCGTTCCAGTTCATCCGGGACGTGGCGGCCGACTGGGAGGAGTCGCGCTATCTGGCCGCTGCGCCAGGTGATTATGTCGTCATCGCCCGTCGTCCTCGTCAGGAATCGCTAAGCGGAAGCGCCCGCGATTTTAGTTTCGGCCGTGATACCTGGTTTGTCGGCGGAACGACCGATGAAAACGCACGTACAATCGAAGTCGATTTCAGTTTCCTGTCGCCTGGCACGACCTACGAAGCCGTCATCTACGCCGATGCGCCCGACGCCCACTACCGCACCAACCCCCAGGCCTATACCATCACCCGCACCGAACTCCGGTCCGGCGACCGTCTGCCGCTTAGTATGGCTCCAGGCGGTGGATTCGCAATCGAATTGCGCGCGAAATAGATTATTTCTGAGAAATAGCCCTTGCTACGGCCATCGCCGTGCTCCAGGCCGCCTGAAGGTTGAAGCCGCCGGTGATGCCGTCGATGTCGAGCACTTCTCCAGCGAAGAACAGGCCCGCGTAGTTGCGGCTTTCAAGCGTATTGGCATTGACCGCCGATGCGCTCACACCTCCGCAGGTGACGAACTCTTCCTTGAAATGACAGCGGCCGGCCAGCTCGTAGGCGTCGGCTGAAAGCGTGGCTACGAGGCGGTTGAGGCCCTTCGAGCCCAGTTCCGCATTACGTATGTCCGCCCTGATGCCGGCTCGTGCGATGAGATGTTTCCACAGCCTGGCGGTAAGCCCGAAGGCCGGAGTTGACGCGAGCTGGCGCTGCGGGGCGCTCTGAATCAGGCGTGATAGCTCGCGGCGGATATCATCTTCGCCCACACCCGTATAGTTGATGGTAAGCGTGCCGCCATAGAGTGTTTCGGCCAAGTGCCGCGCGGCGTACGAACTCAGTTTGAGCGTTGCGGGGCCGCTGACTCCCCAATCGGTTATGAGGAGCGTGGCTTCGGAGCGGAAGGCCGTGCCCACAAGAGCAAGTTTTGCGTTTTCGACGACCGTGCCGGCAAGTGAGCGGATGTCGGAGACGGCAGGTACGGGAGTTGTCGATGTCGCGCCGGGCGTTGCTGGCGAAGTTCCGGGAGTTTTTAGCGACGCGGATGATGTTGCCGTTGATGCCGCCGGACCTTTCAGTTTGAATGTGAACAGCGATGGGACGGGCTTTTCGATAGCGATATCCAGGCCGTCGAGCATCTTCAGCGCTCCACCGCCGGAAGTCAGCACCACCGCATCGGTTTCTACGGAGCGGAATGGCTGAACAGTGCTTGCGCCTGCCGTGCCGGGGATGCCGGCGGAGGGATGACCGGTGCTATTGGCTTTTTCGACAATTTTCAGAGCGAATCTTCCGTCTGCGAGGGGCTCGATGCGTTCCACTCGGCTGTCAAGAACCACCTCCACGCCCAGCCGGCGCATCAGGTTTTCAAGAGTGCGGACGATCTGCATCGCGTCCTGGCTGGCCGGGAATACGCAGTTGTCGCTTTGCACGACGAGCCGCACGCCTTCTTTCTCCCACCAGGCCATTGTCTCGCGCGGGCCGAACTGCGTAAAAGCGCGCTTGACGAGTCTTTCCCCGCGCGGATAGGCTTCTGCCAGATGCCCGATGCCGTCGAACGAGTTGGTCAGATTGCACCTTCCGCCGCCTGTCACCGCCACCTTGGCAAGGGCTTTGCGGCCCGCTTCGTACACTGTCACGCGGGTTGCCGGGAGCCGGCGTTTCAACTCGATCGCGCAGAAACATCCCGCCGCACCGGCGCCGATGATTGCTATGTTCCTGGGGCAGTCAGACATAATGTGATGCAATGGTGGTATCCGGACCCGTTCCGGGGAGGCGTTTTTCCCTCTCTCGTCCGTCCGGCGCTTTGCAAAGATACAAAAAGCATCCAAAAGCCTTTGGTTTATCAAAATTTTGCTATCTTTGTCGTCCCGTTTGACAAGAACGTGGTGATGATTGGAGAGGTGGGTGAGTGGCTGAAACCACCGGTTTGCTAAACCGACGTACGGGTCATTCCGTACCACGAGTTCGAATCTCGTCCTCTCCGCAAGGAAATGGCCCTGAATTATTTCAGAGCCATTTTTCGTTTTTGTTACCCCAAATGTTGCCCCACTTTTGAAAGGTTTCGAAGGCCGTGAGTGCAAGTGGAGGTGAGTGGAGACAGAAGAAAATATTTTGGACCATCGGGGAAACCATGTGTTTTGGCCAAATGGGGGACGAAAAGCCATTTGCTCCCCCGTTTGGCATGCGGTGATGTCAATCGGGGGACGAAAGGTCGTTTGCTCCCCCGGAATTCGCGTGGCGTCTGCGTTCCAACCGCTCACAGGTTTCATTGTTCCGTCATCCCAGACCAAAAAATTTACAAATAGCGGAGAATGGCGCGGTTCTACTGATGAATTATCGGCAGATTGCAAAAGAGTGACAGCAGTAACGAGACTACGGCAATGCCGATTGATATCAATCCGAGGCGGAAGGAAATCCGCGTGGCGTGGAAGGGATGGTTCCAATAGTACGGAAGGCGACGACCTTTAGAAATTTGGACGGCCTTCCCCTTTATTTCATCCGGGTTTTCACCGACAAGTTCATACAATGAGGAGTAATTCAAAGCCGCATATTCCCCTACATGCTTCCTATCCTTGCCTTTCTTCCCTAAATCGTTATTCCCATAGAATCGACGATGAATTGATTTGCCGTTAAAGGTAATCTTCACAACAGGAAGACGTTTTATACATATCGGGCTTTCCGCTTTAGTTTTATTAAAGATCTCCTTAAAATCGCACCCGGCCAATATTACAGTGTCGATGTTTTCCGGTATCGAATCGTTGAGGTAGTATTCATTGTCAGGAAATTTTGAAGCCGACTTTTGATTATTCCTACCCGTGTTATTATCCGACCTTCTATTATTATCCGGAGCCTTGAATGCAAGCATCGTGCGCGACAGAACCTTATTGTGTTTTGACTCTTTCATATAATTTAGTCTTACATTTTTAATCGAGTCCTGAAGGAAGGGCCCTATTATTGTTCTTGAAAACTATTTTCACTCTTTCATTTATGTCATCTATATCTGTGCATTTTTCCTTTATGCCTTTAATGGTTTCAACTATATTTTGGAGCACAACCTCATCTACCTTGCCCTTTAGCAATGTGTCGATTGCATTCATATATGCGTTGACAAAGATTACCTACTCTCATAGGTCTTTGTGACATTCTCACAAAGCTCTTTGTATTTCTCTAGCGTGTTCATTTTTTCTTCAAGTATTTATAAAATTCGATACAGTTAGCGAGAATACGATAGATAAGCTGCGCTTGGCCCCTACAATGTGTAGCCGAGATGCAATAATGCTTCTTAATGGCTTTGACAAAACTTTTCTCATCCAAAGACTCATTTGCCTTAACAATGCTGATTGCCAAATCAAATAGGCGTTCCATATCCGGCTGATTGAAAGAAGGCTCAGCCGTGACACTCATCCATTTCTCAAACTGCGTTTGGACATTGTTGTTTTTGAATACTTGCTTCATATTGTTTTCGTATAGTTCTATTAGTTAATTTTTTTTGGACATATTTCTACGGCAAATGCCGTCACGCATTTGCAAATTCGTAATTACAAAGAAAGTACAGCACGAACATTGTGCTTGTCATCACCATAGCGTGTGTATGAAGATGACCCATCGTTAAATTCTATATAATAATATGTTGTATATACATTCCAATTAGGATAACCAGTATTAACTTCACCTGTCGTTGATGTCCAATACGTCCCTTCTCCTAAAACATGCCCTCCAACGGCTTCTAGTGTTCTATTTACTATGGATTTAACAGTGTAGATGGTAACGTGGATTTCCCCCAGATAGTATTTGAAAAAGGGGCCGCAGAAAGAGGCTTTCAAAGGTAAACAAGTCTTGTTATCATTCCAAGTTTTTCAGCAATTTTTGAGTTTCTTTAACACGATATGATTGCCCGGTCATGTTGACTAACCTGGCCTTGTGGCAAAGGCGGTCAACGAGTGCTGAGCACAGGACTTTGTCCTTGATGACCTCCTCCCATCTTGTGAACGGGAGGTTTGTTGTTATTATGATGGAACGCGAGCCCGTGCGCGTGGATATCATATTGAAGAGGAGTTCGGCACCCTCTTTATCAAAGCCGACATAGCCCATTTCGTCGCAGATTACAAGATCGTATTTCTTGAAGTGAAGCGGGCTTCAAGCGACTGCTGGGTCTTGTTCGTTTTGGCCTCCCTTATCTGCGTGAGCAGGTGCGGAACGGTTGTGAAGTATACGCTGAAGCCCTCCATGCAGGCTTTTATGCCAAGGCCTATGGCAATATGAGAGGAAAATGATCCTTACAACTACGGTTAACCGATGAAGGTAGAGGAGAGGTGGCTCGGTTGGTGAGCCAAGTCGAACCACTCTCCCGAAGCCTTCTTAAAAAACTCGAAGCGCTATGAAAGTCTTCTATATCAACCTCGTTGTAAGCATCTTGCTTATTGTCGGTGGCTTCTTCTGCCCTCCAATGGGAAGCATTGATGGAAGCGTACTCACCGCAGTCGGACTTCTTCT